>NZ_JAMFSB010000432.1 GCF_026225065.1 Paraburkholderia sp. | reverse complement strand
CGAATATTCGCGATCTTCTGCCGGTGCTCGAACTGGTTGCGAAGGCGGGACGGCCGCTCCTGATCATCGCGGAAGACATTGAAGGCGAAGCGCTCGCAACGCTCGTGGTCAACAACATCCGCGGCATCCTTAAGACGGTGGCGGTGAAAGCGCCGGGCTTTGGCGACCGGCGCAAGGCGCTGCTCGAAGACATCGCGATCCTGACGGGCGGCCAGGTGATCGCAGAAGAAACCGGTCTTTCGCTGGAAAAGGCGACGCTGGCGGAACTCGGCCAGGCCAAGCGCATCGAGGTGGGCAAGGAAAACACCATCGTGATCGATGGTGCCGGGGACACGAAAAATATCCAGGCGCGCGTCAAGCAGATCCGCGTGCAGATCGAAGAAGCGAGTTCCGACTACGATCGCGAAAAGCTGCGGGAGCGTGTGGCGAAACTGGCCGGCGGCGTAGCGGTGATCAAGGTGGGCGGCGCGACGGAGATCGAGGTCAAGGAGAAGAAGGACCGCGTGGACGATGCGTTGCATGCGACCCGAGCAGCCGTGGAAGAAGGCATTGTGCCCGGCGGCGGCGTGGCGCTGATCCGCGTCAGGAACGCGATTAAGGATCTGAAAGGCAGCAATCCGGATCAGGACGCTGGCGTGAAGATCGTGCTGCGCGCGCTTGAAGAACCGCTCCGCCAGATCGTGACCAACGCGGGCGAGGAAGCGAGTGTGGTAGTGGCGAAGGTCTCGGAAGGCAGCGGCAACTTCGGCTACAACGCGCAAACCGGCGAATACGGCGATCTGGTGGAATCGGGCGTGCTCGATCCGACCAAGGTCACGCGCACGGCGTTGCAGAACGCGGCTTCGGTTGCGGGCCTGTTGCTCACCACCGATGCGACCGTGTATGAAGCGCCGAAGGACGCGCCGCCGCAGTCGCCGGCGGGCGGACCGGGTGCAGGCGGTCCAGGCTTCGACTTCTGATGACCGGCCTCGCGCGAGCATGTGTGTTTTGCATGGCCGCGCGAGGCGAAGCTTGCTCAGGAAACGCTAGAAACAACCAATCGCTCACGACGCAATAGCGTCAAATTCTCTGTCAAAACATCCTTAAGCATTTTTTTGCAGATGCTTATCTGGATTTGTCGTTTCGACCATATTCAGCAGACCATTAACATCCTGTCGTTCCGGCCCGAGCGCGCCGAAGGATTCACAGGAGAGCAACATGGTCGCTCATCATGGCGGACCGCCAGAGATCGTCATCGTCGGTGGCGGCCTTTCCGGTACGGCACTCGCCATCAAGCTGCTGCGCGAGGCGCGGCAAGCCCTTGCGATCCGCCTGGTCGACCCATCCGCACAACCGGGTCGCGGCCTCGCGTACTCGACTCAGGAGCCGGGGCATCTGGTCAACGGCCCCGCCCTCATCTTCACGCTCTACCCAGATCAACCTGAGCATTTCGTCGACTGGCTTACCACGCAGCCGGAGTTTGCGGGCCAGCCTCGTGATGCGGTCGCGCAGGCGTACGTGCCGCGCTGGCGTTTTGGCGACTACGTGAGCGAACAATTGTGGCAGGCACAGCAGCAAGCTGCGCCAGGCGTCACCTTCGAACATGTCCAGGCACGCGTCGAAGATCTCGATGTTTCATCAAGCGGCATTGCGCTCGCGCTCGACGCAGGCCGCGTGCTGCTCGCCGATCACGCGGTGCTCGCGCTCGGTGTGTTCCAGTCGCGTCCGCGCTTTGACTCAAGCGGCCAGCTCACGCAAACGGGCCGGTATGTCGCTAACATTTGGGACTGCTCGCGTCTCGCAGCACTCGTCGATGCAGACGAGCTCGTGCTGGTGGGCGGAAGTCTCACGATGATCGACACCGTGGTATCGCTCGAAAAGCTGGGTTACCGCGGCACCTATAAGGTACTCGCGCGGCATGGCCTGACGCCCGTCGAACGGCGCAATCCCGCTCCGACTGAAGAACCGTTCGGCAGCGTCGGGCCGCCGCACACGTTGCGGCAGGTCGTGCGTGAATTGCGTGAAAAAGCTCGGGCCATCATCTCGCTCGGTGGTGACTGGCAAGCGCTACCTGGCGCGCTGAAGCCGTACCTTGCAGACTGGTGGCGTAACGCAGCGTTGACCGACAGGCAGCGGTTCTTCCGCCACGTGCGGCCGCATTGGGATGTGTTCCTGCATCGTGCGCCGCCGGTTAGCGCAGCGCTGGTCACGGCGCTGCGCGCAAGCGGCCGCCTGAGCATCGAGGCGGCCATCGTCACCGGGCTAGCAGAAGCGCCAGCGGGACGCGTGAGCGTGCGCTACCGGCCGCGGGGCAGCGAAGAGGAATGCACGATCCTCGCGCGCGGAGTCGTCAACTGCACTGGGCCCGACTATCGCTGGCACGCCGGTTGTGAGCAACCTCTGGTGCACAATCTGTTTTCGCGCGGCCTCGTGCAAGCGGGACCGGTTGGGCTTGGCATTGCGGTCGATCCGTCGCTGGCCGCTGTGGCAGCAAACGGCGTCGCCTCGTTGCACATTTCGGTGCTCGGCGCAGCGTTGCGCGGCACGATCGTCGAACCCGGGACGGTTGTCGAAATTGCTAACCAGACCAGCACGCTTAGTTCGCGTTTGCTCGCGGTGTTACGCGTTACGCAGGCGCCTGCAGCGCTTCAGGTGTCCTGATCAGACACCCGAAGCGCTAAACGCTAACGCCGCGTCGACAAACGCCGCACCACCGAAACCAGCGCATCGACCTCATCGCAGGTGTTGTAGAACGCAAGCGACGGCCGCACGGTCGCCTCGAGGCCGAAACGCCTCAAGATAGGCTGCGCGCAATGATGACCCGAGCGCACCGCAATGCCCTCTTCGTTCAGCGCTTGCCCAACCTCTTCCGTCTCATAGCCCTTCAGCACGAACGACAACACGCTTGCCTTGTCCTTCGCAGTGCCGATCAGCCGCACGCCCGGCACCGGTTGCAGCACGCTCGTCGCATAGGCCAGCAGATCGTGCTCGTAGCGCGCGATATTCTCGATGCCCACGCGCGTCACATAGTCGATCGCCGCACCCAGGCCCACGGCATCCGCGATATTGCCGGTGCCGGCTTCGAAACGGCTAGGCGGCGGCTGGAACACCGTACGCTCGAAGGTCACGTCGGAGATCATGTTGCCGCCACCCTGCCACGGCGGCATGTCGTCGAGGATCGCGCGCTTGCCGTACACCACGCCAATGCCGGTCGGACCGAACACCTTATGGCCCGAGAACACGAAGAAGTCCGCATCGATCGCCTGCACATCGACGCGCATATGCGACACCGACTGCGCGCCGTCGACCAGCGCCTTCGCGCCGGCACGATGCGCCATCTCGACGATCTCCTTCACCGGCACTACCGTGCCTAGCGCATTCGAAACCTGGGTTACCGAAACGATCTTGGTGCGATCGTTCAGTAGCTTGCGGTATTCGTCGAGCAGCACCTGGCCGGAGTCGTCGACTGGAATCACGCGCAGCTTCGCTCCCGTTTGCGCGGCAAGCTGCTGCCACGGCACGATGTTCGCGTGATGCTCGAGGTGCGACACGATAATCTCGTCGCCCTCGCCCACGTTCTGCACGCCCCATGACTTCGCGATCAGATTGATCGCCTCGGTGGTGCCACGCACGAAGATGATTTCATCGGGCGAGCCCGCGCCGATAAAGCGCTGCACCTTGCTGCGCGCCGCTTCGTAAGCATCCGTCGCACGGCCCGCCAATGCATGGGCGGCACGATGGATATTCGAGTTCTCGTGGGCATAGAAATACGCCAGCCGGTCGATCACAGACTGCGGCTTGTGCGTCGTCGCCGCATTGTCGAACCACACGAGTTGGCGGCCGTTCACGCGTTCCGAAAGAATCGGAAAGTCACGCCGGATTGCATTGACGTCGAACGGCGGATGCGCCGAAGCCGCCGCGTTCGGCACGCCGTGAGCGGTTCTCGCCGGACCGGTGGACGGATGCGCTTCTTCGACAAAGTAACGTGACCCACCGCTGTTGAAGGCAACTGGTTCGTGCGAGCCAGCATCATGCGGAAAACGCTGCACCGAGAGCAACGAGCGAAGCTCGTTCTCGCCTGGCAACCCGAACGATTGCGCGGTGACCGACTCGCTCGACGGTACAACGATTTCCTGGCCACCCGCACTGCTGCCGTAACGCGTATCCGCTTGCGGATCGAGAAAGTAGTACGGCGACGCAGCGGCAGGCGTAGTAGCGGACGTACTCGAAGCCCCACCCGCAGACGGACGTTGCGCACCATGTCCCTCGGGCACACCCAACGCCGTGCCGCCGAAGCGCGGCTCAAGTGCCGGCGCGATCGTCACCGCACTATCCGGCAAGCCATTCTGCGCCGTGGCATGCGGCACGAGCGCCGGCGCACGATTGCCGAGCGAGAGCACATGAGTCGGCGCCGAAGGCAGCAGATTCGCGCCGGGTACCTTACCGTGCGGCAGCGCGGCGCCCGGCACGCCCGTGCCGAAACCACCAGGACCCGCGAGCGGCGAACCCGCCGGGGCCGGATTGCTCGCGGTGGACAGCACGGGAGCCGCTACCGGCAATGCCGAAGCGAACGACGCCGACGACGATGCGTCGCTCAGACTATTACCGCCAGGCGCCGCGGACGACGCTCCGCCACCAGGCAAGGCCGAGAAAAACTCCGTCGCGAGACGCGCGAGCGTCGCCGGATCGGGCAAGCCGGCCGGCAGCATCTGCGGTACATCGTGCGGCACACCTGCGCCCAGCGGATTACTTGTAGGTGTCTGGATAGTCATGGTACTTACCGATCTCCACGTCATCGAGAACCGCCAGTGCGTCCGGCGAATGCACCGCCAGCGAGCAGTACAGGGAAATCAGATACGACGCGATCGCATGACTGTTGATACCCATGAAGCGCACCGACAACCCCGGGCCCTGTTCGCCCGCGACACCCGGTTGGAACAGGCCCACCACGCCCTGGCGCTTGTCGCCCACGCGCAGCAGCAGGATCTTGGTCTTGCCGTCGGCCACCGGCACCTTGTCGGACGGCACCAGCGGAATCCCGCGCCATGTCAGGAACTGCGAGCCGAACAGGCTGACGGTGGGGGGCGGCACGCCACGGCGCGTGCACTCGCGGCCAAAGGCGGCAATCGCGAGCGGATGGGTCAGGAAGAACGCCGGCTCTTTCCACACCCTGGTCAGCAGTTCGTCCAGATCGTCGGGCGTCGGCGCGCCGGTCAGCGGGAACACGCGCTGCTCGTCCGCCACGTTCGCAAGCAGACCGTAATCCGGATTGTTGATCAGCTGGCTTTCCTGCAGTTCCTTGATCGTTTCGATCGTCAGGCGCAGCTGTTCCTTGATCTGATCATGCGGACTGCTATACAGATCGGAGATGCGCGTATGCACGTCGAGCACGGTGCTCACGGCGTTCAGGAAGTATTCGCGCGGCTCTTCTTCATACGGAACGAAAGTGCGCGGCAGCACTGTCTCATCTTCGCGCTGCGTGCAGGCAACCTTCACCGCGTCTGGATTCTTGACCTGATTCAGGCGGTAGATACCCGCTTCGACCGGCACCCATTGCAGCAGATGCGTCAACCAGCGCGGCGTGATTGTCGCAAGTTGGGGGACGGTCTTGGTGGCATTGGCTAGTTGCCGCGCGGCATTATCGCTAAGCGCCGTATGGCCGCTCGCTATGGTCGACATGTGTGGCTCCGGGTTCTATAGATGAAAAACGGGAAAGCTTATGACGAGCGGTGATTATGAGGACCAGACCCGGTCGGGCTCAACATGCTATAGACGTCAGATGGGCGTCTTCAGCACATTAATCAGTGTGGGTGCCGGCGCAGCGGACGACGCGGGAACGACTGACACAGCGCTGCCACCGAACGACGAGCGCAGCAGACTGGAGATCGGCACGCCGAGCGCACGCGCGAGTTTGTCGACGGTGACGATCGAGGCAATCGCGCCGCCGCGCTCGATCTCGCCGACATAGGACCGGTTTAGACCGGCATGTTCGGCGAGCTGCTCTTGCGACCACGTGCGGGCCTCGCGCAGTTCACGTACCGCGGCGCCGAAGTTTCTGACGATCGTGCTCATGATGCGGCGCTCGCGATGGGGTTGAACTCGGCGCTCGTTTCGCCGCTCGCGGTGCGACTCGCCTGCGGTGCCTGCGGCGTTTGCGATACCAGCGTGACCTGCGCCGGCTGCGACGCCTCGTTGCGCGACACGGCCTGGGTGACGTGACTACCCGGCGCGACATCCTGGGTCAGCCACACGTTGCCGCCGATCACCGCCCCTCGTCCAATCGTCACGCGGCCAAGAATCGTCGCGCCTGCATAGATCACGACATCGTCCTCGACGATCGGATGGCGCGGCAGCCCCTTCTCCAGATGACCCGCGGCGTCACGCGGAAAACGCTTGGCGCCGAGCGTCACGGCCTGATAGACACGCACGCGCTGCCCGATCACGGCCGTTTCGCCAATCACCACACCCGTGCCGTGATCGATAAAGAATCCGGCACCGATCTGCGCGCCCGGATGAATGTCGATGCCGGTCTCGCCATGCGCCTGCTCGGCAACGATACGCGCCAGCAACGGCAACTCGAGCCGGTAGAGTTCATGCGCGAGCCGATGATGGATCATCGCCAGAATGCCGGGGTAGCACAGCAGCACTTCATCCACGCTGCCCGCCGCCGGATCGCCATGAAACGCGGCCAGCACGTCGCCGTCGAGTAAGCCGCGAATCTCCGGCAGTCGCGCGGCAAACTTGCGCACCGCGGCGCTGGCGTGTGCCTCGATCTGCTCGTCGGCTCGCGCGTGATGGCGAGCCTTGTAGTTCAGTTCGAGCCGCGCCTGCCCAAGCAGTGCGTGCAGCGCCGAATCGAGCGCATTGGCGACGTAGAAATTTTCGCTCTCCTGACGGAGATCGGGCGGCCCAAGCCGCATTGGAAACAGCACGCCCTTGAGCGTGTCGATAATCTCGGCCAGCGCCTCGCGCGCCGGCAAGTCGCGTCCGCCCGGTTCGAGCGAACGCTTTTGCACTTCGCGCCAGCGCTGGCGCACGGTCTGGAGCGATTGAACGATATCGTCGATGTCAAATACGGCCACAGTCAATGCTCCCCGTCCTGATGTTGAACTGGCTAGTCCTGCACCCACGGCAAGCCGTGAAAACGCCAGCCGTTATGGCGGCCACGCTGCTGCTGCGCGTCCAGTTCGCCTTCGAATCCTTCCAGTACATTGAATACCTGGGTCAAGCCTACCTTCGCCGCCGCCTCGGCAGCGAGTGCCGAGCGATTACCGCTGCGGCACAGCAGCAGCACGACCGCCTCCTTGCCCGTTTTCGCTTCCAGCTCGCGCGCGAAGCGCGGGTTACGGTTCAGGCTCGTGCCGCTCGCCCAGGCGACATGCACGCTATCCGGCACGTAACCGACAAACTTGCGCTCCTCGGGGGAGCGCACATCGACCAACACCGCCTCACCCGCCGAAAACAATGCCCACGCGTCCTGCGGAGAAATGCCGCCCGCATAGGGCAAACCCGCAGCTACTGCGGCTTCGCGGGCCGCTACCAGCGCTGCATGTGTAGTTTGTTCTGCCAGTTCAACTGTCATGACATCTCCTTGCTCATTCGTCGTACCTGTTCGGATTTCCCCCGAACGGCGATGCTGGCCGGCCGCTGCCCAACGCCTGGGCTTCACCGCCTATAGCCATCAAAACGTACTATGCGAGCGCGTCATCGAAAGCAGAACCAATAAAAAGTGATTTCTAAAGAAGCACGACGATGGACGCTTGAGCAGCGAAGCTCTCCGGGGACCTTTCAACTCCTTTATGCAGCGCCTGATCGCCCATCAGCATAAATTTTCGGATCTGTGTCGCACAACAAAGAAAACCATCTATCGATATGTGCGCCGCTTGATGCTCCTGCATGCAAATCTTCATCGAAGCAGAAGCAGACATGGCCTCATCTCCACCATGCGCCGAACACATAAACACCTCCGGCAATATGCATAGCTCAAATCCTTTCTTGTCCTGACTAGTTTCGTCGACAAGAATGTCTGTGCCCTGACACGGCGACAGCCTGCAATCCACTGCTACGACGAACGCTGCCCCGTCGCGCCCATTTCCCTATCCCCACTCGAATCGATGCGATATCTTCGTTTGCTCAAGTCAGTACTCGCGGCCACCACGCTTTCGCTGGCAGCCATGCACGCCTATGCCGACAAACCCACGGTGATCCGGGTCGGCGTGGCGGACCAAGGCACCGGAGACCCGCCGACCTTCGGCGGCTCACCCGCCGCCACAGTGCAGATTCAGCAGTTGCTCGAAAAAGAGTTCGCGCCCGACGGCATCAAGATTGAATGGATCTTCTTCAAGGGGGCCGGGCCTGCAGTCAACGAGGCGATTGCCGACAAGTCGCTCGACTTCGCCTTCCAGGGCGATCTGCCTTCCGTATTGGGGCGTGCCAATGGTTTGAAGACACGTATCCTGCTCGAATCGGGCGTGCGGGTAGGTGTGAAGATTGCCGTTCCAATCGACTCCAGCATCCACAGCATCAAGGATCTGAAGGACCAGCGCGTGTCGATATTTCGCGGCACCAATCTACAACTTGTCGCCGATAACGCGCTCGCCGCCAATCAGCTCGACGAGCGAGATCTGCATGTGATCAATCTCGACACCGCCAGTGCGCTCGCTGCGCTGGCATCCAAAGGCATCGATGCGTCGTTCAACGACTATCACCTGTACAAACTGCGCGACCAGGGTCTCATCAAGATCATCTACGAGTCGCAAAACGACGGCCCGCAATTGACGCGCCAATCGCATCTGCTCGTGCTTGACGATTTCGATCACGCGCATCCGGACATCGTACAGCGTGTCGTGACCACTTTCGTGAAAGGCTCGCAATGGTCGTCTGACGAAGCGAACCGCGACGCCCAGTTCAAGTTGTGGGCAAGAACCGGCGTCCCGTATGCCTCCTGGCAAGCCGAGTTCGCCAACCGGACCTTGAAAGAACGTAATTCGCCGCTGATCGATCCGTTCATCGTGGCGCGCTATAAGGCGGTCGCGCAGGATGCGCTCAAGCTCAAGCTGATCCGGCAACCCGTCGACGTGGATAGCTGGTTCGAGCCCAGCTATCTCGACAATGCGCTGCGCACGCTCAAGCTCGATCACTACTGGACGCGCTACGACGCCGCGGGCAAACCGCTCACCTAACGGATCTCTACGATGAGCGAAACCGCGTTCAAGCTGCCGGCGACGAAGTCAGCTAGCCATTCCAGCGCCGCAAACACCGCGCCGCGCAGACACGAGCGTTTGCGTGCCGTTGCGTGGCACCTGGCGCCGTGGTTATTGCCGGCACTGCTGTTCGCGCTCTGGACAACCGGTTGTGAGCACGGCTGGATTGCACCGCAGATTCTGCCGCCGCCTGAACGCGTATATGAGACCTTCATCGAGCTGGCGAAAAGCGGCGACCTGGCGCACAACACGCTGATCAGCCTGCAACGCGTACTGATCGGCTTCGGTGTGGGGACCGTGCTCGGCTTTGTGACCGGCGCAGCGCTTGGCCTGTCGCGCACACTGGAAGCCTATGTACTGCCAGGTTTTAACGCGCTCGTCCAGATTCCGGTGCTCGGCTGGCTGCCCTTCCTGCTTCTGCTGGTAGGCGTCGGCGAGCCGCTCAAATACATCCTGATCGCACACGCCGCGCTGGTTCCCGTCACGCTCAGCACCTTGCAGGGCTTTCGGCAAACGCCCGTGGCGCTCGAAGAGGTGGCGCGCGTCTTCGCTTACAACCGCTGGCAACGCATTGCCTATGTCGTACTGCCCGCTGCGGTGCCGACGCTGGCCACCGGTGTGCGGCTCGCGTTCACCAAGGCATGGCTTGCGCTCGTGGTGGTGGAACTGGTGGCGTCGTCGGAAGGGCTCGGTTATCTGATCGTCTACGGACGGCAACTATTCCAGCTGGATCTCGTGATGGCGTCGGTGGTGGTGGTCGGCGCCATCGGCCTGACGATGAACCGTCTGCTCGATGCGCTCGAAGCGCGTCTGCGGCGCGGCCAGCCATCCGCCTTTCGCGAGTGAGCCGCCGACATGTCCCGGAGTCAGCCATGAGCCGAATCATCGATTCACTCGCACGTCGTGCAGGCCTGCGCAAACAGGAAGGGCCGCCGCCGTGCGGATGCGAATTGCCGGTTGTGCGCAAAGCAGCGGCCAGTAAGCCTCTGTTGGCGTCACGAAAGCGCCGCATCGATTTGCGCGGCGCGGTGCTGCCCATCGTCGCACTTGCGCTGTGGCGGGCTATTTCAGAGGCTCATCTGGTGAAGAGCGGCTTGCTGGTCAGCCCTGCCGACGTGGCGCGGACCGCATGGCAACAGATCGTCAGCGGTGCGCTGGTGCGCGCGCTGTCCGCGTCACTCGCACGCGAGGCAAGCGGCTTCGTGATCGGCACCGTGGGCGGCCTGCTGCTCGGCAGCGTGCTCGGCCTCTCGCGCGTTGCGACCCGGGTAGTCGGACCGAGTTTCGATACCTTCAAACAGATCTCGCTGTTCGCGTGGATTCCGCTGATCTCGGTCTGGTTCGGGCTCGGCGATGCCGCGAAAATCGTCTTTCTATCTCTGGCCGCGCTGCTGCCTGTCACCGCGCATACCTGCGATGGCATCCACGCCGTGCCGCGCGCCTACATCGAAGTCGCTCGCGCGTTCCGCTATACACGGCTGCAAATGATCGGCTACGTGATCTTGCCCGCTGCACTGCCATCGATTTTCACCGGCATCTATCTGGCGTTGATCTATTCCTGGCTCGCCACGCTCGGCGCCGAATATCTGCTGGTTGCAGGCAGCGGCATCGGCAATACGCTGGTCGACGGCAGCGAGCAGTTCCGCATGGATCTGGTGCTGTTCGGGATCATTGTGGTCGGCATCACCGGGTGGGTGCTCAACGCACTCGCGCGTGCCGTCGAGCGAGCCGTGCTGGCGCGCCGCCACCCTGCTTCGAATCAGGCGCGAGCCACGTCATAGAGAGGATTGCCGATCATGAGCACCGCCCTTTCCGAATCACTCGACATTCTTCACGTCAGCAAGCACTACGCACAGGGTGGCGTGCCGCTGGCGGTTCTCGACGACATTACCCTGCGGGTGCGGCCCGGTGAATTCGTCAGCGTGCTCGGCTCGAGCGGTTGCGGCAAATCGACCTTGCTGCGGCTGATCGCTGGACTCGACAGCGATTACAGCGGCGAGATCCGGGTCGCCGGAGAGCGGGTGCAGGACACGTCGCTCGAGCGTGGCATTGTCTTTCAGGACCACCGCCTGTTTCCGTGGTTGACGGCTTCGCAGAACATCCTCGCCGCGTTACGCAATGCGCCGTTGTCTGCGAAGGAAAAACGTGAGGCGGTTGCCGAACACATTGCGCTGGTAGGCCTGAATGGCTTCGAGAATGCCTATCCGCATCAACTGTCAGGCGGCATGGCGCAACGCGTGGCAATTGCGCGTGGCCTCGTCAACCGGCCGCGCGTGCTGCTGCTCGATGAGCCATTCGGCGCTCTCGATGCGCTGACCCGCGCTCGTCTGCAGAACGAACTGCAACGGATATGGGAACGCGAGCGCATCACCATGATCCTCGTGACACACGATGTCGACGAAGCGGTCTACCTCGGCGATCGCGTCGTCACGATGGCGCCGCGCCCTGGGCGGGTCAAACGGATTGTCGACGTCGCACTGCCGCGGCCACGTCAGCGCAGCGATCCCCGCTTTATCTGTCTGCGCGACGAGGTGCTAGCCGATTTCGTCGAAGACGGCGCCACGACTCACAGCGATGGAGACGACGCACCCGCGGGTGGTCAGCACGTGTCGCCCTCCCCCGTCGATTCGCCAATCACCGACTGGCGCCTTGCCTGGTGAAACCGCGCGCGCCAAACAATCACGCCTTAATCTCACGGAGCAAAGAATGAGCGAAAACAAGCGGCAAATCCGGCTAGGCGCCTTCCTCATGGAGACCGGCCATCACATCGCCGCATGGCGTCACCCGGATGCGCATGCGAGCGGCGGACTCGATTTCGCCCACTATGCACAAGTCGCGCAAATCGCCGAACGCGCCAAATTCGACACCATCTTCTTTGCCGACAGCGTCAGCGTGCGCGACACGAATCTGGCTTCGCTCTCGCGCACCGCACGGGCCGACCACTTCGAACCGTTGACGCTACTCTCGGCGCTTTCCGTGGTGACGAAAAATATCGGGCTGATCGCGACGGTCTCGACCACGTTCAACGAACCGTATAACCTGGCCCGCAAGTTCGCTTCGCTCGATCATTTGAGCGGCGGCCGCTCGGGGTGGAACCTCGTCACCTCGAGTACCGAATCCGAAGCGCACAACTTCAGCTTCGAACAACATCCCGATCACGCGGTGCGCTATGAACGCGCCCGCGAGTTCTACGATGTCGTGGCAGGCCTCTGGGATAGCTGGGAAGACGACGCGTTTCTGCGCGACAAGGCTAGCGGCGTCTACTTCGATCCGGACAAGCTGCACGTACTCAATCACAAGGGCAAGCACTTCAAGGTGCGCGGGCCGCTTAACGTCGCACGCTCCCCCCAGGGCTGGCCGGTAGTCGTTCAGGCGGGCGCCTCGGAAGCCGGCAAGGAGCTGGCGGCGCAAACCGCCGAGGTTATCTTCGTCGCGCATCGGACGCTGGAAGAAGCGCAGGTGTTCTATCGCGACGTCAAAGGGCGTCTGGCGAAATACGGACGGCAGCCCGATCATCTGAAGATCATGCCAGGCATCTTTCCGGTGATCGGCCGTACGCAAGAAGAAGCGCGCGCGAAATTCGACGCGTTGCAGGACCTGATCCATCCTACGGTGGGTCTATCGCTGCTGTCGAATATGTCCGGCGGTGTCGACCTGTCGCAGTACCCGGTGGATGGCCCGCTGCCCGAGCTTCCAGAGACCAACGGCGGCAAGAGCCGTCAGCGGTTGCTGTTCGATCTCGCACGCCGCGAGAATCTGACCATACGTGACCTGTATCTGCGCATCGCCGGTGCGCGTGGTCATCAACAGGTGGTGGGCACACCGCAGAGCATCGCGGATCAATTGCAGCAATGGTTCGAGGAAGAAGGCGCCGACGGCTTCAATATCATGTCGCCGTGGCTGCCGGGCGGGCTTGGCGAATTTGCGGAGCTGGTGGTGCCGGAGTTGCAACGCCGCGGGCTTTTCCGCACCGAGTATGAAGGCCGCACGTTGCGTGAGAATCTGGGGCTGCCGAGGCCTCAGAACCGCTATACCCAAGAGGCGGCGCAGGCACGGGCTGCGGTTCGCTGAGCCGCTTTGGCTTGATGTCACGCGATGTCACGTCGGCCGCTGCGCCGGCATGGCATCAAACTATTATTTAGCCGGGGGCGGCGTCCAGATCCGGATATCGGTCGCCTTCAACGTATTCGGGATCAACCCCGCCGCAAAATACGTGTCCGCGATCCGCTGTTGTTCGCCAAGCTGATCGCGCTTCACCGGCTCGATGTCGTAGCTGCGGCGGCTGTTCGCCAGTTCGACGGTCGGCGTCGGAATATCGCCCCACAACGGCCCAAGGATCTGTGCAGCCTCTTGCGGATGAGCCTTGACCCATTTGCCCGTTTCATTCAGCTCATCGAATACGGCACGAAGCACGTCCGGATGCTTGTCCGCAAACGCCGTAGTCGCCGTGTAAAAGCGGTTATATTGGGCAATACCGCCGCTGCCGTCGGCGATCACGCGGACGTGTGCGTCGCGCTGCTGTGCGGCAAGGAACGGATCCCAGATCGCCCAGGCGTCGATGTTGCCGCCGCGAAACGCAGCGAGTGCATCCGGCGCTTCGAGGTAACGCACCTGAATATCCTTGATCGTCAGCCCCGCCTTGGCAAGCGCGGCAATCAGAAGAAAATTGCAGCCGGAGCCCTTCGATACCGCCACGCGCTTGCCCTTCAGGTCCGCGATCGAATGGATCGGCGAATCGGGCGGGACGATGATGGCCTGCGCACTCGGCGCAGAGGTTTCCTCGGCGTAATACGTCAGCGGCGCATTGGCGGCCTGCGTGAACAGAGCGAATGCATCGGCGACATCCGCATGCAGATCGACGCTCCCCGCGTTCAGCGACTGCAGCAGCCCCGTTGAAAACTCATGCCAGCCGACGTCATAGCCCATTGCATTGAGCTTCTTTTCCAGCGCGCCGGTGCGCTTCAACAAGATAAATAGCGTCGATGAGCGCTGATAGCTGATCGAAACCGTTTCGTTGGCTTGCGCGGCGTTCGTGCACAGCACGCCGAACAGCACCAGTGCGCAAACGGAAAACCGGCGCAGTCCAGACAGACCGGCCAAAGCGGAAAGAGCGAAGCGCATCGGGGATATTCAGAAGTAGGCCAAGCTTTCGACTATATAAAGAATCGCCGACATGCCAAATACGTATTTCAGCAATCGATATCATCACAAATTGGAACGCGCGGTCACTTGGCGGCGCAATGCGTCAGGCATCATTGACGTTTCCCTGGCACACACACTTGTGGAGGTTCTAGCGCCATGCCGACATCACCTGCCCGCTTCGGTGTCTGGGCACTCGTTCATGGCAGCCGCGCTGCGCTGCAAGACCCCGATGAACCGTACGACGCGTCCTGGGCGCGCAACAAAGCCCTGGTGCTGGAAGCCGAGCGTCTCGGCTACGACTCCGTGCTGGTCGCGCAGCACACGATCAATCCGCACCGGGAAGAGCTGGATCAGCTCGAAGCGTGGACCGCTTCCGCTGCGCTTGCGGCGCTCACCGAGCGTATCGAGATCATCGCTGCCATCAAGCCCTATCTCTATCATCCGGTCGTGCTCGCGAAGATGGCGCAGCAGATCGAGCATATTAGCGGCGGCCGCTTCGCGATCAATCTCGTCAATGCGTGGAATCGCCCCGAACTGGAGCGTGCCGGCATTGGCTTTGCCGAGCACGACGCACGTTATGCGTATGGCCGCGAGTGGATTACCGTTGTCGATTCGCTGCTGCGCGGTGAACGGACTACCTTCAATGGCGAACACTTTCATGTCGACGACTATCTTCTGCGGCCGACCGATCCGTTCCGCAACCGCCCGCGCATTTATGTGGGCGGCGAATCGGATCCGGCGCGCGAGCTGGTGGCCGACAAAGGCGACGTCTGGTTCATCAACGGCCAGCCGCTGGAGGATGTGCAGAAGCTGATCGCCGATGTCGCCGCGCGGCCGCGTCCGGCATTGCTGCCCGAGCCGTTACGTTTTGGCCTGTCGGCATTCGTCATTGCGCGCGAAACGGACGCTGAGGCACAAGAGCATCTTGCGCATCTGTTCGAACTGGCGGCGAAAGATGCGCCGTTACGCGAGCAACAGAAAGCGAACATCGATCCAAACGTGGTCATGATCAAGACCTTCGCGAAAACGCCACGAGTGGGTTCGAACGGCGGCACGGCGGCGGGGCTTGTCGGTAGCTATGAGACGGTCGCGCAACGCATCGCTGCGTTTCATCGAGCCGGCATCGAACTCTTCATGCTGCAATTTCAACCGTTCGAAACGGATATGCGTGGCTTCGCCGAGCAGGTCATTCCGCGTGTGAAGGCGTTGACCGCGTGAGGCGAACGCCCTCGGTCTTTTTAGTCCCTCCGTTCTTCAGTTCAACGCCACAGCAGCCGCGGCTCCGACCGGCGATCCTTCCAACGCGATCGATTGCCTGCCGTCGGGTCCAACCGGAATATCGCCGACCAGCGTGGTGCGATATAGCTGGCGGTCAAAGTCGAGATCGTAGATATCCGTAGGCGCCAGATGCGCGGTGGCGCGATTGTCCCAGAAGGCAATGCTGCCCGGCTCCCATTTGAAACGAACCGTGAATTCGGGGCGCGTCACGTGTTCCCACAGCAGTTCGAGCAACGCCTGATTTTCTCGCGGCGTCACGCCAACGATGTACTTCAGGAAACCAGGGCTCACATAGAGCGCACGTTCCCCCGTTTCCGGATGCACACGTACCAGTGGATGCTCGGTCACAAGCGTGTGCTGCGATACGGCCTGCACGAATGAATCGGTGCCCTTCGCGCCTGCCGGCGGCGCAAACCGGTGCACGCCGCGCAAACCATCGACAAACGCCCGCAACGGTTCCGATAGCTTCAGATAAGCGGTGACGAGATTGGTCCACTGGGTGTCGCCGCCGAACGGCGGGATGGTGACGCCACGCAAAATCGACGCATACGGCGGATTGATCGCCGCGGTCACATCGGTGTGCCATCCCGTCCATGGTCTCAGCAGCGGCTCCCCCTCGAAGCGGGTGGCCTTGCGAAACTTGGAGATCGAATAGATTTGCGGATGACCGTCCACGTGTCCGAAGACCGGATGCCCTACCGTGAGCTCGCCGAACTGCGCGGAAAAGGCGACGTGCTGCTCGTGCGTCAGAAACTGCTCGCGGAAAAACACGACCCGCCACCTCAGCAACGCCGCGCGAATCTCCGCGACCTGTTGGGCGGATAGCGGCCGGGTGAGGTCCACGCCGTGAATTTCCGCGCCGGTATGCGCTGAGAGAGGCGCGACCTGAATCGAGGCGATGTCGGCCGAGACGGCTGCACTCATTGAAGACTCCTGATCCTGAAGATGGGATGACCCGTTCGCGTTGCCTCGTCAACAGTAAAGCCGGCTAGACGCCAGACCAACCAATCTTTGCGCATATGCAAAGCCTCTGCGGTGTGAACGCGCCTCGAAGGTATTGCCCGGCCACGTCCTCGCCGATGGTGAAGCACCACGGGCCGCAATTTGCGCGGCATGCCTTTCAGGCATGCCCGTCAACCTACAAAGTCTTTTATCTTTCCACGCGCCACCACTAGATTACACATCAGAAGGAGCACAATTGCAGCCGCTTTGGCAATGCGGACCGGCACTCGCACTCCATACCTGCCAGCTATATCGCCGAAGAACCGCGGCACCTTGAATCTGATCATGAACCCTCTTAGCGGAAAAACCGCGCTCGTTACGGGCGCCTCTCGCGGCACGGGCCGCGCTAGCGCGCTGGCCCTCGCGAAAGCAGGCGCCCAGGTTCTGGTTCACTATTGCCGTGAAGACACGGCGGCCAACGAAGTGGTTGCGCAGATTCGCGCAGCCGGTGGCCACGCCGAGAAAATTGCTGCGGATCTGGGCGCCCCGGATGGGCCACACCGGCTGGCAAATCGAGCGCGCGTCGTGATCGGCGCTCGTCTGGATGTACTGGTGTGCAGCGCGGGTATGACGAAGGACGCAAGCATTGAAGACACCACCGTCGCCGATTTCGACGAACTGTTCGCGTTGAACGCGCGCGCGCCCTACTTTCTGGTGCAGCAACTGATGCCGGCGATGTGCAAAGGCAGTAGCGTCGTGCTGGTCTCCTCGCAGACGGCCCATGCCCGGGTGGGCACCGTATCGGCATCGGCATCGGCCTATGCGGCAAGCAAAGGCGCCGCCGACACGCTGGTGAAGTATTTCGCGACCGCGCTCGGTGCCCGCGGTGTGCGGGTCAATGCGATCGCGCTGGGCGGGGTGGCAACCAGGATATCAGACCTGACAACAAGAAATTGTGGCCGTCTAACGCAAACGGCTCCCGAAAAGCAGATGTTCAAGCGTATCGCGCAAGCCGAGGATGTCGGCGGGACGGTCGTTTTTCTCGCCTCGGATGCGGCCCGCTGGATTACCGGCGAGACGCTTTGCGTCGACGGCGGTTCTCAACTTTAATCAGCATACCCAAGGGATAGTCATGGACAACCAACCTGTCGTACTCATCACCGGCGCACTGACTGGCATCGGTCGTGCTACTGCAATCGCCTTTGCTCGTGACAAGGCCCGTATCGTCGTTTCGGGGCGCCGCGCGGAAGAAGGCCGGCAACTCGCCGAGGAGTTACGCTCCCTCGGAGCCGAGGCCGAGTTCGTGCAGTCGGACGTGCGCTTCGAAGACGACTTGCGCAAGCTGGTCGACGCCACCGTCGCGCGATTCGGCCGGCTAGACATTGCGGTCAACTCGGCGGGCACCGAAGGCGAATCGGCTCCGGTGCTCGAGCAAACCCCCGAACGCTACGCCGCCGTGTTCGAAACCAATGTACTCGGCACATTGCTCGCCATGAAACACGAACTACGTGTCATGGCGCCGCAAGGTAGCGGTAGCATCGTCAACATCTCGTCGACGATGGGCGCGCGCGGCGCAGCAGGTGCATCGTTATATGTGGCCAGCAAGCACGCCGTGGAAGGTCTCACGAAATCGGCAGCGCTCGAAGCTGCAACGTTCGGCGTACGCGTCAATGCGGTCGCGCCAGGTCCTGTCGATACAGCGATGCTCGACCGGCTCACGGTTAACGCGGAACGCAAGGCTGCCTTTCTCGCCGGTGTACCGCTCAAGCGTGCCGGGACGCCGGAAGAAATGGCCGATGCCATTCTGTTCGTCGCATCGCCGCGCGCAAGCTTCATGACCGGCGAGGTGCTCCGCGTCAATGGTGGAAGAACCGCTGCCTAGATGTGCCCGATCAACCGCAACCAGCACGCGAATTCGATGCCGTCCGACCCATACGGAGAGAAGCCATGCTTTACGAAATCCGCACTTATACGTTCAAGCCGCTGCGTGCCGCCGAATGGCTCGCGCTATACAAGAGCGAAGGCCTTCCCCTGCAGAGGGAATTTCTCGGCGAGTTGATCGGCTTCTTCACCACCGAGATAGGCGATATCAGCCAGATCGTGCACATCTGGGCCTATACAGGCCTCGATGATCGAATAGCGCGGCGCGACCGCATGGCGGCCGACATCCGCTGGCAGGAGTTCGGTCGCAAGGTGAAAACGCTTGACATCCTCGTCAGCATGGAGTCGCGCATCATGCGTCCAACCGACTTCTCGCCACTCAAGTAGCCCCTAAGCATCCTCTAACGTACGCATGACTCCGGCATGACACACCCCATGCCATCAACCGACAAGGTGAAGACGATGTCCATTCCCGCTTTCGAAGACCTGCCTACCCCGCTCCAGAGCATTCAGACGCGGCCTTTGTTCGTGATGCGACTCGATGTCAAGCCGATCGTCATCGTCGGCGACACGCCGGGAACGTTTCGCCGCATCGGCATCGTGCCGTCCGGCACCTTCGCGGGTGAGCGCCTAAGCGGCAAGGTGCTCGACGGCGGCAGCGACTGGCAAAGCGTGCGCAGCGACGGCAGCACCACGCTCGATGTGCGCCTGATCCTGCAGACCGACGACGGCGTCAACATCACGATAGCCTACCGCGGCATTCGCCACGGCGCGGCCGACGTGATCCAGCGCCTGGAAAAAGGCGAACAGGTCGATCCGGCCAGCTACTACTTTCGCATCAACCCGATCTTCGAAGCCCCCGCCGGCAAATATGAATTTCTGAACCGGGTGATCGCAGTGGGCACGGGGCACCGCTTCAAGGAAGGCCCCGTCTATAGCGTGTTTGAGGTGCTCTAGGCAAAGGACCGGCGGTCGCGCCGTTCGGTTGCCGCCACCGACAAAAAACCGGAGTATGTCTAAACGTGTGCAGCCGTCCTTCAACAAAGAACTCAAAGAGTATGTAAGAGCTAAATTCCAGGCCTACAATGCGCTGACAATGGACTCGTCGTCGATAGCCCCAGAGGAGGGAGAAATGACGGAACGGCCCGCGTACATCTACACCGGTGGCTCACCGGTGCAGCACACGCCCATGCACCTCAACGCATCCGACATGTACGGCTTTTTTATCAAAGGGGACCTGGAAAAACTGCAGGCAACCGCCGACGGGACGCTCAATCGGGTGGCTGCCGGTCAGATGACTTTTCAGGTGCTGTCTCCGTACATCATGTTGACATTCACACGCGTGGAGCACGCCCAATCGGGCTTTCCCGCGGATGAAAGCAAGGGCTGGGGTAAAGAAACCGACATCATCACATGGATATCGGTTGGGCAAATCGAGGAGACGGACGGCGCCACAAAATTGCAGCGCGTCTTTCTTTACCCGGCTTACACATGGGTCAACGTGCCAATGGCCATTTCCATAGGCCGAGAAGTCTTTGGCTATCCAAAGAGCTTCTGTCAATTCAGCATGCCGGAACCAGGAGAGGATCCGCGCGAATTCAAGTTTTCCTCCGAGGGCTGGCAACCCTACAGTCCTCAGACACAGCTAGGCATCCACCCTCTGATCGAGGTCACCGCAACCGATACGCAGAACGCGCATCGACCCTTGCTTGGATTTATCGATGTGATACGTGAGGGTTTAGACATTCTGCGCTCGGAGAAGGATCTGTTTGCGCTCGACGAGGCGGGGATAAAAGACCTGGCAACACTGTTTTTGCGAACGCGCGTCGATCAAATATTTCTCAAGCAGTTCCCGGACGCCAGTGGCCTTAAGGCCGTGTACCAGGCCATTGTCGTTGCGCCCGCCACAGTCGACAAAGTGCACAGTGCCAGATTGCTCGGCTATACCTATACGTGCACGTTGCACAAGTTCGATACTTTCCGGCTAGACGAGACTCTGGGTCTCCAACTCGGAGAACAGCCTGTACTCCTACCTTTCCACATCAATATGGACTTCACCATCGCAGCCGGTGAAGAATTGGTCCAGGCCGCTGAAACGAGCCCACAGAAAATCGCCGTTCTCGGCGGCGGCCCGGGCGCGATGGCTGCCGCCTTTTATCTTACCGAGCAGCCCGGCTGGCAAGACCGTTACGACATAACCGTTTACCAGATGGGGTGGCGCCTGGGCGGCAAATGTGCCAGTGGCCGCAACGCCAAGTTGGGACAGCGCATCGAAGAGCACGGACTGCATATGTGGTTCGGCTTTTATGACAATGGCTTTACCGTGATGCAAAAGGTCTACGACGCCCTCAATCGACCTGCTACTGCTCCGCTTGCGAAGTGGCAAGACGCCTTTAAGCCACAGAACTACATTGTGCTCACCGAGTATATCGACGACAGCTATAGGTTCTGGCCGATCGAGATACCGATCAAACCGGGTGTCCCGGGGGCGCACAACGAGGAAATCACATTTTCAGCAATATTGGAGACCGTAACGGCATGGATTGGGCAGTGGCTAGACGATCTCGGCCATCATCTGTTACATGCCGCCAAAGAATCCGGACGGGTTATCGAGGAAGCAGAAGCTATTCTGGCAAGCGTCATCGGATTCGTGAAGCGCCTGCCCGAAGTGTTCCACTTCCAGGAAAAGCAGCATCACCAGTTTGTACTAGCCGAGTTGCAGTCGGTTCAGGCTTCTCTACCCCAGCACGTCTCCCATCATCTGGGCATTGACGACAAGGTGCGGCATCTCTTCATTTCCATCGATCTGGCCGTCACGAGCCTGATCGGCATGCATGTCGACGGCGTCTTGCATCACGGCTTCGATGTCCTCAACAACATCGAATTTCGTGAGTGGTTGCGCAAACACGGCGCCAACGAAGCGTACACGATTGATTCCGCGCCGGTCCGTGGACTCTATGACCTGGTGTTCGCTTTTATGGATGGCGACACCGCTCGCCCGAACATCGAGGCGGGCACAATGCTGCGCGGCATCTTGCGGTTGGCCATTGGTTATCACGGCGGCTTCATCTGGAAAATGCAGGCCGGTATGGGCGACACAGTCTTTACGCCGCTGTATCAAGTGTTGAAACAGCGTGGCGTGGACTTCCAGTTCTTCCATAACGTGGACGAACTGATCCCGGACGCCGATGGCGTAGGTGAAATCGTCATGACCCAACAGGTGGCTCTTGCAGAGGGCGTCACGGAATACAACCCGCTGGTCAACATCGCCGATCTGGAGTGTTGGCCGAGCTGTCCGAACTACGATCAGATCGACCCTGCACAGGCACGCACACTGCAAGCCAAAGATGTGGACCTGGAATCCCACTGGAGCGACTGGGCGCAAATTTATAGCGCAGAATTTGGCAAACCATTACCGGTCAAGCGGCTAAAGCGCGGAGTGGATTTCGACAAGATTGTCTACGGACTGTCGATCGGCTCCCTGCCGCATGTCTGCCCAAAGCTGCTAGAGAAGAGCGCTCCCCTCAAGGCGGCCAGCGACAACGTGAATACGGTGGCGACGCAGGCCTATCAGATATGGCTTAGCAAGAGCATCCGGGACCTCGGCTGGAATGTGTTCGGCTCTAACGGAGAGGAGCCCGAGTTGAGCGCGTTCAGCAAGCCCTTCAACACCACGACGCCGATGAATCAATTGCTGGCGCGTGAAGTGTGGCCGACTGGTCACGTGCCACAGAACGTCTCTTACTTTTGCAGTCCGCTGCCTACGCCTGATTCGCCACCCCGCACCGATGCCAACTACGCCTCGCGTTGCACGGAAGAAGTAAAACTGGGTGCGCTTGGTCAACTGCAGCACGAGGTCTTTAACCTGTGGCCCGCCGTGGCGACCAGAGGTTCATTCAACTGGCAGATATTGATCGATCCCAGTGACAGCAGCGGCCAGGCGCGTTTCGACGCGCAGTATTGGCGCGCGAATGTCAATCCCTCAGATCGTTATGTGCTCTCGACAGTCGGTAGTACGCAGTACCGCCTAACGAGCGATGCATCCGGCTTTAGCAATCTGTATCTTGCAGGCGATTGGCTCAAGACAGGCATCAATGCCGGTTGCGTTGAGGGGGCCATCATGGGCGGCATGCAAGCTTCGCGTGCAATTAGCGGATATCCGCCCATCATCAAGGGCGAGAGTGACCACTGAGGGGTAGCGATCTTTCGATTTGGAGCTTCGAGGGTCTTCTCACGTCTGCAATGGCGGTGTGCCAATGCGTTCGTGTTGAGCGCGCGCCTGCTCCAGAAACTCGGTTCGTTCGGAGCTATCGTGCGGACTGTGATTGCCAAGTTCATACAGCAGCACCGCCTCGTCATAGCCGGCGCCGAGCGTGCGTGCAGCGGCGAGCCCCCTGCGCCAGCATGCGAGAGCGAAACGTCTGTCATGCCGGGTTGCCGCTAACCTGCCCGCAAGCAAAGCGGCACGCGGCGCGGCCACCTTCGTTGCGCGCGCATATTGCGCAAGGATATGACACGCGCGTTGCGCGTCGCGCCGAGTCGCCAATCCGCACTCCGAAGCATCGATCAGGGTTTGCGCAATGCCCGCAATTCCGTCCGTCACATACCAGGCGACGGGCACGCCTGCAGACAGGTTGTCGAGACCCGCTTGAGCCGACTCGACCGCGCGCGCGCGGTCGCCTAGCCGCCAATAGGACGCCGCGATCAAGCCCTGGCAGAATATCCGGTCGAACTGCGCCAGTTCGCGTGCGCCAATCACCTTGTCGAGGCGGATCACCAGTTCCTGCAACGGACCTCCTTGCGCCAGCGCGAGCGAGGTATCGAAGCCATGCAGGTAAGCCGCTATTTGCGCCGGCATGTCATGGCGTGCAGGACGCAATTTGTCCAGCCATTCCTTGGCATTGGCCAATTGCCCTCGCGCCAGAGCAACGGCGCACAATCCCGCAATCGATTGTTGCCAGCGCTCGATTGAGCCGAGACGCGCATAGAGCGATGCCGAGTAAGTCAAACATTCCACGGCCCGTTCCCAACTGCCCGCGGCCGCCCAGTAGACGCCACTCACCACGTTAGCGTAGGCGATATCGTCGATACCGCCCTGCTCCTCGGCCAACGCCAGTGAACGCCGGTTGTAGACCTGCGATAGCCAACGCAGCTCCGCGCCGGCGAAGCCAATCGCCATGGCCGCGAAACCTTTCAGGGCCTCGCGCACGCTGCCGGAGCGTTCGGCAAGATTGAGCGACGTCAGCGTCGCATGCAACAGCGACAGCTTTCCGCTGTTGAAATACGCGATTTCGCTGAGTTTCTCGTGAATGTGCGAGATCCGCGGCAGCAGCGGATCGGCGCTGCGGCCACGCACCAGGCCCGCACGCGCGCTCAATTGCCGGACTAATTGCCAGGCAAGGTCTGCGACCATCGTACCGGCGAAACGCGGCACCGCCCGGCCAGCGCACACGAGTGCGCGATTGAAGTGATCCCTGGCCGCGCCGTATTGAAACAACTCGATATGGGCTTCTCCGAGCATCGCCTCGCAGCGCATCTCGCCCTCCCGATCCGGCGGCAGCTTGTGTTCGT
>NZ_JAMFSB010000431.1 GCF_026225065.1 Paraburkholderia sp. | reverse complement strand
GCAGTGGGATCAGGACACGCCGCCTTACATGTCGCAGGCCTTGTTTCCGCTGCTGACCGGTACCCCGTGGAAGCAATACGATCTGATCGGCGAAGGGACGCACACGGTCATCATGGAGAAAAACCGGTTGCAACTATTCAACGCGGTGCAAAACTTCCTTGAGGAGCCCGCACCGCGTTAATGCAGGCTTGTCAGCGCTCCCACTTTAGCGCTCAGGCGGACGCCGGCACCGCTGCCGGCTGTTGTTTCGCACGAACGAGCCAGACATTCATTAAACGCGTAACGCTGCTATATCTTAGCCGGCCGATATCGAGGCTGCGCTGAAGACCACCCGGATGCCGTCGTTGCTCGGCGGCACCTACGCAATGGACGATCACAATCATTCCCATATGCCGCTGCAAATCATTGGTTTGCGCAACGGGCGGCCGACTGTGATTGGGGCGGGTGGCTAGATTAAATCACCAAGGGATCGTTTCCTCTTTCCAGCGCGTAAACGTTCCTGTGGGGCCATCCGGACCCAGCAGCGCAACGCGCACCGCCTCGCGAGCGCCTTGCTCGACGGTTTCGGTGCCCGCATATCCGTTGAGGTTCGTGCTGGTAAAACCCGGGGAGACGGCATTGACCTTGATACCGTCTGGCTCGAGTTCGAGGGCCATGGCGACCGTCAAAGCATTGAGAGCCGTCTTGGATGCCGCGTAGACAGGGCCGAAGATCGTGCGGTAGGGGTAGGCCGGGTCCGAGTTCGCCGTCAACGAGCCAACGCCACTCGATACGTTGACGATGCGGGAACCCGGCGTCTTGCGCAAAAGTGGCAGCATCGCCTGGTACACCGCGAGTACGCCGAACACGTTGGTATCCCACACTGCCCGCATTTCATCGAGATCCACGTTGCCCGGACGCGTCGTCGTTGCGTACTCCATAACGGACTGACCGGGCTGCTTCTTCGTATTCGAAATGGCCGCGTTCTGAATGAGCACGTCAAGGCGGCCAAACTCGTTTCGGACGCGCTCCGCCGCCGATTTGATCGAATCCTGATCCGTCACGTCGAGTTGGAGCGCGAAAGCGTCCGGGCCAACTTCTCTCGCCGCAGCCTCGCCACGTTCGAGGCTGCGCGACCCTACCAGCACAGTCAAGCCGCGTGCCGCCAGATCCTTTGCGATCTGAAGACCGATTCCTTGATTAGCCCCGGTTACGAGAGCAACGGGTTTGTCCTGCATAGCAATCTCCTTATCGTAATGCGCTGTAGCATGTGGAAGCCATATTCAATCTGTGCAGCCCGGTCAGCGAACCTCAGCCGCCCACGCTTCGGCATCCGCGCCGGCTGGGATACGCATTGGGGATGACGGATCCGTCGCCGCACGCCACACGGCCTCAGCGACATCCTGTGCCCGGGTGATGGGTGTAGAGGTGTCCTGGATCCGCGCGAACACATCCTTGACGAGATCGGCGTAGGCCTCGTGGTCGAGGCCATGCATTTTGGCGCGGGCGTTCTCGCCGAACCGGGTGTCAGGCGCACGACCCGGCAGCACCAGGCGCACCTGCACGCCAAACTGCGCCAACTCCGCTGCCATTGACTCGGTAAATGCGTTCACCGCCGCCTTGCTCGCGCTGTATGCGGCAATCAGAGGCAGCGCCTTCAGCGTGACGCTCGACGTGACATTCACGACGACGCCGGCTTTGCGCTGCCGGAACTGAGGCAGCACTGCCTGCGTCAATGCGATCGTGCCAAAGGTGTTGGTTTCGAAAATCTCGCGCACCGTCGCAAGCGGGATCAGTTCCGCAGGCGAAGCCGCGCCGAAGCCCGCGTTGTTGACGAGCACGTCGATCGGGCCGGCCGCCTCGACAGCCGTGCGGATGCTTTCCGGATCTGTGACGTCGAGCGGCAGCACGCGCAAGCGCTCTGACGGCGGCAACACGTCGGCGCGGGGCGTGCGCATCGTGGCGACGACTTGCCAGTCGCGCGCCAGAAAATAGCGGGCGATCTCGAGGCCAAAACCGGAAGAGCAACCGGTGATCAGCACGGTTTTCATGGGAACTCCTATGTGAGGTGGTTTGTGTATGCCCCTAAGATAGACCGCTGCGACTGTACTCGCTACAATCAGAAATCCGAATTTCATTTGCAGGAGTCCGGTAATGATCGATCCGTTGGCGGAAGTTGTGACGTTGCTGCAGCCGGGCGCGCGGTTTTCCAAACTGGTTCTGGGCGCGGGCCGATGGCGCGTTCGCCGCTCGGATAGCGGTCAGCCGCTCTACTACGTGATTCTCGAGGGCGCGTGCCGCATGACGATCGACGGACACGACCCCATCGAACTCGTCTCGGGAGATTTCGTGCTGATTCCCGCGGCCTACGGCGTGGCGATGTCTAGCCTCATACCGCCACTGCCGGATGTTGAAACGCTCGCGCCGATCGCGCTTGGCAATAATGAATTCGGAATCGGGGAGCCAGACGGCCCGGTCGATCTGCGAATGATGGTCGGCCACTGCAGCTTCGGTTCACCCGATGCATCCCTGCTGGTCTCTTTGCTACCGCAAATCGTGCATGTCCGCGGCGTAGATAGGCTGGCCACCCTCGTGCAACTCGTACGGGACGAATCACGCGCGTTACGACCTGCGCGTGAGGTCGTGCTGTCGCGGCTGCTGGAAGTGCTGCTCATCGAGGCGCTGCGCTCCACGGCGGAAACAACGGCCTCACCGGGGCTGGTTCGCGGGTTGTCCGACGGCCGTCTCGCGGCCGCGATCCGCGTGATGCATGAACACCCTACGCGCGCGTGGACGGTTGCTGAACTCGCGAAGGAGGCCGCGCTGTCGCGCTCAACCTTCTTTGAACGCTTCAACCGTGCGGTCGGCGTGGCGCCGATGGAATATTTGCTCACCTGGCGCATGGCGCTCGCAAAGGACCTGCTACGCCGTCGTGAAGGTGGCGTCGCCGAGGTTGCACAGCGCGTTGGCTACAGCTCCGCCAGCACCTTTAGCGTCGCCTTCACGCGGCACGTCGGGCGGCCACCTTCACAATACGCGCGCGAGGAGCAGGTAGCCACCGACGACACGTAAGCCATCGATGATTTCGTAATCTGCGGCCACTTGCGAATGGTCGCTTCCCCGACGAAACTTCGGATTGGTATGGAGCAGAAGGAAGTCCAGGACTTGATCGGTATGCCTAATGATTCTCACACTTACACAACAGGCAAGGCATTTAGCCCGTTCTCGACTATTTCGAGTCGGCAGCGCAACCCCACCTGCCCACCGGGACTCGCGCACAGGTAGCCGGGCCGGTCGAACCCGGCTGGCCGGTCGAAGTGACCGTGACCGCGGCGAAGGTCATGAAGGTCCGATCGCACCACCATCGATCCGACTTTTTTGTTCATCGATCCCGCTAATGGGTGTCGACGATCCAGACGCGGCAGTCGAAGGGCGGCTCCTGGCCGCCGCGTGCCCGTTGGGAGTATCTTCACGGCGTAGACTCAGCGCGTTATCACTCGCCGATGAGGACATCCACGAACTATCATTGGCGGGTGAAGCTACGCCTTGAAAGTAAGATGCCGAGTCCCATTTACCTTTTGTGAACAAACGTATTCCTCCCCCTTTGCCGCCTGAATGGCCCTTTCCCCCGAGTCGCGATGTTTCTGGTCGCGCCTTCGGCGACCTTGTCGCTCTGCAATATCGCGGCGCCGACGTCTGGCTCTGGGGGTGCCGGTGCGGCGGCCACGTGACTGCGGAGTTGGAGGCGGTACAGAGCGGCCGAACGCGGGATTGCGGCTGCCGTGAGCAGCGTCGTGTGTGGCGGACCCGACCAGGCTCACCCGCTCTGCGGGGCGGCGAGGTATTCGGCCAGCTGACGACCGATCGATACGCTGGAGATGGCTTGTGGATTTGCCGGTGTGACTGCGGTGGTAAGGCAACAGTGAGTGCCGGGCGCCTGCGACTGGGCCTGGCGCGTTCGTGCGGCCGCTGCTTCGGCGCTTCGACCGACTGAGCGGCACAGTCTGCTCGCCTTGGTGGTGGCCGGAACTGCCTGATACATTCCTTGGAAGTCGCCGGCGATGTCCTGATATTAGACTTGCCATGTCACCTCCATGCGGGAGGATACGTCCGGGGTCCGCTCATTGCCGACAACGATCATTGATTCTCTGGCATCACCTGCAACAGCGGCTCCGGCGTCAGCGCGATGTCTCCTGTAAAGGGCCGATCGTGGGCGAGGATGAGTAAAAAGGTTGTGGCGAGTGCCGCCGAAAACAGTCCGATTGCCACGGCAGATGTCAGCCGGTTGTCGCAATGAACGAACGCGATGGCGAACAGCAGGCACACCGCCAGAAACGCCAGGCATAACCATTTGACACCATTCACTTCGCTGCGACTGATCAGG
>NZ_JAMFSB010000430.1 GCF_026225065.1 Paraburkholderia sp. | reverse complement strand
GGACGGCATGAGAATTTCTTCGAGCTGGGTGGCGATTCGATCATGGGCCTGCAGATCGTCGCGCGCGCGCGTCAGGCCGGACTTCTGCTGACCGCCCGGCAGATCTTCGAACAGCAGACGATTGCGCAGCTCGCGACCTGCGCGATTGCTCTCGACGAAGCACTGCCGGACGACGGCAATGCATCGAGCACGATCGATCTGCAAGTACCGGTTCCGTTGCTGCCAATCCAAGCGTGGTTTTTTGCGGAGCCGCTGCCCGAACGTCATCATTGGAACCAGGCGGTGTTGCTGCGCCTCGATGAGGCCGTCGACACCGATTGTCTCGAACGAGCGTTACGCGCTGTCGTCGCGCATCACGACTCGTTGCGTCTGCGCTTCGTGCAGTGCGAGCCGCCGCATTCGGATGGCTTTAGCTGGCGTCAGCAATACACGCCTGTGGAGTCGGCGTCGATGCTGCAGCTTGCAAACGACGTGCAGATGTCTGCCATCGAGGCACTCTGCGACGCCGCGCAACGCACGCTCGATCTGACACGCGGGCCGTTGATGCGAGCGCTTGCCATGCGTATCGAGGACGGCAGTTGGCGTCTGTTCCTCGCAATCCATCACCTTGTCATCGATACCGTGTCGTGGCGCATCCTGCTCGATGATCTGCGGCGCGTGTACACGCAACTGGGTGCGGGCGAGGCCGTGTCGTTGCCTGCGCGCACCACCTCGTATCAGGCGTTCGCCCGGCAGTTGCAGCACACCGCGCGTCAGCCGGAGATTGAACAATATAGCGCCTGGTGGCAGGCGCTGGCCGATGTTCCGGCCGCACTGCCTGCGCGTTCGATAAGCGATAACTCTGCTGGGGCACAAGCCTTTGCCCCAGTCAGCTCGACCGTGCGTTTCGACGCGGCCACGACGAGCCGCCTGCTGCGAGATGCGTCGGCAGCCTATCGAACCCAGCTAGCCGATCTGTTGCTACTGGCAGCCGGTCGTGCCTTGTGCCGCTTCGCCGGGCAAGACGTGTTGCGCATCGATCTCGAAGGACATGGCCGCGAGACGCATTTCGGTGCCGCAGACCTGAGCCGCACCACTGGTTGGTTCACGGCGGTCTATCCGTTCCGGCTTGAGCCTACTGGCGAGATCGGCGCCGCGTTAAAGCGCGTGAAGGAAGCGCGCCGTGAGGTACCGCACGGCGGCATGAGCTTCGGTATGCTTAAATACCTGGGGACGCCCGAACAGCGTGCTGCGCTATCGGACGTCGGTCATGCGGAGGTGCTGTTCAACTACCTCGGCCAGTTCGACGGCACGCTCGCTGGCGATGGTGATTGGCAACTGGCGAGCGAAAGCACGGGCCACGCGCATGACGAACGCAGTGGCAGTACACACGCGCTCGAAATCGCAGGCCAGGTGAACGGCGGCGAGTTGTCGCTGACGCTACTGCACGCGGGTGGGGATCGTTACGACGCGAGCACGCTCGAAGCGCTCGCGCAAGATATTCGCCGTGAACTGCTGGCCGTGCTCACGCATTGCGAGAGTGGTGCGTGCGGCCTGACGCCATCGGATGTTCCGCTCGCCAAGCTCGATCAAGCGCAGCTCGACGGCTTGCCGGTGGACGCGAGCGAAGTTGCGGACCTGTATCCGCTGGCGCCGATGCAGACCGGCATTGTGTTTCACAGTCTGCTCGGGCAGCAGCCTGGCGCGTATGTGAACCAGTTGCGCGTCGACGTCGAACGTCTTGACTGCGCGCGCTTTCAGGCAGCGTGGGAATCGGCCGCTGTGAGTCACGACATTCTGCGCACCGGTTTTCTTTCGTTTGAGGATGCGCCTCGCCAGTGGGTGGCCCGCAGCGTCGCGCTGCCGTTCTTCATCGAAGACTGGCGCGATGCGCAAGAGCCGGAGCTTGCAACGCGGCTCGATGCCTATGCGGCCACGCAGGTCGAGAGCGGTTTCGATCTGGCTCATCCGCCATTGTGGCGCGTGATGCTGATCCGCACGGGTGCGTCGCACTATCACCTTGTCTGGACCTTTCATCACGCGCTGCTCGATGGCTGGAGCGCCGCGCAATTGCTCGCGGAAATATTGCGCGAGTATGAAGGTCGTAAGCAAGTTGGACCACCGGGACGTTATCGCGAGTTCATCGCGTGGCTGCAGACCCGCGATCAGGATGCAAGCGTGGCATGGTGGCGAGCGCAGACCGCCCACCTCGACGGTCCGACGTTGCTGGCTAGCGCGTTGCCGAAGCCGCAAGCCGTGGATGATGCGGCCGCAGTGTCCAGTCGGGCTGACTCACCCGAGTCGACCAGCACTGCACGCGCGGAGTCACATGCTTCAACGTTGCAGATCTGGGATGCCGAGCGTACCGCGCAACTAAGCGCTTTCGCGAAAGCGCGACACGTGACGCTGAACACCTTGGTACAGGCAGCGTGGCTTGTGTTGCTTCAGCGTTATACGGGGCAACGTACAGTAAGCTTTGGCGCGACCGTTGCCGGCCGCCCCGAAGCGCTGGCGGGCGCCGATCGCACGCTCGGCCTGTTCATCAATACGATTCCGGTGATCGCTACGCCGCAAGCGTCGACGAGCGTCGGTGCATGGCTCGAACAGATTCAGCAGCACGGCGTAGCGGCGCGCGAACACGAGCACGTCGCGTTGTACGACATCCAGCGCTGGGTGAAACTGGAAGGCGGACAGGCGTTGTTCGACAGCGTCGTCGTGTTCGAGAACTATCCGGTCGACGAGATCCTTGATGCAGCGGCGCCGCGCGAGTTGCAGTTTTCAGGACTTCGTAACGAGGATCGCACGAGCTATCCGCTGACCCTCTCGGTCACTCAGGGACGACACGCGCAACATAGCGGCGCGCAGCAGGACGGCGAGACGTTAAAAATTGAATTCGCTTATATGTGCGACGCTTTCGATGCGTCGCAGGTCGAACGGCTCGCGTCGCATCTGGCCGCGCTGCTCGACGCGTTCGTTGCGAATCCGGCGGCTCTGCTCGGTGCGCTGGCCATGTTGCCGGATGACGAACTCGCGCAATTGCGACAATGGGGAGCGGGTGGCGCGCTTGAGCAAGCGCCGCTGGTGCATGAGCGCATCGCTCGTCAGGCAGCCACGCGGAGCGCTGAGCAGGCGCTCGTGCTCGACGGCGAGTCGCTCGACTATGCGACGCTCGAGCGCCGCGCCAACCGCCTCGCGCATCGTTTGCGCGCGGCAGGCGTCGCGGCGGAGTCGCGAGTCGGCATTGCGATCGAGCGCTCGTTCGAGACGATAGTAGCGGTGCTCGCCGTGCTGAAAGCGGGCGGCGCTTACGTACCGCTCGATCCGTCCTACCCGGCCGAGCGGCTCGCATTCATGATCGAGGACAGCGGGATCAAACTGGCACTGACGGCCGGGGCATCCACCGACGCTCTCGCAGGGCTCGGCGTGGCGAGCATCGACGTGCCGCAGGCGTTGGCGCTGGCGAGCGCCTATCCTGAGCAGACGGACCGCGTCCCTGCGTGCACCGTATCGCGCGACAACCTCGCCTACGTGATCTACACCTCGGGCTCGACTGGCCGCCCGAAAGGCGTCGGTATCACACACGGGGCGCTTGCTCAGCATACCAAGGTATCGATCGATCTGTTCGGTGTCACGTCTGGCGACCGCGTGCTGCAGTTCTCCACCTTCAATTTCGATGGCTTTGTCGAGCAGGTGTTTGCGACGCTGGGCGTCGGCGCCGCATTGATCCTTCGTGGACCGCAGCTATGGAGCAGCGAGCGCTTTCTCGATGAGGTCGAGCAACAACACATCACGGTCGCCGATCTCACCACTGCCTATTGGAACGCGCTGGCGCAGGACTTCGCCATCAATCCGCGTGCACGTGTCGCCTGTGCGAGTCTGCGCAGGGTGCATGCAGGCGGTGAGGCGATGCCCGCTGACGGTGTGCTCGCCTGGCGTACGGCAGGCCTGGCACATGTCGCGCTAGCGAACACCTACGGACCGAGCGAGGCGACGGTCACGGCGAGCGCATTCGATTGCACGCCATATCTACGCTCCGGCGTAGAGGTTCCGCCGCATATTTCGATTGGCGCTCCGCTCGACGGCCGTTCGCTGCAGGTCCTGGACATGCAGCTTAATCCCGTACCGGTCGGTGTGGCCGGCGAGTTGTGCATCGGCGGCGCGCTGCTTGCACGCGGATACCATGGGCGGCCGGGCTTGACGGCGGACCGTTTCATCGCCGATCGTCATGCGGCGTCGCCCGGCAGCCGGCTTTATAGAACGGGCGACGTAGTGCGCTGGAACGCTCGTGGCACGCTCGACTATCTGGGCCGTATCGATCACCAGGTGAAGGTGCGCGGCTTCCGCATCGAGCTTGGCGAGATCGAATCGGCGCTATCGTGTCAGCGTGAAGTGCGCGAGGCAGTGGCGGTGGTGCGCGATGGCGCGGGCGGTGCACGCGTGCTGGCCTATGTCGCAGCCGTGCCGGGTGCGCAACTGGACGTTCAAGCGTTACGCGCTGGCCTCGCCGCCACGCTACCGGACTACATGGTGCCGTCAGCGGTGATCGTGCTCGACGCACTGCCGCTGAACCCGAACGGCAAGATCGACCGGCTTGCGCTGCCCATGCCCGGTACGCACGAGTTGACGCAGGCAGGCGCAGAACCGGCCGATCCGCCACAAGGCCAGCTTGAAGAGGCGCTCGCTGCGATCTGGGCCGGCGTCCTCGAGGTGCAGACGGTTCGCCGTAGCGATCGCTTCTTCGAACTCGGCGGCCACTCGCTGGCGGCGATGCAGGTGCAGTCGTCCATCCGGCGTACGCTTGGCATCGAAGCGCAACTAGCGGATCTGATGAACAATCAGCCGCTGTACCACCTCGCGCAGACGCTCGCGTCCGCGAACCGGGTGGCGCAGGACGACGATGCGATGGCGGCTGAAATGCTGGACATTCTCGCGGAGCTATGACGGTGGCCTCGCATCTGACTGGCGATGCATTGACCGATACGCTGGACGTTTTCAACTACTTCAAAACAAGGTTTTCATGTCCCTGCTACTGACCTTGGTCCGGCAATCCCGCTGGATTCTGGTGCTCGCGCTGATAACGAGTGTTATCGGCGGTCTGAGCAATGCCGCTCTCATCGCGATTATCAATCAGGCGCTCGGCGCTTCGGCTGGCCAGTTGTCGGAACTCGGCTGGCGCTTTTTGCTGCTGGCGCTCGCCGTGCTCGTTACGCGCACGCTGTCGCAGACTTTCTTCGTGCGGCTCGGCCAGGCGACCAAAGCGGCGCTGCGCATGAGGACGATCCGTAGCGTCACTGAGGCCTCCTATCAGAACCTCGAACGCCAGGGTGGCGCGAAAGCGTTGACGGTGCTGACACAGGATCTCGACACCATCGTCGTGTTCTTCCTGAGCGTGCCGACACTCGCGATGAATGCTTCGATCGTGCTGGGGTGTCTCGCGTATCTGGGCTATCTGTCGTGGCAAATCCTGCTGTTCGCGCTGGTGACGATCCTGATCGGCTCGCTGGGATTTCATCTGGCCAATACGCGCGCCATGTTTCATCTGCGCAGTTCGCGTCAACGGGAAGATGATCTGGTGGGTGACTTCCGCTCACTCTTCGATGGGGCAAAAGAGCTGAAGCTGCATCGCCGCCGCAGACAGGCGTTCGTCGACGACTCGCTCGCTACGAGCGTCGAGGCGGTGCGCGTGCAGCGCACGCACGGCTACGTGCTGTACACGGCGGCCGCGAGTTGGGGCAGCATGATTTTCCTCGCCTTCATCGGTTGCGTCCTGTTTCTGCTGACACGCATCTATCCGGTGCAAGGACATGTGCTGTCGGGCTACGTGGTGATCTTCCTCTACATGAGCACGGCGATCGAGAGCCTGCTGTCGTCGATTCCCTCGCTGGGTTCGGCGAAGGTGGCACTAGAACGCGTCGACAAGGTGAACCGCGATCTTCCTCGCGAGAATGTGCTGCCGGCAGAATCGGCCCACGCCTTCGACAGCATCGAGCTGAAGAGCGTCACGCACCGCTATTTCCGCGAGAAAGAAAACGAGGTGTTCACGCTTGGGCCGATCAGCCTGGCGTTCAGCCCAGGCGAACTCGTGTACCTGATTGGCGGCAACGGCAGCGGCAAGACGACGCTGGCGAAGATGCTGGTGGGTCTCTATGCGCCGGAAGGCGGTGAAATCCTGCTGAATGGTCAGGCGGTCGGCGAGGCCGAGCGCGATATCTACCGTCAGCACTTTTCAGTCGTTTTCAACGACTTTTTCCTGTTCGACCAGTTGCATGGCCTGCATCTGGAGGGCCTGGACGCGCATGCTCAGGAACTGCTCGAACTGCTGCATCTGGAGCATAAGGTGACGATTCGCGATGGCAAGCTGTCGACGATCAATCTGTCGCAGGGGCAGCGCAAACGTCTCGCGCTAATGGTCGCGTATCTCGAGGACCGTCCGTTCTATGTGTTCGACGAGTGGGCAGCGGATCAGGATCCGACTTTCAAGGAGGTGTTCTATCGCCGCCTGCTGCCGGATCTCAAGGCCAAAGGCAAAACCGTTCTGGTGATCACCCATGACGATCGCTACTTTGAACTCGCGGATCGCTATATCAAGCTCGATTACGGCCAGGTTGTGGAGGAGGGTGCTGGCGCTGATCTCGTCCATCAGGCGGTAAGGTCGGCGGTGGAGTGAGACCGCGGGGGCCAGCAGGAAGCCGGACAACGGCGCTGACAACGGCGCTGCTGGCTGCCGGGGCTCGCTGACCAATGTAAAGAGATAGTTGTATTACGAGTGGATATTTTTCTTTGTGATGTTAAGCGGACACGGAATCTCCGCATTGGGGTTTTCCTTACTTAGCTTGAATATTAAAATTAAAACAAAGAGTTAAGACATTTTTTCCTGAACAAAGGCCTCTGCTGGGCGCCGCAAGTTGCTTGACATCATCGTGAGTGGTTCGGTATGTTCGCTTACGGATTGGTTCCGGACAGTAAAGTTGTCCATGCGCAGAGCGGCGAAATATCCCAAATATCAAGATTTAGATGGGATGACACGTTCAACTTGAAGTGGTTGTCAGTCAAATGTCGCGCCGTGGACGTCGCTTGAAGTGACGACCCGGCCACCGACTCAGTGCGACTTCACCCCACTCTTTTGAACGCTAGCGCCCGTCCGCACGATCACAAGTTCACGCAGCAAAGAAAGCTTCATCGGCCCTGGCCTGCGACATCCGAACGCGCTTTCCGACAGCAGACCAAGGTTCGAAGCATGTGATAAGGACAACGTATCGTCATGAGCGGCATTTCAGGAGATACGTGACGACGCGAGTGACAACTGGGTGCCGGGACGGCAGCCGGACAATTTCGTGCGGCAAGACATGCCGCCATAACTCCGACGACAACAAAGGATGATCAGATGAAACGCTACAAGGAAGCCGGGTTGGTATTCGCTGGCATGACGGCCATGCTCGCTACGGGGACGGCGTTTGCGCAAAGCAGCGTCACGCTGTACGGGATTGTGGACACGGGAGTGGGTTACCTGAGCAGCCAGGCTCCGTCGACTGGCGCGACCAAGGGTGGGCAATCGGTGGTCAAGTTGGTTGAAGGGGTGTGGGGTGGCGAGCGCTTCGGCTTCAAGGGCGTTGAGGACCTGGGGGGCGGCACCAGGGCGATCTTTCAACTCGAAGAGGGCTTCAATGCCGACACCGGCGCATTGAGCAAGGCCGGTCTGATGTTTAGTCGAGCTTCCTGGGTAGGCCTGACCAACGATACCTACGGTACGTTCACGGCGGGACGCCAGTACACCCCTTACTACAACATGCTCGCGCAATACGGCCCGACTCCGTGGCTGACGGGCGCCTTCGGCGCGCATCCGGGCGACCTCGACGCGCTCGATACCGATTACCGCGTCAACAATGCACTCGTCTACACGTCGCCGTCATTCGCCGGTCTGAAGATAAGCGGCATGTACGCGTTGGGCGGGGTGGCGGGCGCCTTCAATACGGGCTCGTCGTGGAGCGTCGGCGCGCAGTACCTGGCTGGTGGTGCGGGCATAGGCGTCGGCTTCGCGCGCTTTGACAATGCAACGAGCGGCGGTGGCGCGTGGAGCTCCAGTTCAACCGCCTATTCGGGAACCGGTGAACAGGGTGAATCGAGCATCACGAACGGCTATCAGAACGCCGCAGCGCAGCAACGCTTCGCTGTGACGGGCGGCTATCAGTTCAACCCGCAATGGGATGTTTCGGCATCCTATTCGAACGTTCAATACATCGCTGGCCCGAATTCGGGCTTCTCGACGACCGCGATCTTCAATACGGGCGGCGCGGTTCTCCACTACCGGCCGGTGGTGTCGTGGGATCTGGCTGTTGGCTATAGCTACACGCGTGCTACCCAGGCCAACGGCGTTCAGGATGCAGCGAGTTATCAGCAGATTAACCTGACCGAGCTCTATAACCTCTCCAAGAGAACTCGCATCTATGTGCTGGAAGCGTTCCAGCGGGCTAACGGTCAGACAATCGATAACGGCAAGGTTGTCACCGCGACGGCGGCCATCGCCGAGCAATCTGCTGCGTCGTCCCGCAGCCAGTTTGGCGCGACTATCGGTATCAATCACCAGTTCTGATAGGGGATTGTTGCACCGTCGAGAGCCCATTTCTTGAGGAGATCGCGGGATGAAAATCCTGCGATCTCCTCTGCACACGAACAGAACCCGCCTGCCCAGGTTCTTTCGCAGGCCTCGGCCTTCAGGCTTTACGTATCGATTTCAAGGCCACGCGATTTTTCCTGCACATCGCGAAACCAGATTTCCGCACGGGAGCGGTCAACCACCCATGAGTGCGATCGCGATGTGTTGAGTTCACGCTCGATGAACCGGCTCCCCCATTCGACTGCGTCTCGAATCGCTTCCTCTTCAGTCCGCCATTCGGGTTGAACGGTCATGGGGCGATGCTCGACAACCCTTCCCGTGCTGTCTTTCAGGCTCACGCTCGTGACCCAGGCGCCGAACTTGTTGGTTTCAGGGGACATGACGATTTCATATCCGCCGTAAGAAACACTGCTTGCTGCCATCGTGTTCTCCTTTAACGGTCCTGATTGACACCCGTTTGCGGTAGCGCGGACGCCCCTCACTCACCGCATACCATCATGCCGCAGTTTCAGCGCTGAGACACATGCTCATAACGTTTGTTACAGGTATGGACATTGCGGGCGCATCTGTTCAGCGCGATGATGTTTGTTCGTGCGACGAAATCGCGAACCGCGGACCGGACCCGCATTACACGAATTACCCGCATTCCCCTAAGGGAGGAAACCATGCCGGATCAATCAGGTGACTTGAGTGAGGAGTTTATCGCGCAGCAACGCAAGCGCCTCGAGGCGCTGCGCCAGCAATTGCTGGGCACAGAAGAGGACACCATTGCCGACGAGCGCGCGTCGCAGGAGGAGCACGGCGACGAGGCCGAAGAATTCGAGGACGACGCGCAAGGAATGGCGCAGGATGAAATCAACCAGTCGCTGCGTAACACGAATGATTTGCGCATTGGCGATATCGAGCGAGCCCTGCAGAAGATCGACGAGGGCACTTACGGCTTTTCGGACAAAAGCGGCGACCCGATCCCCAAAGGCCGGCTCGAGGTGATGCCGGAGGCGATCTATACGGTCGAGGAACAGGGCCGCCGAGAGGCCGGCAACTAAGTAGCGCCGGAGGAGGCGCCTCTTCCCAGGACGAAGGGGCGACGGGTCGTACGAAGAAGAAGGTAGCTTTGCCACCCTAGTGCGTCGAGTTCAGACCTTCGCATCCCGAAACGAGTGCGTCGAGCAAGTGCCGCACCGCCGGAACCATGCCTCGGCGCGTGGGGAAGATCGCATGCACGAGACCCGGCGTGCTGGCCAGGCCGGGCAGCAGGTGCTGCAGGCGGCCTGCCCGAATATCGGCATCGACCTGTTCCCTCGGCAGCATGGCCACCCCGACACCTGATATGGCCGCGACCCGCAGGCTGGCCAGGTCGTCGGTCGCGAGTCGCGGTTGATGCGCCCATGATGTCGCGTGCCCCTCAGCGTCGACGAGCTCCCAGACAAATCGCCCGCCGCTGCTGGCCATGGAAACGGTGGGCCATTCCTTAACCGATTCGATAGAACTGGGCACCGGATAGCGCGCCGTCAAGGCAGGACTGGCAACCAGAATGCGGATCGACAGTCCCAACTGGCGGACGGCGAGATCGGTGTTCTCCAATGGCGGAAGCCTGACCCGGATCGCGAAGTCCAGACCTTCCTCGACGACATCCACGCGGCGGTTGGTTGCATCCAGCAGAACCTGGACCTCAGAGTTCTCCTCGACGTATCGCGCGATGATCCTGGAGATACCGGATTCCAGCAAGGCGACGGGACAGGCAATGCGGACGGTGCCCTGCGGCCTCGCGCGCGTGCGGTCCACGATATCTTTGGCGGCGTTTGCTTCCGCTACCAGCGCGAGGCAATGCTGGTGGAACTGCCGCCCGGTTTCCGTCAAAGACAGGCTCCGGCTGGTGCGATTCAGCAGGCGGACGCCAAGTTCTTCCTCCAGAGCACGAATGCGCCGGCTGAGCTTCGACGTCTGCAGGCCGAGGCTGCGCGCGGCCGCCGTGTAGCTTCCGTGCTCGACCACCGCTGCGAACAGCCGAAGATCGTTGAGGTCGGTGATCGCGTTCATAGGCACAGGCTCCCTCTTATTGTTCTATCCGGGGCAACGATGCATTCCAATATAGGAGATATGCACGGGTTCGTTGCAAATATAGCATGCGTCTCATCACCTGTACCCGCGCCGAACCCGGTCGCTCGTACAGGCGGCCCGCACCGCATTCGCGGTGGCGGGAAACGGAGGCGGACATGCTCACACACAGGCGTTGGGAATCATTGGACAGGGCGGACCTTGGCTGGCTGCGCGCGAAACACCATTTCGCGGTCAACGCCGACGGCAATTCCGCGCATGCTCCCCTGGGACCGCTGATCGTCTGGAACGACGACGAGATCGTCGCTGGCAGCGGGTTTCCGATGCACGGACACCGTGACATGGAGATCATCACCTATGTGCGCCAAGGCCTGCTCGGACATCGGGACACGTTGGGATCCGAGGGAGCAATCGGCGCAGGCGATGTTCAGGTCATGAGCGCAGGCAAGGGAATACGCCACGCCGAGTTCAACCGGGGCGAGGTGCCGCTCAAGCTCTATCAGATCTGGCTGCTACCGCGTGAAGGCGGTGGCGAACCGGCGTGGGATACGAAACCCTTCCCCAAAGGCGACCGCTCCGGGCGCTTCGTAGTCCTTGCAAGCGGGTTTGCCGGCGAGGATGGTGCGCTCCCTATTCGCGCCGATGCGCGTGTGCTTGGCGCGATGCTAAAGGCAGGCGAAAGCGTTCGATACGAATTGGCTCCAGCGCGTCGCGCCTATCTCGTGGTGGCGTCGGGACGCATCGAAGTGAACGGCGAACCGGTTGGACCGCTTGACGGCGTGGCGATTACGACGGTCGTCACCGCGCAGATTTCCGCACTTGAAGATTCAGAACTGGTGATGGTGGACGCCGGCTGATTTCCTTTTCTTGTCATCCACCTCCGTAATTTCATTTAGGAGATCGTAATGGAACGCTTTAAATTTCTTCCGCTGTTGGGCCGCATCCTGATTGGTGGGCCGTTTGTCATGAGTGGGCTGGGTAAGCTCGCGGCGTATGGTGCGACAGTTGGTTATATCGCAGCCATGGGTCTGCCCGTGCCGCCGCTCGCGTTCGTTGTCGCCGTGCTGACCGAGCTGGGTGGCGGTTTGCTGCTGCTGTCGGGCTACCGCGCGCGCGTTGTGTCAGTGGCGATGGCGGTGTTCTGTGTGGTGACGGCGCTTTTCTTCCACCACAACTGGGCAGACCAAAACCAGATGATTCACTTCCTCAAGAACGTGATGATGGCTGGCGGCCTCCTGCAGATCACTTACTTCGGTGCAGGCGCGTTCAGCCTGGATGCACGGCTCGGCCGCATCGCTTCGCGTCTTTCGCCTTTGAACGCAAGCTAAGCCTGCCATGCAAACTACTGCCCATACCTCCGGCCCTCTGAGGGCCGGAAGAGCGATAGTCACACGGACAGTTGGTCGGCAACACGGTCCCGTCAAGCGGCTGGTCAGTCCGTCCGACCTTGGAGAGGTGTTGAAGCCGTTTGTCTTTCTCGACTATTTCGATAGTTCGGTGGAAGCCAGCATGCGCTTCTCCATGCATCCCCATTCGGGCCTCGCCACGACGACCGTCCTGCTGGAAGGTGAAGTTGAGTATGAAGACACGACAGGCGCATCTGGGGTCATGCCAGCCGGTGGTGTCGAGTGGATGAATGCGGGTCAGGGCGTGTGGCACGATGGTCGCGCCAAAGGCGATGCACCGGTGCGCGGTTTTCAACTGTGGGTCGCGTTACCACCTGAGATCGAACTGGGCGAGCCCCGTAGCCAGTATTTGTCTGTGAGCGAAGTGCCTCGCATTGGTCCGGCGCGGGTTGTCCTGGGTCGTTATGGAAACGCCGAAAGCCCGGTATCCGCGCCGTCAGGCATCAACTATCTGCTCGTGCGGCTGGCGGCTGGAGAGCGTTGGGAGTACACGCGGCCGGCCGGCCACGAGGTCGCCTGGGTTTGTGTTCAACGTGGCGCACTGCGCATTGCAGATGAATCCATCGCCGACGAACTTGTCGTGTTTGACGAGTCCGAAGGCGTCCTGGCATTCACCGCCGATGAAGACACGGAGTTCGTCCTCGGCTCCGCGGTCCCCCATCCGCACGATCTCGTGCTTGGCTATTACTCGGTTCATACGTCGTCGGAGGCGTTGCGTGCGGGGGAAGCCAGAATCGGGGAGATCGGAATACAACTGCGTCGTAGCGGGCGCATCGGATAGTCCGCTTAAAGCGGCTTGTGGTTCAGGCAGTGTGCGAAGACTCTATCGGGAACACCTCATGCAAAACGTCCATGTTCGTAACGCCGCCATTCCGGCGATCGGTTTCGGCACTTACGGAATGAGCGCTGCGGAGATCTATCGATTGATCCCCGCTGCGCTTCGTGCCGGCTTCCGCCATATCGATACCGCGCAAATCTACGGTAACGAAGGCGAAATCGGCGACTGCGTCGCAGCGTCCGGTATCCCAAGAAGCGAGATCTTTCTGACGACCAAGGTTTGGGTTAGCAATTACGCGGAGAGAAACTTCGAAGCGTCAGTGAACGAGAGCCTCCGAAAGCTCAAGACAGACTATATCGATCTGCTCTTGCTGCACTGGCCGGGATCGAACGTGCCGCTGGCGGAACAGATCGCGGGACTCAATGCAGTCGCGCGCAGCGGCAAGGTTCGGCACATCGGCGTCAGCAATTTCAATCGCACATTGATGACGGAATCCGTCCGGCTCTCTGCGATTCCTCTCGTGACCAACCAGTTCGAATATCACCCGTATCTGAACCAGTCCTTGCTTATTGAAAGCACGTTGCAGACGGGACTTGCCGTGACGGGATACTGCGGCATGGCGATTGGCCGTGTGTTCTCGGAGCCAACGCTTGAAGAGATCGCGGCCCGTTATGACAAAACCATCGCTCAGATAGTCTTGCGGTGGCTTGTACAACAGCGCGGGGTTGTCGCGCTTTCGAGGACCGCCAAGGTTGAGCGGCTGGCGCAGAACCTCGCGGTATTCGACTTCGAACTGGAGAGCGGGGATATGACGGCAATACATTCGCTGGCGACGGCGGACAGCCGGATCGTCAATCCGCCTGGGCTTGCGCCGAAGTGGGACAGGACAAGCGGCTGATTATGCGTGCCCCTGACACTCCTGTGCTTAACGTGACCTACGGGCGATTCGCATCTTTCAGATACCTCGAAGAGGCGATCAGATGAACGTGCGTGTCAGCATTCGCGCCCGATCTTGATCGTCAGCTCATCTTCCTCGACCATTTCTCCGAAGCCCGTCGGCACCATGACGAGAGGATGGTCGGTTGCGTCGTGGTTGTCTGCCAGCGCGAAGGCTTCGAGGATTATCTTCTGCACGTCCTGGCGCATCATGGTCACCTCAAACGGCAGGTGCACAGCAAAAGGATCCCAGTCGAAGCAACCGACCACCGTGGATTGCCAGGCCTCTCGCGGCAATTTCGACGCGAATTGAACCAGGCCCTCGAACGCGGTAATCGAATTCATTAGCAATCCTGTGGGAAGTCTGCCGAGACTTTCATAACGGCACGCCAGTGCGCGCCGGGAAGACGACGCGCCGTATCCGAAGCATTCCACGGCATCTGCTGCGGGGCTGATCCCGCGAGCCTCGAACGCGTCGCGGTAGCCGGCAATGCGCATCTCGGTCGCATATTCATCCATGACGCCGCCCAGAAAGAGTAGCTCGCCGGGCGCGCTGCCGGCGGCGATCATCTTCTCCATCAACGCCTCTGTCAGTGCACGTGCGCCGCCGCGATTGTCCGATACGACCGACGGTGCACCCGGGCCCGGCAAGTCGACGTTGATGCACGGAATACCCGCCGCCGAGCACAGTGCGTCAAGTGGCGTGGGATTGCGCACGCCGACAATGAACAGCAACTCCACCTGCTGCGAGATGAGCGTCTCCGTCACGCTCATTTCCACCGCCGGGTCGCGTTGGGTACTGACCACGATAGGGCACAGCCCGCGGCTCCTCGCGTGCTCCTCGAAGTTCTCCGCGAGCCCCGCAAAAAAACGGTTGCGATAGTGCGGAAGGATCATGCCGGCCAGCCCCGAACGGGACAGGCGCAGTCCGCGCGCCTTCATGTTCACGTTGTAGCCAAGTTGCGCGGCGCTCGCGAGGATCCGATTGGCGGTTTCCTCCTTGATGCGATAGCGAGCCCAAGTGCCGTTCAGCACCATGCTCACCGCCGACGTCGAAGAACCCGTCGCTTTGGCGATGTCATAAATAGTCGACTTGCGTCCTGAACTGCTGCGGGCCATCTGCCTTTTACTCCAAAAGCACCATCGTTCACGTTGTGCAGACGGTAGACCTTCTGCCACAGGAAGCCATATTAGGGTATCTACCCGATTGACCCTATAGCTGAATGGATTCAGCATTTGCTCACCGATTTGCTGAATGGATTCAGCAAACTTTGCTGAGGTTAGCGGATCGGCTCATTTCCTATTACCTATCTGGGCGTTTGGCGAAGGCTGCCGGGGTCCAACGGAGGAGACATGTCAAAGAACTTCGTGCGCACACTGTGCGCAGGCATCGCCGCGTTTGCACTCGCGACAAGCCTGGCTTCGGCATCGCCCGACAAGCCAGTCATCGGCATCGTCGTGAAGATTGGCGGTATCCCATGGTTCAACGCCATGGAGGCGGGGATCAAGAAGCGCGCGGATCAACTGGGCGTCAAGGCGTTTATGGTTGGCCCGACCAGCGCGGACCCGGCGTTGCAGGTCCGGGCGATCGAAGATCTGATTGCGCAGCACGTCGATGTGATCGGCGTGGTGCCGAACGATGCCAAGGTACTGGAGCCCGTCCTGCAGCGGGCGAGAGCCGCAGGCATCAAGGTCATCACGCATGAATCTCCGAACCAGGAGAACACGGATTGGGACTTCGAACTGGCCTCGGTCAAAGGCTTCGGCGAAGCCTATGGCAAGCGCCTCGCTGCCGCCATGGGCGGCAAAGGAGAGTACGCGGTCTTCGTCGGCTCGCTCACCGTGCCGCTGCATAACGCCTGGGCCGACGCCGCCATTGCGTATCTGAAGGCCAACGATCCGGACATGAAGCTGGTCGGCGACCGCTATGGCGTGGCCGAGAATGTCGACGCATCGCGCCAGACGGCGCTTGACCTGATGCGGGCTCATCCCGATCTCAAGGGCATTCTGGCGTTCGGCAGCCAGGGGCCGATCGGAGCGGCTCGCGCTGTCGACGAAACGCATAAGAAAGGGCAGGTCGTCGTGCTCGGACCGTTCTCGCCGGGACAAGGCAAGCGTCTCGTGCACGATGGCATCCTGACCGGCGGTTACATGTGGAATCCGGAGCAGGCCGGCGAGGTGTTCGTTACGCTCGGCACGATGGTCGCGAAGGGTGAACCGATCAAGGACGGCACGAACATCCCGGGTCTGGGCGTCGTGCATCCGCAGGGTCACGATCTGATCGTCGACCAGTTGGTGGATCTCAATGCCAACACCGTTGACGATCTCGCGAAGTTAGGTCTCTGAAGCGACCTTGGTTGCCTGTCAGTCGCATTGGAGCATTCCCATGATTTCAGCCGTCTCAAAGGATCGTCCCGCGCCTGAGCGGGGACACACGAGCGAAGCGGGCGTTGTCGTCGAGACCACTCATACCGCGCTACTCAAGCTCGACAATATCTCCAAGATATTCGGCGGTGTGAAAGCGCTTCAGGCCATCAGGTTCGACGTGCTGCCCGGCGAGGTGCTGTGCCTCGCCGGCGAAAACGGCTGCGGCAAGAGCACGCTGATCAAGGTCATCAGCGGGGTCTATCAGCCGGAGTCTGATGCCGTCATGCTGATGAACGGTCAGTCGATCGAGGGGTTGGATCCGGCGAAGGCGCGAGAACTGGGCATCCAGGTGATCTGGCAGGATCTCGCGCTGTTTCCCGAGATGACGGTCGCAGAGAACATTGCTTTCGAACAGAACCTCGGGCCGCGTCCACGTCTCGTCAACTACCGCCAGATGAAAGTGGCGGCGCGCCGCATTCTCGAACGGCTGGGCGTTTCAATCGATCTGGGTCGGTCGGTGCGTTCGTTGTCGATCGCTCAACGCCAGATCGTCGCCATCGGCAGGGCGCTGGTTGCCGACGCGCGCCTCGTTTTCATGGATGAACCCACGGCATCGCTCAGTCATGCTGAAACCGAGGCACTCCTTAAGATCGTGCGTCGCCTCTCGGCCGACGGCATCGCCGTGGTGTTCGTCAGTCACCGGCTTGCCGAAGTGCTCGACGTCTGCACGCGCGTGACGGTGTTGCGCGACGGCCAGTACGTCGGCACTTTTCCCACGGCAGGTATGACGCAAACCCGTCTCACCGAACTGATGACGGGCCGCACCTTCGACTATGCCGTGCGCACGACGGACCTGTCCGCTGCACCCGCTGTGCTGCACGTAGACGGCCTGACACGACGGGGTGAATATGACGCGGTCTCGCTCTCCGTCAGGAAAGGCGAGATCCTCGGCGTCACGGGTCGCCTCGGCGCGGGGCGAACGGAACTCGCGTTGTCGTTGTTCGGGATGACGCGTCCGGACGCAGGCTCAATCAGCCTCGACGGCAAGAAATTATCGCTGGGCTCGAACCGCGACGCGATCCGGGCGGGTATCGCTTATGTTTCAGAAGATCGCCTTCAGCTCGGTCTCGTGCAGCCGCAATCGATCGGCGACAACACCGTCGCCGCGGTGCTCGACGATCTTCTCGACGCCACGCGTCTGATCAGTCTCAAGAAACGCGACGGCTTGATCAAAGACTGGATCCAGCAACTGGCGGTCAAGATCGGCAAGCCGGAGGATGCGGTCTCCACCCTGTCCGGCGGCAACCAGCAGCGCATCGTGCTGGCCAAGTGGCTCGCCACGAACCCGAAGCTGCTGATTCTCGATTCACCCACGGTAGGCGTGGACGTCGGCGCCCGGGCCGGCATCTTTGCCATCATCCACAAGCTTGCTGCACAGGGCATGGCCATCCTGCTGATTTCCGACGAGATCCCGGAGGTCTACTTCAACGCCGACCGTATCCTGCATATGCGCAATGGCCGCGTGGTGAGGGAGTACGTGCCGGGTGCCACATCCATTGACCAAATCGAGCGAGACGTCCATGCCTGATCTGCGCAAACTCGGGATCGGTTCGATCGAGGCGCTGCTGATCCTCGTCATCGCCGTCATGGTGATCGGCCTTAGCGTGACGACCTCGACCTTCCTGACCCTGCCCAATCTGTTCGACCTGCTTAACCAGAGTTCGGTCAACATCATCTTCGCCGTCGGACTGCTCGTGGTCCTGATCGCCGGTGGGATCGACATCTCGTTCGCGGTGGGCGCCTCTGTGGTGCAGTACCTGACGGCGTTGACGGTCATGCGGCTGGGCGGCGGCAACTGGGCGCTAGGCTTCCTCGCGTCGGCCGCATTCGGATTTCTGCTTGGCGCCATCAATGCTACGTTCATCTACCGGTTCCGCATCGTCTCCATCGTGGTGACCATCGCAACCTTTAACGTGTTCTTTGGCGGCCTGATGTTTCTGACCGGAGGCGTATCCCTGTACGACCTGCCGGATTGGTGGATGAACCGCGTTTCGCTGATCGCGTTGAAGACACCAAGCGGCGTTGCCGACCTCGGGCTACCTGTTGCCGTCATGTTCGGCACGGTCGTGGCCACCTGGTTCCTGCTGCGGCGCACGACCACCGGCAGGCAGCTCTATGCCATGGGCGACAACCCGGAAGCGGCGCGCCGCGTCGGCATCAATATTGGCGCCATGCACTACATCGCCTTTGGCTGGCTCGGGATGATGGCCGGGATCGCCGGGCTGATGCAGGCGCACTACGTTCAGGAGGTGGTGCCCAATGCGCTGTATGGCCGCGAACTGGACGTGCTCGCAGCCGTGGTGCTCGGTGGCGCGCGATTGGGCGGCGGCCGCGGCACGATCCTCGGTGCGATCCTTGGCATTCTGCTCACCGCCATCACCGCGAACGGACTCAACCTGCTCGGGGTCTCTCCGTACGCGTTCAAGATGATCATCGGCGCTGTCATTCTGATCGCCATTACCTTGTCGAGCGGCGGCTTCGCCAAACTCGTCGGATCGCGCTTCGCGTCGCAACGCGTCAAGGCCTTCTCATGAAAACATCTTCGTCGCAACGTTCCGCTGTAGCGTTCGTGCCTGCTGACGTCGTCGGTCTGCTCGGCTTTCTCGCTGTCGTGATCCTGGCAATGAGTCTTGCGTCCAGCCGCTTTTTTTCCGCCGACACGTTTGTCTCGGTGGCCTTTCAGCTACCGGAACTGGGGCTGTTTACGCTGGCGATGCTGATGCCGCTGATCTCCGGCGGCTTCAATCTTGCCGTGACCTTTACCGCCAATATTTCCGGACTGGCAATGGCCTGGGTGCTGCACGCCTATGGCGGGGCAGATGCCGGCGCGGGCGTCATCATGCTCGGCATTGCCGCGGCGCTGGCCACGGGTGCGGCGTCCGGATGGGTGATGGGCGCCATCATCGCGCGTACCGGCGCAAGCCCGATCCTGGTCTCCCTCTCGATGATGATCTTCCTGCGCGGCCTCGGTGAATTCCTGACCCACGGTGGCGACATCTCCGGTTTCCCGCCTGCGGTTCTGGTGATGGGCAACGGTCTGCTACTCGGCGTTCCGGTGCCGCTGTGGATCTTCGCCGGTTGCGCGGCGGTCTGGCACGTCGTCATGACGCGCTCGCGACTGGGTTTTGCCACACGCATGATCGGCTCGAATCTCGAGGCGACGCGCTACTCGGGCATTGCCACCACGCGCGCGGTCACGCGGATTTACATGCTATCGGGCCTCATGTGCGGCGTTGCCGGCATCGTCATGCTGGCCAGTTTCAACTCGGTGCGCGTGGGTCATGGCGAGGCTTTCCTGCTGATTTCCGTACTCGCGTGCTTTCTCGGCCGCGTCGATCCGTTCGGCGGCTTCGGACGTGTCGTGCCGGTGGTGATTGCGCTGGTCATCCTTCAGGTGATTGCCTCTGGCCTCAATCTGCTCGGTGCGAACCAACATCTCGCCACCGCGTTGTGGGGTGTGTTTTTGCTTGCCGTGATGCTGCTCCGTTGGGCGTGGGCAAACGGCTTTTTTCAGTCCTTGGTCCGCAGACGCGTGACCGCATCGGGAGGAGTTGCACAATGAATACGCTTGGTGTTCACGCATTGGTATGGGCTGGCGATCTGACGCCGGCGTCGACCCGCAAGGTAATCAGCCCGACCAAGGCCGCAGGCTTCGACCTCGTTGAACTGTCGTTGCATGGGCCAAAGGTGATGGACCTGGCGCTCACTCGCGACCTGTTGCAGGAGCACGGGTTGCAAATCGGCTGTTCGCGTGGCCTGACCTTTGACGCGGACGTGTCAAACGACGATCAGGCTACGGTTGCGCGTGGCGTGGCGCTGCTGGAAGAGGGCATCACCATTACTGCCGCGCTCGGAGGCAACTACTTTGGCGGCATCCTGTACGGTGCGATGGCCAAGTATTCAGCGCCCGTCACCGTGCAGGGACGCAGGAACGCGGTCGACTCGCTCAAGCGGATTGCAGACTTCGCATTGAAGAAAAACGTGACCCTCGGGCTTGAAGTGGTGAATCGTTACGAGAGCAATCTGCTTAACACGGCATCGCAGGCGCTCAGGATGCTGGATGACGTCGATGCGCCCAATGTGGTTGTGCACCTCGACACCTATCACATGAACATCGAGGAATCCGACTTCATGCAACCGGTATTGGAGTGCGGCAAGAGGCTCGGTTACGTCCATATTGGCGAAAGCAATCGCGGTTATCTGGGTTCTGGAACCATCGACTTCGCGCAGTTTTTCCACGCACTCGCCATGATCGACTATAAGGGTGTGGTCACCTTCGAGAGTTTCTCTTCCGCGGTCGTGAACGAGCAGTTGTCCAATGCACTGGCAATCTGGCGAAATATGTGGGACGACGGCATGGATCTGGCCACACACGCAAGAAGTTTCATCGCTGGCGGGATTAATGCTGCGGCCAAAGCGAAGGCTCATCACTGAGAGACTGCGCCGTTATGTTGTAAAGAGGATCGTCGGATACAATTAGGATGCCGTATGGATGGGTGTCATCGTGCGGTTTCCCATTGTCATATTGCGTGGCATGCGGTATTTTGGGCTTGTTGACGGTAGCTACCTGCTCAAATAACTCTGGATTGTATCGATGATCGAAGACCGCTTTCTCGCACGGCTGGAACAACTTGTCGCCGATGGTCAACGCCGTATCCTCGGCCTGGTGGGTGCGCCCGGAGCCGGCAAATCAACGCTGGCGGAGCAGATCCTTGAAGCGCTGCCTGGCCGGGCCGTGATTGTACCGATGGATGGTTTTCACCTTGCGAACGTCGAACTCGAACGGCTCGGGCGCGCGTCCCGCAAGGGTGCGGAAGATACCTTCGACAGTGCCGGTTATGTCGCTCTGCTGAACCGCCTGCGGGCACCGCACCACGGCGAGACGGTTTATGCGCCGGCGTTTCGCCGGGAGATCGAAGAGCCCGTTGCCGGGGCCATTCCCGTCAGCCCCGACGTGCCGCTCGTTGTCACTGAGGGTAATTATCTGCTGCTGGAGCGCGGGCATTGGAAGGCGGTTCGCCCACTTCTCGACGAGGCCTGGTATGTCGACGTCGATCCGGAGTTGCGCAGGCAACGGCTTATCGACCGCCACATCAGGTTTGGGCGCGATGAAGACGCCGCACGAAAGTGGGTCCAACAAACCGACGAGCCCAATGCAGTCCTGATTGAGTCGACGCGAGACCGTGCCGACCTGGTGTTTCAGTTGCCGTCGTAGAAGGCCGACAGAATCTGACCGGTAACTAACCTGGAAAGACGGGACGATGGATTCAATGGAACGTTGGACGTTGAAATGGGCGCATGGCGAAGCGACTGCGCAGTCACTTGGAGGAATGCTTGCTCCTGTGCGATTCGAGCTCGGCGAGGGCCGCACCGTTTCGCCACTATACGTGGCTCCATGGGGCGACGACGCTCGCTGGCCGGGGCTCCTTCGCGCATTGCGCGGCGAATGGCCGTGCCTGCCGTTCGGAACGGTTGCGGTGCCGCCCGGCCTGCCTCCAGGCTTCGAGACACGGAACGCCACGGATACGTGGAACCATGGATACGGCGCGAATCACATGTGGCGCCTTGTCGAGAAGGCTGCACACAGGCTCGCGCTACGGATTGATTACCCGCCTGAGGAAGAAATCGAAAGCCTTGAGCGCACCGTTGAAGTTGATCCCGAAGCGCCGGCGCTAATAGTCTCACTCACTGTCCATGCGCGGAGAGACGTCGTCTTGCCGTTCGCTCTCCACCCCACATTCGCAATCCCGGATGAAGGAATCGAGGTGCTCGCCTGTCCGCATCAATCGGTTCACAGCTACCCGGTTCCGCCGGAGCCCGGTATTTCGCGAAGCTTGCCGAACCGCACCTTCGCTTCTCTGAAGGAGAT
>NZ_JAMFSB010000429.1 GCF_026225065.1 Paraburkholderia sp. | reverse complement strand
TCGGTTCGGACAAGTACAACGACCGCCTGTCGCTGCGTCGTGCTCAAGCTGTCAAGGCATACCTGGTCAGCAAGGGCATCGAAGCCAACCGTATCTATACGGAAGGCAAGGGCAAGCGCAACCCGGTTACGACCGGCTGCAACCAGAAGAACCGCAAGGCTCTCATCGCCTGCCTCGCACCGGATCGTCGCGTGGAAGTCGAAGTTGTCGGTACTTCGAAGCAGTAAGCTCCAAATTACCGCAGTATCAAAGCCCCGCTTCGGCGGGGCTTTTTTTATGCCTAAGCGCGTCTGAGGCGTCGAATTTGCGCCGGCGCGGCGAATTCGGTCTCAGACCAGCGTCGGGCAGCCGACCTGCCGTGGCATTTTGCCGCCCTCTGCCTCGGCCTATATACTCAGGCTTTATCCTCGACACCCGTCCACCTGCTCTCATCAAGGCCCGTATCCGCCATGACCAATGTCGATCCCCACGAACTTCAGAAATTCAGCGATCTCGCACATCGCTGGTGGGACCCGAACGCCGAATTCAAACCGCTGCATGAATTGAATCCGGTCCGGCTGAACTGGATCAATGCTCATGTACACCTTGCCGGCAAGCGGGTACTCGATATTGGTTGCGGCGGCGGCATTCTGTCGGAATCGATGGCAGCGGTGGGTGCCCATGTGAAAGGCATCGACCTCGCGAGCCAGGCGCTCGGGGTCGCAGATCTTCACAGCCTTGAAAGTGGTGTAACCGTCGATTACGAAGAAATCGCCGCCGAAGCACTCGCGGCCCGTGAGCCTGGCACCTACGACGTCGTGACCTGCATGGAAATGCTCGAGCACGTGCCCGAGCCAGCGGCTATCGTCGCCGCCTGCAAGATGCTCGTAAAGCCAGGCGGCTGGGTGTTCTTCTCGACGCTCAACCGGAACGTGAAGTCCTATCTGTTTGCGGTAATCGGCGCGGAATACATCGCGCGGATGCTACCCAAAGGCACCCACGACTACGCGCGCTTCATCCGCCCGTCGGAACTGGCGGGCTTTGTCCGTGCCGCGGACCTGCACACCGCGGACATCAAAGGCATCGCCTATCACCCGCTCGGCAAGCATTTCGCGCTGTCGGACGACACGAGCATCAACTATATGCTCGCCTGCCGCCGCGAAGCCTGACGCGCAACGACTCCAACGAACGCACCCATGAGCGACCCCACTCCTCTGCCGCAACGCGAAGACGAAGACGCCTCCATCGGCCTTTGCCAGGCCGTCCTGTTCGACCTCGACGGCACACTCGCCGACACGGCGCCCGATCTGGCCGCCGCCGTCAACAAGATGCGCCACGAACGCGGCCTCGAGATGGTGCCGCTCGACGACCTGCGCCCGCTGGCGTCGGCCGGTGCGCGCGGGCTGATTGGCGGCGCGTTTGGCATCGGGCCGGAACACCCTGATTACCCGGCGATGCGCGACGAATTTCTCACTAACTACGAGGCCGACCTTTGCATCGAAACGACGCTCTTCCAGGGCATCGACGCCGTGCTAGACGAACTGGATGCACGCGGCGTGCGCTGGGGCATCGTGACGAATAAGGTTGCGCGCCTGACGGAGCCGCTGGTGGCGTTGCTGGGACTTGATCTGCGCGCGGGATGCGTGGTGAGCGGCGATACGACACCGCATTCGAAGCCGCATCCGGCGCCGTTGCTGCACGCGGCGCGCGAACTGGACCTCGCGCCGGAGCGGATCGTCTACGTGGGCGACGACTTGCGCGACGTCCAGGCGGGCTTTGCAGCAGGCATGGTGACCGTGGCGGCCGCATACGGGTACTGCGGCAACGACATTCCGCCGACCCACTGGCATGCCCAACACGTAGTCCAGTCGACGGCTGAACTGCAAAAGCTGTTGCGCGAGATCAGCTGACCAGGGCGCCGGGACATTGTCCGGTCCAAAGACAGGCAGGACAGGGCTGTCATTCTATTGTAAAATCTACTCTGGCCCAGCAATTTTGGGGCAACAAACCGTGGGGGCGACCTGGTTTCGACAGGGGTTGCAAAGCGGCTAGGGCATACCGAGGACCCGTCACCTCGTTAATCAATGGGAAAAACGTAACTGCAAACGACGAAACGTTCGCACTGGCAGCCTAAGGGCCGCCGTCCTCTGCCTAGTTCACTGACGGGCTAGAGTCGCAAGACCGGTAGCAATACCGACAGAGGTCATATACGTCAGTTAAGCCTTGGCGGTGTCACGACGTCCAGGTCGAAAAATTAGTGAATCGCCGCAGCGCAGCGTGTTCGTCCGCGTCGCTCTGGTTAAATCAAATGACAGAACTAAGTATGTAGAACTAGTCGTAGAGTGCTTCTGGACGCGGGTTCGATTCCCGCCGCCTCCACCAGAACACCTGTATCAAGCATCAAGCCGTACGAACAACCCGCGAACAGCCTAGGCTTTCGCGGGTTTTTTGTTGCCTGTCATTTAGGCCGTCCCGGTGCGCGGCGCACCGTAAGTCCGACGCTACCGGCGAACCGGATTGTCACTTGCCCCACTGCCGAGAATCACGGATTGATCGTGAGAGCAGATCCATTCATCATAAGTATGCACTTGACGAAACCGCGTGCGCCGCCAAACGCGGGGCACGCAATGCCTGAAGTCAACACGCTACCTTTCTGCCGCGATCATGAAATCACCCTTCCCGAAACTGCTCGCCACCGCGCTGTTACTGTTGTGCGGCTCCGCGCTTACCCAAAGCGCACATGCAGCCGACCTCCATGTCATGAACTCCGGCGGCTTCACCGCCGCCTACCAGTTACTGGCGCCAAAGTTCGAGGCGAAGTCTGGAGATACGCTGAACATTGCCTACGGTCCGTCAATGGGAAATGCGCCCGAGGCAATTCCCAACCGCCTCGCCCGCAAGGAGCCAGCGGATGTCGTCATCATGGTGGGTTACGCGCTCGACAAGCTGATCGCCGAGGGCAAAGTGATACCGGGCTCGCGGGTCGAGTTGGCCGACTCGCGCATCGGCATGGTGGTTCGTGCCGGAGAACCCAAGCCGGATATCGGCAGCGTGGAAGCGTTCAAAAAGACCTTGCTGGATGCAAAGTCAGTAGCGTATTCGGATAGCGCGAGCGGCGTCTATATCAGGAACGAGCTCTTCGAGAAGATGGGCATCGAGGCTCAGATGAAACCGAAGGCCACGATGGTCCCCAAGTTCCCGGTGGGCTCGGTCGTCGCGAAGGGCGACTATCAACTGGGTTTTCAGCAGGTGAGCGAGTTGTTGCCCGTGCCCGGTATCGAGTTTGTCGGCAAGATTCCGGAGTCGTTGCAATCGGTCACGCGCTATGCAGCCGGTATCCCGGTGAGTGCGGCTCATCCACGTGAAGCCAGGCAGTTTCTGGATCTTCTCGCCTCGCCTGAGGCCGCGTCCGACGTTGCCAGCACCGGCCTCGATCCGCTAGCCGCGCACTAGCGCCGGGGCCACACCAGCTTAGGCTATCAGTCGTCCGGGCATTGCAGATTGCAGCCGTCCGGATCACCTAAATCGCCCTTTTTACGCATGGCCGATTTCTTGTCGGACTGGAACTTCTTCGTCGGCGCAGAAGCGGCAAACGGCATCTGCGGGTGTTCCTGCAGATGGAATTCATCGGTCAGAATGCCGCCCGGCACTCCCGGCGAGTTCTGCGCAAAAGAGATCGAGACAGTGGCAAACAGTGCGCCGACCGTAGCGGCCACAGCACAAACTTTGAGTAGAACGTTCATATCGATCCAGCGCGGCAGGCCGCGCAGTTAAGGCTAACCGTAAGGCTCAAGAGTATCGCATACACCACGGCTGCGCAGCGGTACCCCGATTTCACCTTGTTACTGCCGCTTACGCCGGAACCGGACCGAGTCCGTCGTCGAGATTCAGCAGCGTGCCGCAGTCCTGCGGATCGTATCCTTCCAGCCGGGCCACACCGCTTTTGAAGGCAACGCTGCGCAGCATTTCAATGACGGTCGCAAGCGGCGCACGTTCCAGTTGCGTCCGGTTGCACGCGAAGTAATAGTCCTCGTCGACGATCGGCACGAACTCCAGCCCGAAGTGATGGGCGGCCGGTTCGACGCCGAAGCCCACATCGGCCATACCGCTGGCCACAAAGGCTGCAATCGCGGAATGCGTCAGTTCGGTCGACGCATAGCCGTTGACCCGATCGGGGTCAACACCCACGCGGCGCAACGCCAGATCGAGCAGCATGCGCGTGCCGGAGCCCGGCTGCCGGTTCACGAAGCGAATGTCGTCACGCGCAAGATCGCGCAATCCGCTGATCCGTTTCGGGTTGCCCTTCGACAAAAAAAGCCCCTGTTTGCGCTGCGTCAGATGAACCAGCACATGACGCTCGGGATCGAGCCAACGCCGGTAGGTACTCGCGCACGCCGCGCGGAATTCGCCGCGCGGCAAGTGAAAGCCAGCCATATCGCACTCGCCTCGCGCCAACGCGGTGACTGCGTCGGCGCTGTCGCGGTACTTGATGTCGACCGGCACTTCGTCGGCGACGAGCGCAGTGACAAGCGCCGCGACTGCGTAGCCGTGCGAAGCATGTATCCGCACATCGTCGGCGGGGGGGGCGAGCCAACGATTCAGATCGCTCGCCACCTCGCTTGCCAGCGCGCGCATGTTGCCGTCGAGCCGTTCGCTACAGAGGCGCTGTGCGCGCAACACAGCCTGGCCGAGTTCCGATAGCACGGAGCCGCGCCCGCGTTCCTTGGCAATCAGCGGGCCGCCTAGGCGCTCTTCAATACTACGCAGCAAGCCCCACGCGTGACGGTAGGATAAACCCTTAAGCGTCGCCGCCTGGGCAATGCTGCCCGCTTCATCGACGAACGCCAATAACTGCACGACATCCGTCAGGCTGGCTTCGCGGCCGTCCGGGTCGCGCACGACCAGCTGCGCGTGGCATTCAATCCTGATCATATATGTCGTTCTGCTTCCTATTGCGAAAGGACCCTCACCCGCCTATCGTTCGCTGTATATATACGAAACGAATGAAGCATACGTGCACACTTTATGAAATACAAGTGCATATTAGACTTCGGAGGAGCCCCCACTTTGGACGATTCCAACGCAATCGCACCTGAGCAACTGGTGCAGCGTCACGCACTTTCCGGCCGCTCTCTGCTGGCCGTGTTGCATGCCATCCAGGACGAGCTTGGCTTTGTGCCTCCCGCTACCGTCGCGCCGCTGGCACGGGCGATGAACCTGTCGCGCGCGGAAGTCCATGGCGTGCTCACCTACTATCACCACTTCCGTACTCGCGCGGCCGCGCCGGTCACCGTGCAACTGTGCCGCGCCGAGGCCTGCCGCAGCATGGGCACCGAAGCGCTTGCGCAGCACATCGAAGCACGCACCGGTTGCCGCTTCGACGCCGAACCCCGGCATGGCGAGCATGCGGTCGTTGAGCTCGAATCGGTGTATTGCCTGGGTCAATGCGCGTTGTCACCGGCGTTGACGATCAACGGCACGTTGCACGCGAAACTCACGCCATCGAAGTTCGACGCACTGCTTGCAACAGAGGTGAAGCGCGTGGAGGAAACGGCATGACGCGCATCTACGTTCCTCGCGATTCAGCCGCGCTTGCACTCGGCGCGGATGCGCTCGCCGATGCGATAGCACGTGAAGCAGCGCAGCGCGGTGTCGCCATCGAACTGATCCGTAACGGCTCGCGCGGCTTGCTGTGGCTCGAGCCGCTTGTCGAAGTCGCCACGCCGCGCGGACGGGTTGGCTATGCCAACGTCGACGTCACTGATGTCACATCATTGTTCGACGCCGGATTCGTTGATGCGAGCTTCAACGGTAGCGCTCATCCGAGCTATGTAGGCATCGTCGACGAGATTCCGTATCTGCAGAAGCAGCAGCGTCTAACCTTCGCGCGCATCGGCATTACCGATCCATTGTCGACCGACGACTACCTCGCGCATGGTGGCCTCGAAGGTTTGAAGCAGGCCCTCACCGCCGATGGCGACGCCGCCTGCGAAGCCCTGATCGAATCGGGCCTGCGCGGCCGCGGCGGCGCAGCGTTTCCCGCCGGCATCAAATGGCGCACGGTGCGTGGCGCGAAAGCGGCCCAGAAGTACATCGTCTGTAACGCGGACGAAGGCGACTCCGGCACGTTCTCCGATCGTCTCATCATGGAGAGCGATCCGTATGTATTGATCGAAGGGATGATCATCGCGGGGATCGTCACGGGCGCAACGCTCGGCTACGTCTACGTGCGCAGCGAGTATCCGCACGCGATCGCGACACTCGAAGCCGCCATCACGCGCGCTCGTGACGCCGGTTGGCTCGGCGGCAGCGTGCTCGGCTCCGCCCACCGCTTCGAGCTGCAGGTTGCGAAAGGCGCTGGCGCTTACGTCTGCGGCGAAGAAACCGCGCTACTCGAATCGCTCGAAGGCAAGCGCGGTATCGTGCGGGCCAAGCCGCCCGTGCCGGCACTGGTGGGGCTGTTCGGACAGCCAACTGTCATCAACAACGTCATCACGCTCGCCACCGTACCGATCATCTTCGCGCGCGGCGCCGCGTTCTATAAAGACTTCGGCATGGGTCGCTCGCGTGGAACGCTGCCGTTCCAGCTCGCCGGCAATATCAAGCAAGGCGGTCTCGTCGAACTCGCGTTCGGTGTGACGCTGCGCGAATTGATCGATGACTACGGCGACGGTACCGCAAGTGGCCGGCCCGCCCGCGCCGTGCAAGTGGGCGGCCCGCTCGGCACTTATCTGCCTGAGAGCCAGTGGGACATTCCGCTCGACTACGAAGCGTACGCCGCGGTCGGTGCCGTTGTCGGTCACGGCGGGATCGTCGTGCACGACGACACCTCGAACCTCGCAGAACTGGCGCAATACGCCATGCACTTCTGCGCGCTCGAATCGTGCGGCAAGTGCACGCCATGCCGGATCGGCTCGACGCGTGGCGTCGAGGTGATCGCGCGGATTCGCAACGGCGACACGTCAACGCGCCAGGTGCAATTGCTGCGCGACCTGTGCGACACGATGGTGTCGGGCTCGCTCTGCGCGATGGGCGGCATGACGCCCTACCCGGTGCTGTCCGCACTCGACCATTTCCCCGAAGACTTCGGTCTCGACGCCGTCCAGCCCAATGCGGCGGCGGCCTGATCATGGAGCCCACCATGTCCGACGCGCTCAAATCCACTGCCGGCGGTTGCGGCTCCGGCAACTGCGCATGCAAGACTCAAGCGCAGGCGCAGCGAAGCACGCAAGCCCGCTCGCCCTTCGACGACACCGATTACGGCACGCCGCTGCGTCACGCCGACATAGACGTGACGCTGGAAATCGACGGCCAGGCGGTCACCGTGCCTGCCGGCACCTCCGTCATGCGGGCAGCAATCGAAGCTGGCGTGAACGTGCCGAAGCTATGCGCCACCGATTCCCTCGAACCGTTCGGCTCGTGCCGCCTGTGTCTCGTCGAGATCGAAGGCAAGCGCGGCTACCCGGCCTCGTGCACGACACCCGTCGAAGCCGGCATGAAAGTGCGCACGCAGACGGACCGCCTGCAGTCGCTGCGTCGCAATGTGATGGAGTTGTACATCTCCGATCACCCGCTCGACTGCCTGACCTGTCCCGCCAACGGTGACTGTGAACTGCAGGACATGGCGGGCGTGACGGGCTTGCGCGAAGTGCGTTACGGCTTTGACGGCGCGAACCATCTGAAGGACAAGAAGGACGAATCGAATCCGTACTTCACCTACGACCCGTCGAAGTGCATCGTCTGCAATCGCTGCGTGCGCGCCTGCGAAGAAACGCAAGGCACATTCGCGCTGACGATCGCCGGCCGAGGTTTCGAATCGCGCGTCGCCGCGAGCGAGAACACGCCGTTCATGGAATCGGAATGCGTCTCGTGCGGCGCGTGCGTGGCCGCGTGCCCGACCGCGACGCTGCAGGAAAAGAGCGTCGTGATGCTCGGCCAGGCTGAGCATTCGGTCGTGACTACATGTGCGTATTGCGGTGTCGGTTGCTCGTTCAAGGCGGAGATGAAGGGCAGCCAGGTCGTGCGCATGGTGCCGAACAAAAACGGCCAGGCCAACGAAGGTCACGCCTGCGTGAAAGGCCGTTTTGCGTGGGGTTATGCCACCCACAAGGACCGCATCACCAAGCCGATGATCCGCGCGAAGATCACCGACCCGTGGCGCGAGGTGAGTTGGGAAGAGGCGCTCAGCTATGCGGCCTCGGAGTTTCGCCGCATCCAGGCAAAACATGGCCGTGATTCGATCGGCGGTATCACCTCGTCGCGCTGCACGAACGAAGAAACGTACCTGGTGCAAAAACTCGTGCGCGCTGCGTTCGGCAATAACAATGTCGACACCTGTGCGCGTGTATGTCATTCGCCAACCGGTTACGGCCTGAAGACCACGCTTGGCGAATCGGCCGGCACGCAGACATTCGCGTCCGTCGACAAGGCCGACGTCATCATGGTGATCGGCGCGAATCCGACCGACGGTCACCCGGTATTCGGCTCGCGCCTGAAGCGCCGCGTGCGTGAAGGCGCGAAGCTGATCGTGGTCGATCCGCGCCGCATTGATATCGTCGATACGCCGCACGTCAAGGCGTCGCACCATTTGCAATTGCGACCGGGCACGAACGTCGCCGTCGTCAACGCGCTCGCCCATGTGATCGTCACGGAAGGTTTGCTTAACGAAGCGTTTATCGCCGAGCGCTGCGACACGCGCGCGTTCGATCAATGGCGTGCGTTTGTCGCACTGCCGGAAAACGCGCCGGAAGCCACCGCTGAAATCACCGGCGTGCCGGCGCAAGACGTACGCGAAGCCGCCCGCATCTACGCAACCGGTGGTAACGCCGCGATCTACTACGGCCTGGGCGTCACCGAACACGCACAAGGCTCGACCATGGTGATGGGGATCGCCAACCTCGCGATGGCCACCGGCAACATCGGCCGCGAAGGCGTTGGTGTGAATCCGCTACGCGGCCAGAACAACGTGCAAGGTTCGTGCGACATGGGCTCGTTCCCGCACGAACTGCCAGGCTATCGCCACATCAGCGATACCGTCACGCGCACCCTGTTCGAAGAGGCCTGGCACGTCACGCTGCAACCGGAGCCGGGCCTGCGCATCCCCAACATGTTCGACGCCGCGCTCGACGGCAGTTTCAAGGGCCTCTACTGCCAGGGCGAAGACATCGTGCAGTCCGATCCGAACACGCATCACGTGTCGGCAGCACTGTCGTCGATGGAATGCATCGTCGTGCAGGACATCTTCCTGAACGAAACCGCGAAATACGCCCATGTGTTGTTGCCCGGGTCATCGTTCCTCGAAAAGGACGGCACCTTCACGAACGCAGAGCGCCGCATTTCGCGCGTGCGCAAGGTAATGCCGCCGATTCCGGGCTACGCAGACTGGCAAGTTACGGTGATGCTCGCCCGCGCGCTCGGCTATGAAATGGACTATGCGCATCCGTCCGAGATCATGGATGAGATCGCGCGCCTCACGCCGACCTTCCACGGCGTCTCGTACGCAAAGCTCGATCAGCTCGGCAGCATCCAGTGGCCGTGCAATGAGAACGCTCCGGACGGCACGCCGACCATGCATATCGATACCTTCGTGCGCGGCAAGGGCAAGTTCGTGATCACGAAGTTCATCGCGTCGCCGGAAAAAGTCACGCGCAAATTCCCGCTGATTCTCACCACTGGACGCATCCTCTCGCAATACAACGTGGGCGCGCAGACACGCCGCACAGAGAACTCGCGCTGGCACGACGAGGACCGGCTGGAAATTCATCCGCACGATGCCGAAGAGCGCGGCATCAAGATGGACGACTGGGTCGGCATCGAATCGCGCGCGGGCCAGACCGTGTTGCGTGCGAAGGTCACCGAGCGGATGCAGCCGGGCGTCGTCTATACGACGTTCCACTTCCCCGAATCGGGCGCCAACGTGATCACCACCGAGAGCTCCGACTGGGCCACCAATTGCCCCGAATACAAGGTAACGGCCGTGCAGGTCATGCCGGTGGAACAGCCTTCGCAATGGCAGCAGGACTATTCGCGTTTCAATACGGAGCAGCTTGATTTGCTGCGCCAGCGCGAACTGGCCAATGTCACGTCGGGCAAGTGAGGGCGCGCCATGGATGAACAGAACCTGATCGAGATGGCCAACCGGATCGGCGAGTTTTTCGATTCGATGCCCGATCGCGAAGAGGCACTCGCTGGCATCGCCGACCATATTCGCCGTTTCTGGGAACCGCGGATGCGGCGCGCGCTGCTGGCGGCGGCTGACCAGCCGGATACGGGTGGGTTGGCGATTTCGCCGATCGTCCTGGAAGCGCTGCTCGCGAATCGCGTCCAGTTGACGCCGGCGGCGGCCTCGGCCGCTTAGGCGCTGGAAGAAAACGCTTTCGGGCCACTACATCCACGCGGCAAGCTATCGCACCCTCAGCTAGCCGCTTGCTGCTGCGTCACACCTTTTGCAAACCACGCTTCACAGTGGCGCAGCAGGCCATTCAGATCGGACGCAGGCCTTCCGCGTGCGCAGATGTAGCCATCCGGGCGCACCAGGTAAAACGCCGGTCGTGTGCGTCCGTAGGACTCGGAAAGCGCCGGCGCACCCTCGCCTTCCATATCGCTGACCCACCAGATACGAACCGCGCCGGGCAACAATCGCTCGACGGCCGCGCTCAGCCGGTCAAGATCGGTGTCATGCGTCGCGTGTCGGCTCGCGGGCGGATCGAGCGGCGCTTCATCGGGGCTCTCCGGCGCCATCAGCAGAAACAGCGAGAAAAGCGCTGGGTCGTGCAGATCGAAAATGCAGCCGATGCCAGGTGCCCGCCCAAGCGGTCCGTCCACTACATGCACAAGCGCATCCGGCGCTCGCTCGCCCGCGCGCGGACCGCCGTCAAGCACCCGCTCGAGCGAGAGGGGACTGCGCCGGTACTGGATCGCCAGTTCGCTGATCGTGAGACGCGCGGCATCGCGCAGCGGACCCAGCGCGGCGAGCGCGGGCATCACGCGTTCGCGCAACAGTTTGAGCGGGCCGTGGTCAGCTTCTGCAAGCTGCGTGACAAAGCTGGTCTGCCGCAACACGTCGCGCTCGATCGGATGCCGCTCCAGGTGATAAGAGTCGAGCAGGCGGTCCGGCGCATCGCCGCGGATCACTCGGGCCAGTTTCCAGCCCAGATTGAACGCTTCCTGGATCCCTGTGTTCATCCCTTGGGCACCCGCGGGACTATGGACATGCGCCGAGTCGCCCGCGAGAAACACGCGATCGACCCGCAATTGCTCGACCATGCGCCGGTTCAGATGAAAGCGTGCCGACCACTTCAGGTCTTCGAATCTCACCGGGTGATGGATACGTCGGGCGGCAAGCGAGCGGCATTCTTCGAGCGACGGCGCAGGCGCAGCGAAGGCCTCATGCAGTTGATCCGGGGAAGGAACCGATGCCACCGCAGAGCCGGTGGAAGACGCGGAATCGTCGCCATTCGCCGCGGCTACCGAAGCTTGACCGCGTGACGAATCCGGCTGCGCGGGCACGGCGCCAGACTCCGGCGAGGCGGGCATCGCGGGATGATCGGCAATCAGGCGGTAACGCTGCCCGCCCATCGGGAACAATCCCGCGAGCCCTTCGCCTGAGGCGAAGATATGAAACTCATCGTCGGACCAGTCTGTATCAGCATGCAGATCGGCCAGCAAAAACGTTTGCTCGAAGGTCTTGCCGGCGAAGCACATGCCGAGCCGGTGACGAATCGCGCTATGCGCGCCATCCGCCGCGATCAGATACGAAGGATGCATCGCTTCGATGCCGCCGTCCGCGCGTTGCAAGGTCGCGCTGAGCCCATCCGGACCTTGCGCGAACTCCGTCAGTTCGACACCACGTTCGACGAGCACGCCGAGCGTCGCGAGATGCGCGCTCAGCAAGCGTTCGGTGATCGACTGATCGAGGAACAGCACATACGGATAACGCGTCTGCAACGGATCGAAATCGAGGCGAGTGAGGCGCTGCCCATTGGAATAAAGATTCGCCGCACGCGCCCGATGACCCAAGGCGAGAAACGGCTCGACGAGACGATGCTGTTCAAGCAGTTCGAGTGTGCGCGCCTGGATGCCAATCGCGCGTGAATGCGGGTCGGGCTGCAACGCCTTGTCGATCAGACGCACGGGAATGTGTGCGCGCGCGAGGCTCATCGCTGCAGCGAGCCCGGTTGGGCCCGCCCCAACGATCAGCACTGGCGACGCATCGTATGAAGCGGCGGCCATGCGGATCTCCGGAGACCAACATGCCGCCTAGTGTACGCCGCTGCCCCGCCGCCTGACGGTGCAGCGCGTCAATCGCGTGTCAGTGCGCGTGCGGGTGCTCGAGGGCGCAATGGTGATGGCTGGTGCCGAGATCGACTTGAAGCGTGGCGTGCTGCATTGCGAATTTCTCGCGTAGCGTGATCACGATGGCATCGACGGCCGCGTCGCCCGGGTGGCCGGCCGGGATCACCAGATGCGCACTCAGCGCATTGCCGGTGGTGGAGAGGGCCCACACGTGCAGATCGTGCACGTCGATGACGCCCGGTTGACCGGCCAGGTACTCGCGGATGCCCGGCAGGTCGACGCCGGGTGGAACGGCATCGAGCGCGAGCCGCACGGAATCGCGTAGCAGTCCCCACGTGCCGTAAACGACCACCGCGACGACGACGAGGCTCATCAACGGATCGAGCCAGCTCCAGCGGGTAGCGATGATGATGAGGCCGCTTACCGCGACGGCGGCGGAGATCAATGCGTCGCTCGCCATGTGCAGGAAAGCACCGCGGATATTGAGGTCTTCCTTCTGGCCGCGCATGAAAAGCCACGCCGAGAAACCGTTGACGAGCATGCCGACGGTGGCGACGACGAACACCGTCAGCCCAGCGACCGGCGCGGGGTTCAGCAAGCGGTTAACCGCTTCGGCGACGATCACGCCGCAGGCGAACAGCAGCAAGCCCGCATTCACCAGCGAGGCGAGAATCGACGTGCTGCCATAGCCGAAGGTGTAGCGCGCCGAAGGGCGTCGCGTAGTGAGCCACATGGCGCCCCAGGCCAGCAGCAGGCCGAGTACATCCGACAGGTTTAGGCCGGCGTCGGCGAGCAGCGCGGTCGAGTGAGCGATCACGCCGTAGATGGCCTGCACGAGGACGATTACGACGTTCAGGGCGACGGCGATGGCGAAGGCGCGCCCGTTGCCCGCGGCCGGCGCGTGGTGATGATGGCCGCCGTGGCTGTGATTGTGGGCGTGGGAGTGACCCTTGGCGTTTGAACGATCGTTGTCCGCGGCGTGATCATGCGCGTGTTCGCCGGGGGCATGATCGTGGGCGCCGTGATCGTGATCGTGCGCTTCGCTTTGGTCGTGGTCATGACCCGCGTGGTTATCGCCTACGTGGCTGTGGCTCGCGTGATCGTGACCACC
>NZ_JAMFSB010000428.1 GCF_026225065.1 Paraburkholderia sp. | reverse complement strand
GGCGCGATTGCAGTCGCCATTGCCTCGGTCAGGCCCGATGTGCAGGTCTGGGCCGTCGATCGTTCAGGCGAAGCATTGGCCGTCGCCGCTCGCAATACCGCCCGGCTGCTGGACGCCACGCGCCCCGGTGGCCCCGTGCAGCTTGTGCAATGCGACTGGTACGACGCGCTTGATCGCGCGCTGCGCTTTGATGTGATCGTTAGCAATCCGCCGTATATCGCGAGCGGCGACCCGCATCTGTCGGAAGGCGATTTGCGCTTCGAACCGCGCGGCGCCTTGACCGATGAAGCAGACGGCCTCAGCGCGATCCGCGCCATCATCGCCGGGGCGCCTGCGTGCTTCGTAGAGCGCGGCGGCGTGCTTTGGCTCGAACACGGCTATGATCAAGCCACAACTGTACGCGCACTACTGGTGGAAGCCGGTTTCGCCGCGGTGCGCTCGGAATGCGATCTTGCCGGGATCGAACGCATCAGCGGCGGTGAGTGGCAAGCGGGCGTATAAACGAAGATTGCGCGAATACCGCGCCAGCATCGCCGTCAGCCCGTCGCAACGAAATCCGCTATCATTTCAATCTATCTCCACCACATTCCGGAACCGCAAGGTCAGCCATGGATACGCAACAACGCATCAAGCAAATCGTCGACGAAAACGGCGTCGTGCTCTTCATGAAGGGCACCGCGCAGTTTCCGATGTGCGGCTTTTCGGGCCGCGCCATCCAGATCCTGAAGGCATGCGGCGTGGACGCGCCCAAGACCGTCAACGTCCTCGAGGACGACGAAGTGCGCCAGGGCATCAAGGAATTCTCCAACTGGCCGACCATTCCGCAGCTCTACGTGAAGGGCGAGTTCATCGGCGGCTCGGACATCATGATGGAGATGTATCAGAACGGCGAACTGCAGCAACTGTTTGCCGCGGTCTGATCGCCGCCTGCCGTTTCAGAAGCTGAACCTCAGGTGCCGCCAGCCATGGAAACACGCGCTGCGGCGCCTCGCCGGCTGATCGTCGCGATCACCGGCGCGACCGGCGCCGTCTATGGCATCCGGTTGCTTGAAACGCTGCGCAGGTTGGGCGGCGTGGAATCCCATCTGCTGATTTCCAGCGCCGGCTGGCTCAATATCCAGCACGAACTCCAGTTGAGCAAAGAAGACGTGCATCCGCTGGCGGATGTCGTCCATTCGGTGCGCGATGTGGGTGCGAGCGTCGCGTCCGGCTCGTTTTCGACCGACGGCATGATCGTCGCGCCCTGCTCGATGAAGACGCTGGCGAGCATCGCCCACGGTCTCTCGGACAACCTGATCGCCCGCGCCGCAGATGTCACGCTCAAGGAACGCCGCCGCCTCGTGCTGATGGTGCGCGAAACGCCGCTCAACCTCGCGCATCTGCGCAATATGACCGCCGTCACTGAAATGGGCGGCGTGATCTTCCCGCCGCTGCCGGCCTTCTACAACCAGCCCGCTTCGATCGACGAGATGGTTGATCACACCGTAGCCCGCGTGCTGGACCTGTTTGCGCTTGGGCCGGCGCTCTCGCCCGCGTGGCCGGGGCTGCGCAACTCGCCGGCGGAATAGGCTGCCAGCCGGTGCTGGGCGTTGAGTGTTCAGTGCCGATTGACAACCCGCACGACACAATCAAATCCAAATTCAGCCGTTTATCAAACGGTAGTGCGGCCTTATATTGGTAGCAACCCAACTTACGAGCCGCACTCGCTGCGGACTTCGCTGCCATGACCCGTATGCCGTCGCTTTTTCTGTCCCACGGTGCCCCGACGTTGCCGATCGACCCGTCGATGCCGTCTGCCGAGTTCGGTACGCTGTCGGCGCAACTGCCGCGTCCGGAGGCCATTCTGATGCTGTCGGCCCACTGGGGCACTGCCCAGCCGCTGGCGAGCACTGCCGACCGCCCAGAGACCATCCACGATTTCTACGGCTTTCCGCGCCAGTTGTACGAGATTCAGTACCCCGCGCCGGGCGCGCCGGATATCGCACGACGTGCTGCCGCGCTGCTGAACGAGCACGGTCTGCTCACCGACACACAGTCGCACGGCCTCGATCACGGTGCCTGGGTGCCGATGCTGCTGATGTTCCCGAACGCTGACGTGCCGGTGGCGCAGTTGTCGATCCAGCCGCACATGGATGCCACCCACCACTTCCGTCTCGGTCGCGCGCTGCGGGCGCTGAGGGACGACGGTGTGATGGTGACCGGCTCCGGCCAGATCACCCACAATCTGCGCGCTGCCGACTTCTCCGCTCGTCCGGAAGATGCTGATCCACGAGTCACGGAATTCACCGACTGGTTCGAAACGAAGCTGGCAGAGCACGATGTCGACGCGCTGCTCGACTATCGCCGCCAGGCACCTCACGCCGCGTACATGCACCCCACAGACGAGCACCTGCTGCCGGTATTCGCCGCGCTCGGCGCAGCAGACGACGACTACACGCTCGCGATCCAGTCGCTCGGGACGTTCCAGAAGTCGCTGGCGATGACGAACTACGTGTTCGGCACGGCGTAAGCGTCAACGCAGCACGCCGGCCACGCTGACTAGTAAAAAAGCCCTAACGCTGAGACCCGCGTCCCGGAGGGGACTGCGGGTCTTTTTCTTGCCGCAGATATCGGACCGGGCGACCGACGTTCGAAGCAAACTGCCTCGCGATCGCTGGCTTGCAGTGCATTAAATCAGAGACACTTGCTTCCGAAAAATGAAGCAACTGTGTGAAATTTGATGCCATATAGTGAAGCATATTGGCATATTACGCTTCCTTATAATGAAGCAAGTGGTTCGATTCTGAGTCACCATGCCGACGCAGCACATCCATTTGCTTCACTTTAGTGAAGCAAAAACTTGGTATCTGCTTTACTATAGGCTATCATTTTCTGTGTTTTTGATAGCCTATAGGCCAGCAAAATGGATTCCAGAATGAGGCAGCTCCGGCTTGAGCAGGTCCACGCGTCGGTCGCAGCGTACTCGGATTTGACCAACCGCCGGCCCCCGCCGCGTGGATGGTTGAAGGCCATCCGGGAGTCGTTAGGGCTCACCGAGCGACAGCAGGCCGACAGATTAGGCATTACCGGTTCGACCCTGCACAAGTCGGAGTCGGCGGAAGCTGAGGAGCGAATCACTCTCGGACAACTGCGCAAGCTGGCTGACGGGCTGGACTGCGAGCTGGTCTATGCTCTGGTGCCCAGAAAGCCACTGACTCAAGTGGTCGAAGACCGGGCGCGCTCAATCGCCTTGCAGGAAGTGAGTGGAGTTGCGCGCACCATGAGTCTGGAAGACCAACGTCCGGAAACCGACCGACTTCGCAAACAGGTTGAGCAGAGAACGGCAGAACTACTCCGGGGCCGCTGGTCCGACCTATGGCGATAGATTTGGACGAACAGGACGGCCAGACACCGCTCGACCCTGATGAGCTTGCAGCGCTGATACCGCTTGGCCAAGGCTCGTATGGGCTTTCAATGTCCGTAAAAAAGCGAGCCTCCGAAGAGGCTCGCAGTAATCACCAGGCCTGCCCGTTTACCAACACCTTTGTGGTACGGGTAGGAAACTCAGGCCGGCTTTTTCGTCACGAAATCCCGGAGCCGGGAACACAACCGCGGCATCCGGGCAAGGATCAAGCAGCGCGAATCACTAGTGCGCGCCCATCCCTTCGAGCACTTCGTCGTGAACATCGCGCTCATCGAGGTAGTCGGTGCGATAACCGGTGTGCACGCCCCAGTAATAGAAAATCAGCGCGAAGACGATCACCGTCAGCATGTCCCAGCCGTACGGCAGAACGTTGTGACCGCCAAACTGCTTGCTGCCGATCAGCGAAAGAACCGCCATCACCGGCAGGTAGGCCACCAGCCACCATGCCGCCTTCAGGTCACGCTTGTAGCCGCTAAAGCCCGACTTCGCCTGGAAGTAGAAGTACACCGGCAGCGCGACGATCATCAGCAAGATGATTTCGCCAGTCAGCGGCCACTTCGCCCAGAACAGCACCAGCGACGCGCAGACGAACGCAAACGGCGCAATGATCTTCATGCCCGGGATATGGAGCGGGCGATCCAGATCCGTCGCCGCGCGGCGCAGCGCCATCAGGCTGATCGGACCCGTCAGGTAAGAAATCACGGTTGCGACCGAAATCACTGCCGCGAGCGAGCTCCAGCCGCGGAAGAAGAACAGGAAGATGAACGAGACCAGCAGGTTGAACCACATCGCCTGACGCGGCACGCCGTAGATCGGATGCACGTTGCCGAACATCTTCGGCATCGTGTTGTTGCGCTCCATGGCGTAGATCATGCGGCTCGTGGTCGCCATGTAGGTCGTACCCGTACCGCTCGGGCTGACAAACGCGTCGACGTACAGCAGGAACGCCAGCCAGTTGAGGTTCAGTGCAAGCGCCAGTTCAGCGAACGGCGACGCGAAGCTGAAATGGCTCCAGCCCTTCATCACGTCAGCCGGGTTCACCGCGCCGATGTAGGCGATCTGCAGCAGGACGTAGATCACCAGCGCCAGCAGGATCGAGCCGATCACTGCGAACGGCACGCTCTTGGCAGGATTACGCGCTTCACCGGCCAGGTTGATCGGGCTCTGAAAGCCGTTGAACGCGAACACGATACCGCTCGTCGCCACCGCGGTGAACACCGCCGACCAGCCATACGGCGCGAACGTACTCGCCTCGCCGAAGTTTTCGTGGTGGAAACCGGCGCTCATCAGGCCCGCGATCGTCGCCGCGGGAATCACGAACTTGAAGATCGTGATGGTCGTATTGGCACGCGCGAACAGCTTCACGCCCCAGTAATTGAGCATGAAATAGATAATCACCAGGATCGCCGAAAGTAATAACCCATTCGTGGTTAATGACCCATTCACGAACAATGCATGCGCCCATGGATATGGCCATGTGCTCATGTATTGAATCGAAGCTTCGGCTTCGATTGGAATCACCGACACGATCGCGATCCAGTTAGCCCATGCGCTGACAAAACCGACCAGCGCGCCGTGCGAATAGCGCGCGTAACGCACCATGCCGCCCGACTCCGGAAACATCGCGCCGAGTTCCGC
>NZ_JAMFSB010000427.1 GCF_026225065.1 Paraburkholderia sp. | reverse complement strand
CGCTTTCGGCATCCAACTCCACGCACGAGCGAGACCAGCTTGCGCGCTTCGGCTTCACAAAAGTTTCGCACTGAACCGGTGCGAGGCTGCGTCACGCAGTCGAGAAGCGCTCTATCGGTATGCAACACCTGGAACCGGCACGAAGCGTCGATCACGCATTCGTGACGCTCCAGATGTGTAGCAGCTATGGCGATGTGGAGAAGCACATGTACTTCGATCAGCTAAGCAACGACGAATGGGCACTGCTGCAGCCCATGATTTCGGACCCGTGTGCCGGGCGGCCGCCCCGTCGCGGACGGCCGCGCGCGGAACCGCGCGTCGTGGCCAATGCAGTCCTGTGGGTGATGACCACCGGTGAGTCGTGGTCGCGCCTTCCCTGCGGCTATCCGTCCGGCCCGACATGCCGATGCCGGTTCGAAGAGTGGCGTTTGAACGGCACACTTCTCGCGATGGTGACCTTGCTGTCGAAGCATGGACGGACGTTCACCTATGTACCCACCCCGTCGTCCAACGAGATTGCGCGCGCGTTACCGCATCCGCCACGCTTGCTTCGCGAGGACGGCGGACCACAAGTGTTATGGAAGAGCGCGGACGCCTGGCAAAATTCGTCCGGCGTAGTGGACAGGGCGTGCGCGGCGACACCGTTCTCCGAGATCACACGCCAGCTATCAGGACGCCAAAGTTTTCCGGCGAACGAATCCAAAGCAGCTGCGCAGCCGGTGCGCCAGAAGCCGCGACCGCCACGCACGGAATACTCGCAATGGATGGGCCTGCATTCACACGGCGCACAGGTCAGCGACCCGCGAGGCTATGTCATGTATGCCGCGGTGGACCGGCTCGAGGAAGCCTCGTTTCGCGGCTGGGTAGAAATCGTGAAGAACGGGCGGCGGGTCGCGCGCTCGGGTCTGGTCGGCCCGCGCTTCGAGAACGCCGACGCCGCGCGGCAATACGCCATCGATTGGGCGCGCAAATGGATCGATCGGCATTGCCCCACCCCGGCCATCATCGAGGTCGCAAACCCCGTGCGGGCGTTGAGCGCAACATCGCTTCCTCAACCGGTCGCGCGAGACGAGGCCGTGCTCGAACAGGACGAGTTCTATCACGAGAGCGTGCGATGGTAACGTGAACTCCCGTTTGCAAAACTGACGGCGCCGCCATGTCGATGTCAGAGTATCGTCATTGACGACCCCCTACAATCTGCCAGTTTGAAGAATAGTTGATGCGAGCCATGCCGCGCCGCGACGGTGCGGCTCATTTCGTTCGCCGGGTTTCGATAGCGGTAGGAGTTGTCCTGTGGATCATCTGGATTCGATGCGAATCTTCGTCAAGGTGGCAGATCTTGGCGGCTTCGCCCGCGCGGCCAGCGCGTTGAGGATCTCCAATGCAGTAGCAACACGCCACGTCGCCGATCTGGAAGACCGTCTGGGGACGCGGCTGCTCAATCGCACCACCCGAAGCCTGTCTCCGACCGAGTCCGGTCACGCCTATCTCGTCCGTGTGCGGCAGATTCTCGAGGAACTCGACGATATCGAGCAGATGGTCTCATCGCGCAACCTCGAACCGGCCGGGACTCTGCGTATCGTGGCGCCGATGGTATTCGGCCTGCATAAGCTTGCGCCCGTACTACAAGGCTATACGGCGCGCTACCCGAGGGTCACGCCGGATATCACGCTGGTGGATCGACCCGTCGATCTGGTTGAACGCGGTTTCGATGTGGGCATCGTGGTCGCGCACCAGACGGGTAACGCAGGCTTCGTTGTGCGGCCGCTGACGACCGCCTTCATGACCGTCTGCGCGCCCCCCGAGTATCTTCAAAGGCACGGCACGCCGACGCATCCCGAGCATCTGCTCGAGTATCCGTGCCTCTCCCTCTCTACCGATTATTGGGGCGAAGAGTGGGCGTTTACGGGCAGGGCCGGCGAGGTGAGAGTGAGCCCGGCTAACGCGATTGTCACGAACAACACCGAGATGTTGCGCCAGTTCGCGCTGGTCGGGATGGGTATCGCGGTACTGCCCAGTTATCTGATTGAGCAGGACATCATGCGTGGCAGGCTTGTACCGCTACTCACCGATTACCATCTGCCACAGATAGAGGTCAACGTCGCCTACCCAAGCCGCCGCTATTTCTCGGCCAAGACTCGCACGTTCATCCATCATCTGATCGGGTATTTCAATCCGATGCTCCACAGTATGCTCGGCGGCCCAGAACTTCTCGCCGCGCCCGAGTTCGGTTCGTCCATCCTGCAGCCGTCGCGGACGTAACGCGCGCTACACCCCCTCCCGTTAGTGCGGCGTGCAGCCCAGGCACACGCACACACGGCGCCTTAAGAATCCCCGTTGTCGTCGTTGTATTTGCGCATCATTTTTCGTCTCACTGCGGCAACCTGCAACGGTCGAGCAAGTCGTCCGCAGACCCTCCGCAGATTATTTGCGAAACGCTGGATCGCTTAACCATCAAGGCTTAGCGGCGCGCGCAGCACGTATCGTTTCCGGCCGTCAAAATCAGAATTGCGCAAATTCGCGGATTCGCTCCACAAGCCCCTCTCTACACTTCACATGCCCCCAAACGAGCGCGCGCGTTGCACGAGTTGCACGTCGATGGACTTGCTTTGCCTGCGAGTGCGCAAAGCCGTTGCTGGAAAGCGGGCTCTACCTATAAACAATTCAGTATTCTGTACCCGGAGCTAAGAAATGAAAAAGGCCGTAATGTTAGCTGCCCTGACGGGCGCTTTTGCGACTGCCGCACATGCTCAGACCAGCGTTACGCTGTATGGCCTGATTGACGCGGGTATCACCTACACGAACAACCAGGGCGGACACAGCAACGTGCAGGAAACCGACGGCGCGATTAATACGAGCCGTTGGGGTCTGCGTGGGTCAGAAGACCTGGGTGGCGGTCTGAAGGCTATCTTCACGTTGGAAAACGGTTTCAACGTCTCTACCGGCGCGCTCCGCCAGGACGGCCGTCTGTTTGGCCGCCAGGCGTTCGTCGGCCTGTCCGATAACCAGTACGGCTCGGTCACCCTCGGCCGCCAGTACGACAGCGTGGTCGATTACCTCGGCCCGTTGGCACTGACCGGCACGCAATACGGCGGCACATTCTTCGCGCACCCGTTCGACAACGATAACCTCGACAACGATTTCCGTATCGACAACTCGATCAAGTATCAGAGTGCCAATTACAGCGGCTTCAAGTTCGAGGGTTTGTATGGATTCTCGAACGAAGCGGGTGAGTTTTCGAATAACCGCGCTTACAGCTTCGGCGCTTCGTATAACTACCTCGGACTGACGGTCGCGGCCGGTTACCTGCAGATCAACAACGACGTCACCTCGGCTGTCATTACGAACACCAATGGCGTGCTCGATGGCGACAACACGTTTTTCGCAGGCCGCCAGCGCACCTGGGGTGCCGGCGTCAAATACGTATTCGGCCCGGCTTCGGCAGGCTTCGTATTTACACAGACCATGCTTAACCAGGCGTTCGGCATTTCCGCAAGTCAGTCTGGCGTAACCGGCGGCCTGGCGTTGAACGGCGGCAGCGCCCGCTTCAACAACTATGAAGTCAACGGCGTGTACTACATTACGCCGGCCATCACCCTCGCAGGCAACTACACGTACACCGATGGCAGCCTGAACGGCGCGGATCCGAAGTGGAATCAGGTCGATATTCAGGCCGCGTATCTGCTGTCCAAGCGCACTGAACTGTACGTGCAAGGCGAATACCAGCACGTGATCGAAGCGGGCCTGAACATTGGTGCGATGATCAACGGTCTGTCGGAAGCATCCGGCAATAACAACCAGGTCGCGGTGACCGCAGGCATCCGTCACACGTTCTAAGCGGTATCGGCACTGCTGCATTATCGAAGCAGCAGCTGGACACTAACCAAGCGATGTCGAGAAAATGCCGTCCGGCCACAAGCTGGACGGCTTTTTTTTAGGCGCGGTTAGCTTCGCAATCGGCCCATAGCCGTAGCGGATCGCGGTGCAGCGGATATTTGCTATCAAGCCATGCAGACAGTTTGGCCCAATCCGGATGATTGGTGCCGGTCTGCGCCGACCAGATCGAAGAGCGCTCGAGAATCTGCCCATTCTCACGATCGCGGACAAGCAGACTTCCCAAGCCGCTCGAGCTGTTCGTCTGCGACTCCACCAGATAGCGCGGCAGAATCCTGAGTTCGGCATCCTCGGCCCATCCGTAGACGGCGCGGACCACGCCGGCCGGATCGCGTAACTCGATCGGTCCGCTTGCGGGACGCACAGCCGACCACCCTTCCGGAAAATCGGTCACCACCTCGTTCCTGCCCTCCCTCAGCCACTTCAACCGCCATGCCCGCTCCATGGCGGTGCGCACGGCAGACACCGACGCATAGCCAGCAGGCAACTCGATCGCCAGCGGCAGCGTAACCAGATTGTCTTTCCACAGTTTGGCTTCTTCGTCGACGCGCTCGACCTTGTCGAACGCGCCCTCTTCGAATGGGTTGGTGGGCCGGCTCGCCGATCTGACGCTTGCCTGGGGCAGTCCCTCGAACAGGCGCTCGGCATCCTGCCGGGTACGCTTAGGTTTTCCATTTTTCATTTGTATCTCCGCTGAAAGACGCTCTCGCGAACGTCCAACTACGTCATAGGTATTCCGGGTTAGCTCTTTCAGCGCGTGTACAGCGCAAGACGAGGAGTGTGCAGGCGGGTCGAAGAAATGCAATTGAATCTAACTTTTATATCCGGACGCGCAATCGGTCCTCACGTATCGTTGCCTGGTAGACAGTAATGGGGGCAGCTGCAAGGAGACTTGCCGGACCGCCACATCCTGATACATTACTACAACATTGCGATGCATCTGTATACCAAAGTCCCAAACCACGCTCCGGACGCCCTGTCCGGCGTCCTCGGGAAGTATTGAATGCCATTCTGCGAATTCATACGCGCGGAGAAAAATGGCATCATCTGCCCACGGACTTTCCGCCGCCGCAGACCTGTTATAGCAAATGGCTGCAGTGGCGGCGCGCCCCCATTCGCGGGGCCTGCATTCATATTTTGGAGGTAGAGAGCAATGGCACATGGCCTCACTTCGGCACACGCCTCGACAGGTGTGGAGATCGAACCCGACGAACTCGACACCGCGGCGATCCGCGAAGCGCGCATCGACCTCGCGGCCTGTTTCCGGATGGCGGCAAAACTCGGCATGCACGAAGGCGTGTGCAACCACCTGTCTGCCGTACTTCCCGGCCGCGACGACCTGTTCTTCGTCAATCCATACGGCTACGCTTTCGACGAAATCACCGCGTCGAAACTGCTGGTCTGCGATATGCATGGCAATGTCGTGCAAGGCGATGGCGTACCCGAGATCACCGCTTTCTACATTCACGCGCGCGTGCATCTGCGGCAGCCGCGCATCAAGGTCGCCTTTCATACGCACATGCCGAATGCGACCGCGCTGGCGATGCTCGAAGGACCGCCGCTGCTGTGGGCAGGACAAACCGCGCTGAAGTTCTACGGACGCACTGCCGTAGACGAAAATTTCAATGGATTGGCGCTGAACAGTTCGGAAGGCGATCGCATTGCCGATGCAATCGGCGACGCAGACATCGCATTCCTGAAGAACCACGGCGTGATGGTGGTGGGCGCGACGATCGCTGAAGCGTGGGACGACCTCTACTATCTCGAACGCGCATGCGAAGTGCAACGGCTCGCACTCTCGACGGGCCGGCCGCTGAAAATCGTCGACCCCGGAGTCGCCGCAAAAACCTACCGGCAGATGCGTGGTGGCGAACAGGACAGCGCCCGGCAGCACCTCGCGAGCGTTCGCCGGTTACTCGATCGGGATGCACCCGACTATGCGCACTGATCGCCGTGCAACAGGTACGCGGCAGCGGCGCGTACTTTGGTGGGTCCCTGTCCGAGAATTCCGGACAAGATACGTTTCCACGAAGCGCTCTTCACGACTTCAAAGCCAGGCGCCACGCCATCGTGCCGAGCGCACCCACCGCAAGCAGCAATGCTGCCCACAGCACGTAGCGGCGCACCGCATCGTTGTCCTTAGTGGTAGCTGCTGCCTGCACGTCCTGCGCCGACACCGGCAACGCTGCACCGACACGCGCGGCCACGACATCGGGCGATGCGCCAATCAACAGTTCATCGCGGCTCGCAGCCGCCGACGTCAGTGTGACATTACCCACGCCGAGCGTAAACGGCGCCGCACCGCGTGCCACGAACGTGATGTCGTCCGGGTGCCAACCCACCGTTGCGGCCGGCACCCCGCTACCTAGGCCGCCATTTCGCATGTCGACGACGAT
>NZ_JAMFSB010000426.1 GCF_026225065.1 Paraburkholderia sp. | reverse complement strand
GTTTTCGTCGTCGCTGAAGAGATCACGACGAACGTATCCGCCCGCTCCCTCGTAGGCGGCGAGACCAACGAAGCGGACAAGGCGGCTGCGGCTCGCGTCGATCTCGGTGCGCGTAATCGCCTGCCGCAGATAGTTGGGCTGGCGTTGCCATTCGTTCGCATCGAACCAGATGTGCTCCTGCGTTTTGTGGTCGTCCGCGAGGGCGAGTGCCGCAAGCTGGTCAAGCGTGATCGCATCCTCGCGCAGCAAGGCGAGCAGCTTCGGGGAAACGCTGGCGAGCTTCATGCGACGTTTGACCGTGACCGGCGCGGCCGAGAAAAGCGCGGCGATGTAATCGACGCTGCGACCTTCCTCGGCCAGCATCCGGTAGGCGCGCAGCACGTCGAACGGGTCGAGTCCTTCGCGTTCGCTGTTCTCGATCAGCGAAAGGGCGAGGGCTTCGCCTTCGCTGACGATCCGCACCGGCACCGGATAGTCTGCGGTGATGTGCTTTTGCTCGAACAGCAGATCGAGCGCGGCCTCGCGGCGCTGGCCCGCGCAGACGCCGTATTTGCGTTGCTTGCCGCGCGTCCGCTTCATTTCGTGGACGACGAGGTTCTGCAGCAGGCCCTTGGCGCGGATGCTGACTGCAAGGGCTGGAATACCCGTGAGCGGTTTCGTCCGGGCATTGTGCGGCGAGGGGCGTACGCTGGAATACGGTACCGTCACGACCGGCTGCTCGTTGCCAACGGTGGTTTCGAGCAGGGTCGTGGCGTCGGTAGTATCCGCCGTGGCTGCTACGATTTCGGCGGTGGTTTCGACTTCATGGGCTTGCATGATTGACTCCGTAAAATGGAAAGTGCCGGGTCAGGGTGCTGCGGGATACCGTCAGGGCTTGACTCGGATAGGAGTCCTGACGGTACAAGGCGCGATCGGGCGGCGATGGGCTGCCGCCCGTGCGGTGCTTACGCCTTCATCTGGCGCATGGCGTCCGCGAGCATCCAGAGCGCGCGGTTCAGTTTCACGTTTTGGTCGATGCCGGTGACGGGACGGGTGGACATGGCGCGCCCGCTGCGAGAGCGCCCATGCAGACCGCCCTTGGTCATGTTTTCCTGAATTCGGTTAAAAACGACCCAGAGGTCGTCGCGGCGATCCTCGAAGCGGCGCACGTTCAGAAGCTGGCTTTCGGTGATCGGAGCGGGCACGTCGGCGTCGGTCGGGTCGTAGCGCAGCGCGAGCGCGGATCGGGCAAACGCGTGCTGTTCGTCACGGTTGAGCGTCACGGTCTGCATGCCCTCCTTCTGTTCGCGGATCAGGTCGAAGCCGTCGAGCACGTCGAACGCGCCGTTGATGACGTTCTGCACGATATTGCCTTTGTGGGGCACACGCACCTCGCCAACGGTTTCGCCCGCGACCATGCCGTTCTGGCAAACAAACCTGTAGACGCCTCCCAGCATTTGATAAGAGCTTGTTCCATCGTGCGAATTGAGCAGGATGATTTCGTTGACGTCCTCACCGTTAATCTCGCTCGCGGGGCGCATGCGGATCAGGTGTTTGGTGAATTCCCGCTTGTCCTGATCGCGCACGCGGGTCTGGCAGACCATGAAGGGCTGGAAGCCTTCATTGCGCAGGCCACGCAGCACGTCGATGGTGGGGATATAGGTGTAGCGCTCCGAGCGGCTTTCGTGCTTGCCGTCCGCGAAGATGGAAGGGGCGACGCGACGGATCTGGTCATCCGACAAGGGGGAGTCGGAGCGGAGCATTGGGGAGCCGTAACGGAAAGAGGAAGCGAGTTGCATGGCGTTCTCCACATCGAAAACAAAGGGTTGATCGGTGTTGCGCTGACCGGGCTCCAAGATTCCGCCCCGACGTAGGGGTTGGTTTCATCCTGGTCGAAGCCAGGGGTGGCTTTGTTGCCGCCAGTCTCCTGAGTTCGCGCCCGTGCGACTGAAGGAGCCGGCGCCGGGTGGATGTCAAGGAAAGAAGAGAGG
>NZ_JAMFSB010000425.1 GCF_026225065.1 Paraburkholderia sp. | reverse complement strand
GTAAAAAATGATGCTGCACGTACAAGTTGGGCACGCGATACAACGGAATGCTGTTGCGGTCGCCGCCACCTTCAGGCATCGGAATCGGTTTCGGCGGCGCGGGCGTGAAGGGCTTCGACAGAGACCATGTCGGCATGAAGCGCCCGGCGTTTTCGATGCGGTTGTTATGCGTGTTGCTCCATAGCTCGTACTTCCAGTCGACGATCTGCCCGCTTGCATCGAGTGACGCGGAGACATTACTCGACATCGCCGGTCCGAACGGCTCCCACGTGTGTTCCTGCTCACGCATCCATTGCACGCGGACTGGTTTTCCCGGCACGGCGCGCGCAATCAGCGCGGCGTCGGCGGCGACATCGTCGGCACCGTTGTGTCCGTAGCAGCCGGAGCCTTCGACATGAATGCAACGCACGTGCTCGGGCGGCATCGACAGCATTTCGGCCAGCCCTTTGCGCATCGGGAAGACGCCTTGCGTGTGAGTCCAGACCGTCATCTGTCCATCGTTGAGCCAGGCGACAGCGCATGATGGTCCGATCGACCCATGCGTCAGATACGGTTTCGTGAAACGCGCGTGCAGTGTCTGCGCTGCGGGGGCCGCCGCGCCCTGCGTGTTGGCAACGGAGATTTCCTGCGCGGGCAGTTTCTCCAGCGTCTCGTGAATCGTCGCCTGTGCCGGCAGCGGCGGCCCGCTTTGCCATTGCGCGAGCTCCGTCAGCGCGCGCATGGCGGTGATGGCGCGCCATTCATCGTCGGCCACGACCGCGAGATAACTGCCGTCCTGCACGATGGCGATCACGCCTGGCATCGACCGCACCTGCGCCACATCCACCGACTTCAACGTCGCACCATAGGACGGTGGCCGCACCACGCGCGCGTGCACCATGCCGGGCAGCTTCATATCCTGCACATAGCGTGGGGCGCCGGTCACCTTGCCCGGAATATCGACACGATGAAACGACTGACCGATTACCTTATAGGTACTGGGATCTTTGGTCGGCACGCCGGGCTGCGCATTGCGATGCAGATTGACGCCGCTGACCGCTTCGCCGAACGCAAGACGACGGCCATCGGCGGCAATGATTTCACCGTTGTGGGTCGTCAACGCCGCAACGTCGACGTTCAATCGAGCTGCTGCGGCCTCGAGCAGGAGCGCCCGTACCTGAGCCGTTGCGTTGGCGATCGCGGTGCCGCTGTCGGCCGTTGAGTGGCTGCCTGCGGTGTAGCCTTCGTCGGGTGTCGAGTTGGTGTCCGCGGTGACGAGCGTGATGTGTTCAGGCGTCACGCCGAACTGTTCGGCGGCGATCTGCATGAACGCCGTGCGAATGCCGGTGCCGAGTTCCGCCTTGCCGGTAAACACGCTGATGCGGCCCGTTTCGTCGATCTTGACCCAGGCGTCGAGCATCGGCGCCGTTTTCAGACTGCCCGGCAGACTCGGCGCTGACGCGGTGAAGGTGCCGGCTTCGGTCGTGGTGGTCTGCGCGAGCGCGCGTGCCCCAGGCATCAGCGTAAAGCCGACCATCACGCTGCCCGCCGCCAGAAAGCGGCGGCGGCTGACACTGTCGGGCGTGGTCGGCGTGTCGTTCATGCGTGTTGCCCCGCTTCACGGATCGCCGCGAGTATCCGCATATGCGTACCGCAACGGCACAGGTTCGGCTCCATATGTGCGCGGATCTGTTCGTCGGTGGGAGAGGGGACGCGTTCGAGCAGCGCCTGTGCCCGCATCACCATGCCGGCGATGCAGTAGCCGCACTGTGCCGCCTGCCGGTCGATGAATGCCTGTTGCAGCTTGCCGGGCTTGTCCGTGGTGCCAAGTCCTTCGATCGTGCGCACCACACGTGTGCCGACCGCCGCAACGGGCAGCAGACACGAGAACACCGGCTGGTCGCCGACGATTACGGTGCACGCGCCGCATTGGCCGAGACCGCAACCAAACTTGGCGCCGTGCAGGCCGAGCTGGTTGCGCAAGGCATAGAGCAACGGTGTCGATGGATCGATATCGAGCTGATGCGGTACGCCATTCACGACGAGTGTCATCATGGTTCGCTAGTCTCCTTGCGCAGTTTCTCGACGTTAGCCGCGTCGAGGGTCCATGCGGGTTGGCTGCTGAAGTTGGCACGCAGGAACGCGGCGAGATCGGCAATCTGCGCGTCGGTGAGCGTGCCGGCGAACGGCGGCATGTACGGGCCGCGTGTGCTGCGTTCGTTAGGAATCCCGTCGAGAATCAGCCGCAATGCATTGCGTGGGTCTTGCGCGTTAACGGCTGTGCTGAGCGCGAGCGAAGGGCGGTCGCCAAACGTCGTCATCGGTGCATGCGCTGCGTGACATGACGCGCACGTAGCGCTAAAGAGCACCGCGCCATTCTGCACGTGCGCGTTGTCGGCTGACGTGGTTTGCGCTTGAGCTTCTTGCGGTGCCGCGTCTGTTGATGCTGGAGCGCTTGTCGATTGCAGTGAAAGCAGATAGGTGGCCATCGCGTCGACGTCGGCATCGGACGCATTCGCTAGCGACAGCGTGACTGGCTGCATCGGCCCCGCCGACGCGCCATGTTGATCCGCAAGGCCGGTACGCAGATACGCGGTCAACTGGTCGTGCGTCCACGGTTTGGGCGCGCGTAGTAACGTGGTCAGCGCAGGTGCCTGCCAGCCTTCGATCACGTTTCCATCGAACGCCTCATCGCGCTTTTCGGCCCCGAGCAGATTCATCGGCGTGTGGCACGCTGCACAATGCGCAGGCCCGTCGATCAGATATCGGCCGCGCAATAGCTGTTCTTCGTGCGACGAGGTTGGCGTCGATGTTGCTGTTGCTGTTACTG
>NZ_JAMFSB010000424.1 GCF_026225065.1 Paraburkholderia sp. | reverse complement strand
TTACTGGTTGAAGAGGATTTTCAGATTGGCGAAAGCCTGCTTCGCGCGTTGAAGAATGCGGGTTGCAGTGTCGACTGGGTTCGCGACGGCAAAGCCGGTCGCGTGGCCATCAACACGGCCTATTACGCTGTCGTATTGCTCGATCTCGATCTGTCGGGCGCAGGCAGTATCGATCTGCTACGTTCGTTGCGTGCTGCGGGCAACGATGTCCCCGTGCTGATTCTCACTGCACTGGACGATCTGGAGACGCGTGTACACAGTCTTGACGTCGGTGCCGACGATTGTGTACTGAAGCTAATCGAAGTCCGCGAACTTCTTGCGCGAATCCGGGCCGTATTGCGGCGCAAGGCGGGTTACGCGACCTCGTGTATCGGCGGCGAGTCGCTCAACCTCGATCTCAACAAACGCCTGTTGTGCTGCAACGGCGTAGCGTCGTCGCTCTCTGCGCGCGAATTCGCGCTGATGCACGCGTTTTTGGAACGGCCCGGCATGGTCCTGTCGCGCGGTCAGCTTGAGGACCGGCTATACGGATGGGGTAAAGAGGTGGATAGCAATGCCGTCGACGTGCTGATCCATGCGATGCGCAAGAAGTTCGGCCAGTCCCTGATCCGCAACGTGCGCGGGATGGGTTGGACAGTCGTCCATTGAGATTCTTCGGAATGCGACAGATCACGCGTTAATTCCGAGCTAATTCAGCAGCCTTAAAGTTTGTATCTGGCAATCAGCCGTATCCGGCCACGCCACGAGAAATACCCATTCAGCCCATATATGGAGTGTCCAATGAAACCAGCAAAAATTCTGTCAGTTTTGATCTGTTTAGCCATTCCTCTTGCAGCCAGTGCGCAAGAATCTAAATTGAGCCCAGCAAAAATGACTTGTGCGGACTTTACCGCCGTCGACGAGGCATACCGGCCCGCATTGATCTACTGGGTTGCCGGCGTCGACAAGCTCGGAGTCAGGGAAACCGACACCATGGTGATCGATACGGCTCATCCCGTGGGAGAGACGGTACTCGAGGAGTGCACGAAGGATCCGCAGGCTCCGTTTATGTCGAAAGTCAGGTCCATGATCAAGGCCAAGAAAATTTCGCTGTTCGCGCATCGGTAAGTCGAGTGCCTGTGATTTGAAGTAGGGTGTCTGGACGGGCGATTCGGCGGGTTTTCCCCTTCACGCCGTCGCTCATCCTTCACCATATCAAGGCAGCAGAGGCCGCCTGCCCATAGGGCCATCCAGAAGAATCGGTTTCCCGAGGTGCCAGGGAGTGTTAACGGCTGGCATCCTGAGGTGTGGGCCGCAAATACAGCCTGCTGGTCCCGAGCATCACCGCGGCCAACACCACAATCCCCATGAGAATTCCCGATAGCCGCATGAGCGCGGGTTTCGGATCGGACGACCAATGGTGATCCTGAACAAACACCATGATGAACGCGATAGTGAATTGACGGCCCACATAGCTTGCTCCTTCCCGTCCCGTCTGCACGTGGCATCCTGCCCACACGCCTATGGACAGTGCGAGCATGCACAGCATCGCTTGCCCTTGCATCAGAGGGAGTAGCGCCACACCCAGCACGCCGGCCAGCAAACATCCGGCTACACGCTGCACCATCTTTTCCATGACCGGCTGCTGCGTTTTGTCCGCCGCCAGACCCGGCGGCACGATCAGGACCGCGATCGCCGTGACCATGGCTTGCGCGAAACCCGGGAGATGCAGAACGTAAGTCAGGGATGCAAGGATTGTGATGGACACCGCGGCCTGCACGCACAGCAGCATGCGGGCTGGGTGCGTTGATGCCAAAGGCGGCATTGACGCTGAAGCTGAAGCTGAAGCGGAAGGCTCGCCGGACTCGGCCGTGGCACGAGCGGTCGACGTCTCCACTGGCCTCCTGTTCTTCCGGTACCATCTCGGCCCGAAATGAAACACGCTTGCTACCAGCAGACAAGCCAGCGTTCCAACCGCGACCTCGGCGACGCGCAGTGCCGCAAATAACGCGGTCGCCTGGACGGACGCGAATTTGTGCGCTTCATACGTCACCATCAGGGCAGTCACACCACCCAGAATCCATGCGTAGGCTGCTTTGGACCCGTTGGCCCGATACACCGCGACGCCGCCGATTACCCCTAACGCGGGCACAAACAGCCACGGGCGGTCCCCAATCCATGGCCCCGCCAGGGTTCCAAGCGCGGCGCCGATCACCGTGCCCATGATGCGGTGTGCTGCACGTTGCACCGAACCGGCAAAACTCGTTTGCATCACTGCGAAGCCGCTAATTGCGGCCCACCACGTGTCTGAAAGACCTAACGCGTTGGCCAGCGCGACAGAAAGCGCGACCGACAGCACCGCTTCGGCCGCGAACGTCGCGCGCGCTCTGGAAGGCTTCCAGGCCACCAGTTCACGCCCGAGCGCGAAGGTAGCCGTGCGGCAGAGCTGAACAAGTGTGCCGATGAGCCTCATCGTCTTCCAGTGAACAAGGGGTCACGTCAAACGAAACGCCTCATTATCCTCCACCGGTTCCTGCACGGTATGAAGCGGAGGTACCCGGAACGGGACGCGGCTCGATCGCAGGTCGTCCTGCAGGATCATCTCGATTGCGGTGCGGTCTGCTTTGCCCTGTTCAGTCAGCGGCACGCGATCGGTCTCGACGATACGAATCCGGTTTGCGACCAAAGAGCCGAACTCGGTTTTGAGCCGATGCAGGCATCGCGCGATGTCTAGCTGTCCAGCGGCCCATGGTACGACCAGCGCGTTCCAGACGTATTTGCCCGCAGCGGTGTTGGCTGCCAGCGCTACGGCATAGCGAACATCAGGCAAGCGGCATAGGGCATCCTCGATGTGGGTTGGGGCAATCGTCAATCCATCGATTTCCACGACATCGGCCGCGCGGCCGAGAACGTGCAGATTGCCTGCCTCGTCGATGAAGCCGACATCGCCGGTCAGGCACCAGCCACCCTGAAACTTCTGTGCTTCCTCGACGGGTTGATGATAGTAACCCTCCGCCATGCCGGGCGACCTGACTTCAATGGTGCCGTTCTGTCCCGAACGCGCTAACGTTCCATCGGTGCGACGCAAACGCACCTCGACGCCTGCCCGGATACGCCCCGCGCAATCCAGCAGGTCCGGATTCTTTCCGTATGCGGCGGGCGGCAGAATGCTGACGAGTCCGGTTTCGCTCGCCCCGTACATATGGGTGAGCACTGGACCGAGACGCGCAACCGCACGTTGCCGCAATACCGCAGGCGCTGACCCACCAATGTGCGCAATGGAGCGCAGCGACGACAGGTTGCGCCGGCACATGTCGGGGTGGTCCATTGTTTCGAACAGTTGAGGCTCGACCAGAAGCACGTCGGTGATGCGTTCCGATTCGATCGTCGCGAGCGTCTCCGCGGGATCGTACCGAGGCTTCAGAACAACCGTGCCGCCGCCGATGAGCGTGGTGTCGACGAGCACTTGCGACAGGTAGGCGAGCGGGCCATTGATCAACTGGCGCCGGTCCTTGTCGTTGGCTGCTCCGACCATCTTCGAATACGTCGCGAAGGATCGCCGGCTGCATTTGGGGACACCCGTCGTGCCGCCCGATGAGACGACTACCGCGAGGTCATCCGGCCTCGGTTGTCTGCGCAGCGGCAGATCCGATTGCACTCGCGCGAGTCTGTCCAGCGACGAAGACGCAAAGCCGACGCCGACGAAGACCACGTGGCCATCGACCGCATCGGGAATCAGGTGAGCGGTTTCCGGGAAGAGTACGAGGAGGGTGGGGCGAACGCGGGCTAACAAGGCTGCGCGCCTGTCGGCCTTTACGGACACCGGCAGGAACATCGTAGCCGTACCAAGGAGGTTTGCTGCGTAGCGAATCGCAAGCGCGTCAGGGCAATTGGGTGCGAGCAGTGCAATCAAGGCGCCCCGGTCGACGCCCAGTGCCGCGAGTGCCCGCGCATAGCGAAAGATTGCGCTGCGGAGGGTTCCGCCCGTTACGTCATGATCGAGATAGCGCAACACCGCTCGATCAGATTGTTTCTCCAGTTGATCGAGCAAGACGTCAACATAGGAGAGAAAGGATAAATTCCGGCCGCTTTCCATGATCGCTCCGCTGAGTGAGGTGTGATTCGATACGCGAATCAGTCTGTGGAGTGACGCATTGTGGGTGCGGAAAATGAGAGGGGAATTAGCTCATGGGCGGCGGGATCGGTTGCAACCGGGTCGGGTTCTGACAAACGCGTTGGCGTGATGGAAGGCTCGTTTCAGCGCGGGGGCGTCGACGGATTGGTCGTTGGCCCGCGTCCGTTATGTCTTTTAGTCAGGAGACCGCGCCGGAACCGTACTTGCCCACCAGTAGTGCGCCGCTGGCGAACCGCTCGAGTGCATAGGGTGCGAGAGAAACGTCGGTCGGCTGACCGAGCGCATGCTGGGCGAGAATCTTGCCGATGCCTGGCGAGAGCTTGAAGCCGTGCCCAGAGAAGCCGAAGCCGACCACCAGCCCCTCAATATCGGCGACCTTGCCCAACACAGGATTCCAGTCGGGCGTCACGTCGTAGACGCCGGTCCACGACGAAGCGAGCCCCGCGGCCTCATAAGCGGGGAAGCGTTCGGCGACCTGTGCGCCGACTTCGGCGACATAGTCGAGCGAAATCTGCCCCTGTTCCGTTTCCGGCGAGTTCAGTGTCTCGCCGACCACGCCCTCAGACACGAGCATCTGGCTGCCGCCGTAGCTGCGGTAATAGAGCATGCCGGCCGATCCCAGGTCCTTGAACGCGGGCATCTTGAATGAGTATGCCGCGCCCTCGCATTCGAGTGCGAGCACCGTGTGACGCTCCGGCTTGACCGGTAACGGCATGCCGATCCAGGCGGCGAGCTCCGGTGTCCAGATGCTCTGCGTGCTGATGAGGGTGCCGCAACTGAAGCTGCCGGCGCTCGTCTCGACGCCGGTGATCCGGAGTCCTTCGCGGACGAGGCCCGTTACCGTGACGCCTTCCATGATCTTGACGCCGCGTCGGCGCGCCGAACGGGCAAAGCCGGTGGCGACCAGATAGGCGTCGGCAAAGCCCGCTTCCGGCTCGAAGCCGATCAGCGCGGCGTCGTCGAAGTTCGCGATCGGCAGGCGCTCGTGCGCCTCGCCCTTGTCGAGTAACTGCACTTCGATGCCCATGTCCTGCTGAGCGGCGAGCGAGGCGCGCAGCGGGTCAAGCTTGTCGCCCTCGGGCGCGCAGATCAGATAGCCGCATTTGACGAGGCCGCAGGACGCTTCGTCGTCGCCGACGTATTCGGCGAAGTTGTTGAACGCCCACCACGACGAGCGCGCAAGTTCCACGTTCTGGCGTACCGAATAGTGCGTGCGCAGCAGCCCGGACGACTGGGAGGTGGTGCCCGCGCCGATCGTGCCGCGCTCGATGACGAGCACGCTCTGCGCCCCGAGTGCCGCGAGATGATGGGCGACCGACGCGCCAATGACGCCAGCGCCGATCACGATGAAATCGTAGTGGCTCATGTGGATATCTGAATGGGCAATAAGGTGAATTCTAGGAAAACGCTGGGCGCGCCAATTTTGTATCAGGCAAACTTATGATGAGCCAGTGCAATTGCTCATCCTGTCCTGAACACCGTCCTGCGAAGATCGGCACCATGCTCTCGTGCCGCACAGGGCCATCGTCATTTACCCATGCGAGCGGAACATGCCATGACACGAACCCCGCCCCCGATTGATCTGCGCGCGCTGCAGGCCTTCGTCGCCGTGTGCGAGAGCGGCTCGATGACGGGCGCGGCGAAGCAGCTCGGCGTGAGCCAGAGCGCGGTCAGCCAGTCGATTGCCGCGTTGGAGCGCGACCAGGGCCTGACGCTATTCGACCGCGAGAGCCGGCCACCGCGGCCGAACGTGGCGGGGCGCGCGCTGCTCGAACTGGCGGATCCCTTGCTCGAACATGCAAAGATGGTCGCCGCCCGTATTGGCGATGCATCGCACACGGGAAAGATGCCGGTGCGGCTGGGATGTGTCGATTCGTTCGCGGCGACCGTTGGCCCAGAGTTGATCCGCGCGGTGTCGAATTCGGAGCGGCAGATTTCGATGTGGTCCGGGCTGACGCCGGGCCTGAGCAAGCAACTGCACGACCGCGAACTGGATATCACGATCTGCACGCAGACCACGCTGAGCGATGCACGGATCGTCGAAGTGCCGCTGTTTTCCGAGGCGTTCGTGGTGGTGGTTGCGCGCAGCTATCTGAGCGCACACCGCAATATCGACTGGCGCACGCTCGCGCAGGAAATGCCGCTGATCCGCTACACGGCGCGCTCGGTGATCGGCCAGCAGATCGAGCGCTTCGCGCGGCACCTGGGTATCAACAGTCCACGACGTTACGAGTTCGATGCGACCGATCCGTTGCTAAGTCTGGTCGCGGCACGCGTGGGGTTTGCTATCTCGACCCCCTTGTGTTTGTGGCAGGCCCGTCACTACCTGGACGATATCGCGGTGATGCCGTTGCCGCCGAGCCGCCTCGGCCGGCGCGATTTCTTTCTGCTGCACCGGCAGGGCGAGTGGGATCAGTTCGCCGGCGAGATCGTGATGCTGACCCGCGGCGTGCTGGACAACGCGATCCAGCCTTCACTGGCGCGTGCGCTGCCCGATCTCCCAGAGGACGCGTTGCGCTGAGGCCGGGCAAAACCCCGCTTTGTATAAGCGTTGCTTTTGCTGCAGCTTAACCGCACACCTCGTTCTTGTGCAAAGTCGCACCAGCCGCAATGAAGACGTGCACCGCAGTCGAGCGAGCGGACGCATTCGGCCTGAATGTCGGCAAGGCCTTATTGCGCCCAAGGCGTTTATCCATGGGAACTTTTGATTCACTCAGATAAACATGGCACAAACGTTGCATTGGTGTGTGCGTCGGTTATGGCCGGACGCAGCGCGAGATCAGTCGGCGCTAGTTTGCGGGTACACAAAGATCGACAGGAATTGAATGGGGGTCTTGATCAGGCGCTCAGGACCGTGGGGTATTTCGCCCTGAAAAGTGAGGGTGTCACCGGGATGAAGGATGTAGGTCTGCTGTCCGTGGCGGTATTCGATCACGCCCTTGAGCATGTGGATGAATTCGGTGCCCGGATGTTCGAACACGGGAAAGCGCTCGGCTTCATCCTCCATCGTGATCAGGAAAGGTTCGAAGAGTTTGCGCGGCCCCTGGTCGTAAGCGAGCAGGTGATAGGTGTGACCGCGTTTGGTGCCTTTGCGGACCACCTCCATGCCGGCGCCCTTTTTGACCAGTTGTGCGCCGCCTTGCGGCACGTCGAAATTGCGGAACAACATGGAGAGCGAAACACCGAGCGCCTGGGCGATGCGGTTGAGCACGTCGAGGCCGGCAGAGGTCTGTGCGTTCTCGATCTTCGAGAGCATGCCCCGACTGATACCGGCCTGGGCGGAGACCTGGGCGATCGTCAGGCCGTGGCGCTGGCGTAGCTCGCGAATGGTGGTACCCAGATAGCGCTCGAGCGGCGTTTTGTTCTCTTCACCGGTTTGCATGTGGGCCTCATGAAAAGGGAAAGGGTAGCAGATTGCAGCGCCCAGCCGTGCGCGGGGAGTTTCACTGCGGGAATCATAGTTGCTCGCCAATAAAGTTCCTGTTTGCCTGAAGACAGGTTCGAGGCGCGTAGTAACCGGCGTTCGAAAGCGCGTCGCATAGCCTCGTCACATGCGGTGCGTGTGGCTTTTCCAACCGACGAACAATGTTGTTGCAAGGAGTGGCGATGAACCTGAACGATGCGACCACGCTGCCGGTCAACGAACTCGGATGCGTGCCCCGGTTCGGCTCGGCGGAAGAGGCGCAAGCTTATTTGACGCAGCAGGGCGTGAAGTACGTGCTGGCGCAGTTTGTCGATATTCACGGCGTGGCCAAGGCAAAATCGGTGCCGGTCAGTCATCTGAAGAGCGTGTTGAAAGCAGGTGCCGGTTTCGCGGGGTTTGCGATCTGGGGTGTCGGCATCGAGCCGAACGGTCCCGACTACATGGCAGTGGGCGACCTGGCGACGCTCACGCCGGTGCCGTGGCAGCCGGGTCTGGCACGGATCGTCTGCGACGGTCACGTGAATGGTGAAGCGTGGCAATACGATTCGCGTGTGACGCTGAAGAAGGCGGTTGCGCGGATGACGGAGCGCAACTGGACCCTCTTCACCGGTCTGGAGCCGGAATTTTCGCTGCTACGCCGTTCGGCGTCCGGCAAGCTGGAACCGTGCGATCCGAGCGATACGCTCGCCAAGCCGTGCTATGACTACAAGGGTCTCTCGCGTACGCGTGTCTTCCTGGAAAAGCTCACCGAATCGATGCGCGCGGTAGGCATCGACGTCTATCAGATCGATCACGAAGACGCCAACGGGCAGTTCGAAATCAACTACACGTACACCGATTGCCTGACGTCCTGCGATCACTATGTGTTCTTCAAGATGGCGGCCTCCGAGATCGCCAATGAGCTCGGCATGATCTGCTCGTTTATGCCGAAACCGTTCGCGAGTCTTCCAGGTAACGGCATGCATATGCATATGTCGATCGGCGACGGCGAGCGCAACCTGTTCGCCGACCCGGCGGACAAGCTCGGCATGGGGCTTTCGTCGCTCGGCTATCAGTTCACGGCCGGCCTGCTCGCGCATGCACCGGCGCTGACCGCGCTGTGCAATCCGACGGTGAATTCGTACAAGCGCCTCGTCGTGGGCCGCTCGTTGACGGGTGCAACGTGGGCGCCGGCCTATATCAGCTACGGCAACAACAACCGCTCGACGATGGTGCGCATGCCTGGCGAGCGCATCGAACTGCGGCTGCCCGACGGCTCATGCAATCCCTATCTCGCGACCGCGGCGGTGATTGCGGCGGGACTTGACGGCATCGATCGTGGCATGTCGCCGGGCGAGCCAGCTAACGAAAACCTGTACGAGTGGTCGCCCGCGCAGCTCTCGGAACACGGCGTCGGCGTGCTGCCGCAAAACCTCGAGCAGGCGCTCAACGCACTGGAGTCCGACCGCGTGATCTGCGATGCGCTCGGGCCGGTCGCCGACGAATTTCTCAAGCTCAAAAGGATGGAGTGGCTCGAATACATGCGCCACGTGTCGGACTGGGAACTGAAGACCTACCTCGAATTCTTCTAAGGAGAACCACAATGTGCGGAATTGTAGGCTTGCTGGTGAAGACGCCTGCACTGCGCGAGCGGCTGGGCGTTCTGATGGTGCCGATGCTGATCGGCATGACCGAGCGCGGACCGGACTCGGCGGGCCTCGCGGTATTCGGCAAGCCGGTCGATGCAAGCCAGCGCAAGCTGAGCCTCTACGCGGGCTTTACGAAAGAGGGCTCGGACTTCGCGTGGCAGCCGCTGGTGGAAGCGCTGGACGCGGCGATGGACGTCACTGCGCGCGTCGACGTTAAAGGCAATCACGCCGTGTTGACGGTGCAAGGCGATATCGAGGGCGTAAAGACGTGGCTGCGCGAACACCATCCGAAGCTGTATCTGCTCTCGAGCGGCCGTTCGATCGATCTGTACAAGGATATCGGTTCGCCGTCGCAAGTCGCAGAGCGTTATGACTTCGCGAAGCTGAAGGGCACGCATCTGGTGGGCCACACGCGCATGGCGACCGAATCCGCCGTGACGCCCGACCGTGCCCATCCGTTCACCGCCGGCGACGACTTCTGTCTGGTTCACAACGGTTCGCTGTCGAACGCGCATGGCGTGCGCCGCAAGCTCGAGCCGCAAGGCATTCACTTCGATACCGACAACGACACCGAAGCCGCCTGCCGCTTTCTCGAATGGCGGCTGCGCGAAGGCGACACGTTGCCGGCCGCATTGCAGAAGGGCTTCGAAGAACTCGACGGCTTCTACACGTTCCTGATGGGCACCTCGACCGAACTCGCGCTGATTCGCGATCCGTTTGCGTGCAAGCCGGCAGTGGTCGCGGAAAACGACGACTACGTCGCGATCGCCTCTGAGTTCCGTTCGCTCGCGCATCTGCCGGATATCAAGAACGCGAGGGTTTTCGAACCTGCACCTGAGGAGATGTATGTATGGAAAGCCTGACTTTCGATCTGGAGCGTACGACGGTTCGTGAGTTGAACCAGTTCCTGCACAAACCGGCAAGCGAACTGGAAGGCCAGGCGGTGACGGTCGTCGCGCCGAACGGCGCACACAACCTCGCGGTCGGGGTGGATGCGCCGGTGCGGGTGACGATCGCCGGCCACGCCGGCTACTACGCGGGTGGCATGAACAAACACGCGACGATCGAGATCGACGGCAGCGCGGGCACCGGCGTCGCCGAAAACATGATGAGCGGCAAGGTACATGTGAAGGGTTTCGCATCGAACGGAGCGGGTGCTTCGGCGCATGGCGGCCTGCTGGTGATCGACGGCGATGCGGGTCTGCGCTGCGGTATTTCGCTCAAGGGCGGTGACATCGTGGTGGGTGGATCGGTCGGCAGTTTTTCTGCATTCATGGCTCAGGCCGGGCGCATGGTGATCTGCGGCGATGCGGGCGATGCGCTCGGCGACTCGCTTTACGAAGCGGTGCTGTACGTACGCGGCGAAGTGAAATCGCTCGGCGCGGACGCGCAATACGAGCCGATGACGCAAACCGATCTCGACGCCGTACGAGCACTGCTGGCCGCCGCCGGCATGGACCACGACCCGGCCTCGTTCAAACGGATCGCTTCTGCTCGCACGCTCTATCACTGGAACGCCGACGCGAACCAGGAATATTGAACACACGTTCTCGACGAAGGTCCCCATGGAAGCCAAACCTGTTCACTTCGCCCGCTTGCAGCAGGAAGAGTCGCAAGGCTACGACCGCAAGACGATCGACTATATCCACTCGGCTGCGCAGCGCGGCCTCTATGAAATTCGCGGTCTGGGCGCGAAACGCCGCGTGCCGCATTTCGACGATCTGCTGTTTCTCGGTGCCTCCCTGTCGCGCTATCCGCTCGAAGGGTATCGCGAGAAATGCTCGACGCAGACGGTGCTCGGCACGCGCTTCGCCAAAAAGCCGCTGGTGCTCGATATTCCGATCACGGTGGCCGGCATGAGCTTTGGCGCGTTGTCCGCGAACGTGAAAGAAGCGCTCGGCCAGGCCGCGACGGCGATGGGAACCTCGACCACCACCGGCGATGGCGGCATGACGGAGGAAGAGCGTCGCTCGTCGAAGACGCTTGTTTATCAGTGCCTGCCGTCGCGCTATGGCTTCAACCCGGACGATGTGCGCCGGGCCGACGCGATCGAAATCGTGATCGGGCAGGGCGCTAAGCCGGGTGGCGGCGGCATGCTGCTCGGGCAGAAGGTGAATCCGCGCGTCGCTTCGATGCGCACGTTGCCGGCCGGCGTCGATCAGCGTTCGGCGAGCCGTCATCCGGACTGGACCGGCCCGGACGATCTGACGATCAAGATTCAGGAACTGCGCGAAATCACCGATTGGGAAAAGCCGATCTACGTGAAGGTCGGCGCAACCCGCACGTTCAACGACGTCAAGCTCGCGGTGCATGCGGGCGCGGACGTGGTCGTGATCGACGGGATGCAGGGCGGGACGGCAGCGACGCAGACCTGCTTCATCGAGAACGTCGGTATTCCGACGCTGGCGGCGGTTCGCCAGGCTGTGGATGCGCTTGAAGACCTGAACATGAAAGGCCAGGTGCAACTGATCGTCTCAGGCGGTATCCGTACCGGAGCTGATGTGGCGAAGGCATTGGCGCTCGGCGCGGATGCGGTGGCGATCGGGCAGGGCATGCTGATGGCGCTCGGCTGCAACAGCGACACGTACTTTCAGAACGGCGCGTTGCATTCGGCAGCGGTGGATTATGCGGCGTTGAACACGTCGCCGGGTTTCTGCCATCACTGCCACACGGGCAAGTGCCCAGTCGGCGTGACCACCCAGGACTCGGTGCTCGAACAGCGCGTCCAGCCGGAGGAAGGGTCGCGCCGGGTGCGCAACTACCTGAAGACGCTAAACATGGAACTGACGACGATCGCGCGTGCATGCGGCAAGCAGAACGTACATCACCTGGAGCCCGAGGACCTCGTCGCGCTCACCGTGGAAGCGGCTGCGATGGCACGCATACCGCTCGCGGGGACGTCGTGGATTCCCGGATGGAGCAAATGAATTGAGTTGTTTCGAGATTTTTGATTGTGCAAAAGTTGAGCGCATCCAACTTTGATTTACCCATCTATCAGGAGCACTACATGAGCACTCCGCAAAGCACTACGCAAGCAGCGCCGGCACCTTCCGGAGGTCTACGTGCGGGCACGTTGGGTTTCCCCGAGGTTATTGGCCAGTCCATCGCGAACCTTTCTCCAACTTTCACGCCGTCGATCAATGTGACCGCAATCGCGGCGCTGGCCGGCGCGGGAACATGGTTGATTTACGGTCTTTCGACGATCGGGCTGCTGCTGGTGAGCATGAGTATCATCGCGCTCTCGAGCCGGATCGCGTCGGCTGGTTCGTTCTTTATCTATATCTCGCGCGCGCTTGGGCCGATGGCGGGGGGCATTGCCGGCTGGGGGTTGATCGCGGCTTACGTGGGTACTGCGATGGGGGTGGGTGCTGCAGGCGTGGTGTTCGTGCAGAACGCTTTTTCGGCCTGGAACATCGCTGTCCCGTCGTGGGCGATCTACACGATCTTTATCGGGCTGGCGTGGTTCTTCTCGGCGCGTGACGTGAGGCTTTCATCTCGCCTGTCGCTGGCGATCGAAGCCGCTTCGGTGGTAATTGTGGGCGGTGTGCTGATCTATGTGCTCGCACTGCACCCGGACCATATTGTCGACCACGCGCAACTAGGGCTGCAGGGTGTAAGCGGTAAAGGCATGGCACAGGGTATGGTGCTCGGCATCTTCTCGTACGTGGGTTTCGAGAGCGCCGCTTCGCTCGGCCAGGAAACTAGGAACCCACTGCGCGTCATTCCGCGTGCGGTGATCTGGTGCGTGATCCTGTCGGGTCTGTTCTTCATGTTTGTGGCCTATTCGATGACGATCGCCTACCACGATGACGTCGCCAAGCTGGGCGGCGATTCGGCCGTGCTCAGCACTTTGCTGACAAGCGTCGGCGCCTCGCCGCTCGGCCCGGTGTTTTATCTGATCGCTTCGATCAGCGCGTTCTCGTGCGTGCTTGCTTGCATCAACTCGTCGAGCCGCCTGCTGTATTCGATGGGCCGCTATCAGTTCGTGCACCGCTCGATGGGCATGGTGCACCGTACGCACCAGACACCGTACCTGGCGGTGGCGTTTTCCTCGATCGTGACCTTGGTGGTTTGCATTGCGATGCTCGGCACTGGGCCGCTCAACACGTTCGGCTATACGAGCACGTTTGCGACCTTCGGTTTCCTGGTCGTGTATTTCCTGGTCGCAATCTCGGCACCGGTCTATCTGAAGAAGCAGGGCGAGCTCAAGTCGATCAACGTGCTGTGGGGCGTGCTCGGCGCACTGGCGATGGTGGGCGCGGTGATCGGCAGCGTGTATCCGGTGCCTGATTATCCGTATAACATCCTGCCCTATCTGTTCGTTGCGTATATGCTGGTTGGCGCAGTCTGGTTGATGATGCTCAAGAAGCGCTCGCCGCAGGTGCTCGAGAAGATCGAGCACGATCTGGAAGTAAGCGACGTGATGACCCATGGCAAAAAGTAAATGAATGAACCCTTCTCTCCGGATAGCTTGTCCGCAC
>NZ_JAMFSB010000423.1 GCF_026225065.1 Paraburkholderia sp. | reverse complement strand
GTTGAACGACTGCGCGGCGACGCGCACTTCACGCGGCCCCGAAAGCTCCAGCGACGGCCGATACACATTCGTGCCCAGCGCTTCAGCGGCAACGGCGAGCCGCCTCAACGGCTGCACCGCGATGCGCACAGCGACCAGCGCAAACAACAACGCCGCGACAAAGCGGATTGCGTAGATGCGCAACAGATATTCGATCACAAGCGTACGCGGTTCGCTTTGCCGGCCGGCTTGACCTTCTTGCGCAGTGACGTCGAGCCATGCGCCGCCCGGTGTTTGAACCTGCACATGAAAGTCGCCAGAGGGCATGCGCGAATCGAACAAACTGAAGATGCCACGATGCCGGCCGGAATCATCGATTAGTTCGGCATCCATAAGATGTAACGGAATTTGCCGATGCAAACGCTGCGCAAGTACGTCCTGAAGCAGATCTTCAACCGTGCGTTGCGCGACTGAAGGCGCCGGGGCGACACCGGGTTTGTCGATCCATCGAAGTGTGTAGTGGTCGTCTCCAAGCTGTCCGGCGAGTGCCTCGCGCGCTGCGTTATCGGGCGCATCCTGCATCAGGCGCAGCGTATCGGCGAGACGGCTTGCAAAGACACGCGATGGAATTTCCAGTGTCCGATGGTCGTGCGTCTCGAACCAGATCGTGCTGGTCAGCAACTGTCCGCCAAACATGCCGATCACCAGAATCAACGCAAGGCGCCCGAACAATGCATCGGGCCAGAGTCTGAATTTCATGCGCGGCCTGTTCATGCGTGGCTTTCATGCACGACGCTCGCCGTCAGCATATAACCCTCGTGACGCACGGTGCGGATCAGTTTCGGCTGACGCGCCGTGTCCTTCAGATGCTGACGCAAGCGGCTGATACAGACATCGATAGACCGATCAAGCGGCGTGCCTTCCTTGCCGAAGACTTCATCGAGCAAGTAGTCGCGCGATAGCGGCCGGTTGGGGTTGTCGAGCAGGGTTCGAAGCGTGCGGTAATCGGAACCGCCGAGCGTAATCATCACGCCATCGGGCGCAAGCATCTGTTTCGTGGCGGTATCGAGCCGCCATCCCGCAAAGCTCACATACGCCGAGGGTTCGGGAATTCGCGGCGTGGGGGCGTTGCGCGTGCGGCGCAACACGCTTCTGATCTTTGCGAGCAATTCGCGCGGATCGAACGGTTTCGTCAGATAGTCGTCCGCACCGAGCGACAGACCCACGATGCGGTCCGCCACGGTGCCGCGCGCTGTCACGAAGATCACCGGTATGTCGTCGCCGGCCGCCCGCAACGCGGTGAGCGCGCGCAGACCGTCGGTGTTCGGCATCATGATGTCGAGCACAACGACCGATGGCCGCTCTCTTTCGAGGCGGCGTTGCAAGTGCGTGCCGTCGTGGAGCACGGAAGCGTCGAACCCGTTCGATTGCAGAAATCGGCAAAGCAGATCGCGTACGACCGGGTCGTCGTCGACGATAAGGACCTGTGGATTCATTTCGAAATTTTAGACTGACGCGTGTGGCAAACGGATCACTGTTTTCTTACCAACACTTACCTGCCGCCGCGCGACGACAGAGAAGTCCTTCCGGCCCCCTCGGAAAGCCTTGTCCTGCAAGGCAAGACGGTCGAAATGCGGCGCTGGCGTCGACAATATTAATTGCGGATCGAGGGACGCATCAAGCGGGTTTTGCTTACCGTATTTCCTGGGAGGAAATAATTGGCGTGCATTCGAAACCCCTCGTAAGAACCGTGGAAAAGCGCGCGCTCCTTCGTGCATCGTGAGTCTCTTCGCAGCGTGATGATTCGGTCTGTAGTCCATCGCCGCCGTGCTTCGTTGGCCTGAAGGTCAGTTCTCCCCCTCAGTGTCCCCGATGTGCGGTAACCGAATCCGCACCCAAGTGATACGCGAGGTACATCATGACCGTCCAGAATAATCTCCGCCCCACCACCTTTCCGCCCATGCAGCGCGAGCGGCCGACGCCGACCTCGGAGGGCGCAGCCAAACCCGAAGGGCTGCCGGCCGAACCGACGTCGCCGGCTCTGCCGGGCGGCCTGATCGGCAACAACGTCAACACGACAGCCTGACCTCGCGAGGCTCACCGTGTCGACTCTCACTGTTTTCAAGCGGTGTGTGCGTGCCGCAAGCTGGCTGGCGCTGGGTGCGATGCTGTTGCCGCTCGACGGTTGTGGTGTCGCTGCGCTGCCGTGCCGCCTGACGGCTGCAACGCTGGACATCTTGCCGGCGGTGGGACATGCCGCGGCCGAGCCGTTCAACGCATGCGCAGCGGCGATTGACTGAGCCATGAACGCCCGACTGTCCACCCGTCAATGGCTCGGCCCGCTGGCGCCGTTGGCGGTTTCGATGCTGCTGAATCTGGCGGTGCCTGCTGCGCACGCGGATCCCGCGGCGCGCGGTGTGGCTTCGTCAACGGCAGCGGTAGCGACAGCGTCAACTTCAGCCTCCGCGTCGAGGCACAGCGGCGGGGACGAGCACAAGCGTCCCATGGATGCGCCGTTCGCGTTTCGCGGCATTCCGCTTGGCATCACGCTCGACGAATTTCGCGCGGGTTCGACCGTGCGAGCGACACCCGTCGGCAGTGTGCCGGTTTGCGAGACGGACATGCTGGCCGAAGCGCTCGGCATGAGTCTGAAGACGGGCGAGAGCCTCACCGTGGCGTGCCGCTGGGCGCACCGGACGGCCGACCGCTGGCAGGTCTCGCAGGCTGTGGTGGACGGTGCGCTGGCGCAGGATCACGTGCTGCGGTTCGCGCGCGTCAATGGCCAGACAGCGCTGCGTCTGTACGAGATCTCGTTTGTCGTCGACGAGGCCACGGCCAGCGATCTGCGCGAAGCGCTGGCGGGCCGCTACGGAGCGCCGCAGCTCGTCACGAAGAACACGTCGGCGGCGGGTGGTGCGGTTCCTGTGTACTTATGGGAAAACGCCGTGAGCTCGATCACGTTGTGCTTTTTGCCGTCCAGCCACAACGGCACGCTCACCTATCTGCTGAAAGATCCCGATGCGTGGGTGAAGTCGCTCGTACGCCAATGGCAGGCGAGCAGTCCCGAAGCAGGTTGAGGCGCGGCATGCGTGTCGAGACCGAGTTGATTCATTTTTCTCCGGTTGAGGAACCTCTATGACCACCCTACGCCTCATCGCCGCGCTTACTGCAGCGCTGGGTGTGGCCGCCTGCGCGAGCCACCAGGATTCGATAGTCGACACGCCGATGTTGCCGCCGCTCGTCAGCGCACCGCTCAACATCAATACACAGGGCGCGATCTATCAGGCCGGCGCGTCGCTGTTGCTCTACGAAACGCCGCGTGCGCAGCATGTGGGCGATGTGCTGACGATTCGTCTGTCGGAGTCTTATAACGGCAACAGCAGCGCTAATACAACGGCGAGCCGAACGAGCGACATTACTGCGACCGCCGCCGATCAATCGACCAGCGCGGCTGCGCGGCTCGCGCGTCTGTTCAATATCGGCTCGGCGGCGACGGACTTCAAGGGGGCGGGCGCCATGACCGACACCAACGGGATGACCGGTACGCTGGCTGTGACAGTGATCGCGACGATGCCGACCGGCAACCTGATGGTGTCCGGCGAGAAGCTGATTGCGATGAACGGCAATCACGACCGCTTGAGGCTATCGGGTATCGTCAATCCGAAGGACATCGAAGCCGGCAATTATGTGTCGTCAGGCAAGGTGGCGAATGCGAAGATCGAGCAGGCAGGCCAAGGCATCGTGAGCGATTCGACTACCGTGGGCTGGCTGCAGCGGATGTTCTTGAGCGTGCTGACCTTCTGAGCGACGTTCTGAACGATTTTGTCGGACCGTTTGGCGTTTTGCGCCAGGCGGTCGAGGAGCGCCGCAAGTCTGAGTCGACCCGGCGCTTCTTTGGGACTTGCCTGACGCAGTGTTACGCGTCGACGGACGGCTGTGCGGCCCGCTCGGCCGCGCCGATTTCTCCATCCGGCACGAACACGTAGCCGCGCCCCCACACCGTCTGCACATAACGCGGTTCGGAGGGGTCGACTTCGATCAGACGCCGTAGCCGCCAGATCGAGACATCGAGGCTGCGGTTGCGATGCGCCTCGGTGTTGCCATGCAGCTTTTCCAGCAACTGCGCACGGGTGAGCACCGTCATCGCGTGGGTGACGAACACCTTGAGCATTGCAAATTCGCTCGAGCGTAGCGGAATGCGCTCGCCGTCGCGGCGCAACTCGCGCGCCGGGAAATTCACCTCGAAACGGCCAAAGCGGTACGGCGCGCGGTTTTCCGGCGCACCGGGCGCGATCGTGCCGCGGCGGCGCAAGACGGTACGGATACGCGCCACCAGTTCACTCGGCTCAAACGGCTTGCCGAGATAATCGTCCGCACCGAGCTCGAGTCCGATCACCCGGTCGATCACGTCGGCGCGCGCCGTCAGCAGGATCACCGGAATGTCGTCGCCGGCCAGACGCAGCGCGCGCAGCGCACTGATACCGTCCATCACCGGCAGCATGATGTCGAGCACGACCAGCGCGGGCCGCTCGTTCTCGAGCGCGCGTTGCAAGGCGATGCCATGCTCGAGCGCGGTTACCGAGAAGCCGCGCCCTTGCAGATATTCGCGCACGATGTCGCGCACGACGGGGTCGTCGTCAACGACCAGAATGGATTGGTTCATTCGGCAATCTTAAGAGATACGCCGGAGGGCTGATAGCGCGCAATGCTTTCAAAACCTTTCCCGGGTAATTGGAAGCAATCGTCTGCGTGATGTTTGCGGACGCGGTGGGTGTTCTGCAGGGCGCGAGGGAGCTCAGTTGACCTGCGACGTCTGAATGGTCCGGGGACGCAACTCGGTGCGGTCGACCACCATCTTTTCGATCATGCCGTTGAGCTTGACGGACGCATTGGTGAAGCGGTCCATGCCGAGGTCGCCGGTCTGGTAGCGCGCGGTGACCAGGATCTGGCCTTGCTGCAGCAGCGTCAGATCGATCACGGAAAGATACTGCACCGGACTGTCGTTAAACGAGCGCTTGCCGTAATCGACCGAGGCGTTATAGACGAGCCGCGCCTCGCAACTCGTCGGCGCGGTGCCCGGATTGTAGACGGCCGAGCGGATGCCGCGCCGGTTCAGCGCGAGTTGCAAGGCCGGGACGAAATCGCCAACGGACACCAACTGGTTCACTTCGATGCAGACCGTGCTGATGGACGCGGGGCGGCCGTTGACGAAGGTCGGCGACGAGTAGTTCGAGGCGATGGCGTAGCCTGCCTGAATCACCGAACCGGTGGCGTCGGCCGCTGTAATCAGCGTCCACGCGCAGCCGTTCAGCCCAGCGCATAAAACGGCGGCTGTCGCTGCCCATACGCACGACCGCCGTCCGGCGGACCATGGCAGTCTGACGGTCCGGCGAGGAGGAGGCGGAAATAGCGGAGAGCGCGAGCCGTTCACGATGCGATACCTTGACGTGTCGGGTTGAAACGCAGGGGCGGCACGCTTAGCGTGCGACGCGCAGGCGCAACTCGTTGGACCCCTGCACGCTAGCCGTCACGTCGATGCGGCGCACGCCGGCTGTCACGACGAAATGCTGGCGAGTCGGCGTGTTGAGGTCGTGCACGACGTTGGGAAAGCACGCGGCGATATCCGCACCGAGTTCTTCGAGCGGGTCCGTGACCACGCCGTCGGCTTGCCAGTGCGCGCGCCAATGACAGTCGTAGCTGTGGCCGCTGGCGTGGCAGTCGTCGGCGCTGTCTACATCAGGCAGCTGTGCGGCGGGTTGGTCGTGAAGTTGTCTGAAGTCGGTGGCGGCGACGATGTGCGTCAGTGCCGGACAGATGTTGGCCGGCTCTGCGACCTGCGTCAACTGCGCGGCCTGAGCGCCGAGCGACAGCAACAAGGCTGCCGCGCCGAACGTGATGGCGGGACGGGCGAGCGGCGAACGGCTCATCCGCGTGAATCGTTGGGTCAGGTGACGAAGACGGCGATCGAATGACATGAGCGGGAAGTCCGATAACGGTGAGTGGCGTGCGGCACCGGAGAGGGACCGGCCCGCATGACTATCCTCGCCGCAGCAGGGCACTTTCAAAGCACGGAACAACCTGAGCGCTTCGCAAATGCTTTCGAACTGTTCTCGCGTATTTCAGAATGTTGCATGGTGCGCTGGGGGCGCTCGACCTGGCTTGCTTCGCCCAGGCTTGCCGGAGGATTGCTTTGGACTGGCGGAGAAGGGGGAGAGGGCTTCGTCGGTCAGCCCAGCCCGTCGCGTCGGGCGGTGCTGACGCTGCACCGATGCCGGAGTCGGCATCGGTGATCGATACTACGCGGTTCGAATGACGCGTTGCCTAAGCGGCGACGGGTTCGCCCGATCGCTCGACGTCGAGCGTTTCTTCATGGAACGCCGCGAGCGATTCGCGGTGCGCGACGCTGACGATGGCGGCCTTCGGCAGACGCTCCGTGAAGAGGTGGTAGAGCCGCGCTTCGTTGGCGGCATCGAGCGCGCTGGTTGCCTCGTCAAGGAACAGGTAGTCGGGCTTGTGCAGCAGTACACGAGCGGCAGCGAGCCGCTGCTGTTCGCCCGGCGACATGCTGCGGGCCCAGTGCCCCGATTCGTCGAGGCGCCCCGCATAGTCGTCGAGGTGGCAGATGTGCAGCGCTTCGCGGCATTCGTCGTCGGTGTAGGTGTCGGCCGAGGACGGGTAGGTGAGCGCCGCTTTCAACGGGCCGATCGGCATGTAGCTCTGTTGCGGAATGAACATCATGCGTGCATTGACCGGCGCATCAATTGAGCCGTCGCCGAACGGCCATAGCCCGGCAAGCGCGCGCATCAAGGTGCTCTTGCCCGAGCCGGACGGACCGCGCACGAGCCAACGCGAACCCGGGTTGATCGTGATATTGCGGATCTGCGAGAGCGGGGTGCCGTTCGGCAGGGCCAGCGAGAGGCCATCCGTGGTGAGTTTTTCCTCGTCGACGTAGTGCAGGTTGATGCCGCCATGCGCGGTGGCTGGTGAGACGGACTCTTTCAGATGCGATGCATGCACAACACGTTTGAATTCGCGCAGACGATTTACCGTAGCACGCCAATCGACGAGGCTGCCGTAACTGTTGATGAACCATGAAAACGAATCGCTGACAGTGCCAAACGAGTTCTGAATCTGCATCAGCACACCGAACGTGAATGCGCCGGCGAAGTAACGGGGTGACGCGACGACGAGCGGGAAGATAATCGCAACCTGGCCGTAGAAGCTCAGCACGAAGCTCAGGCGTTTCGTGTATTTCATCACGCGCCACCAGTTGTCGCGAATCCGCTGGAACACATTGCCCGCAGTGGCCCTTTCGGTCGCCTCGCCATCGTAGAAGGCGATCTGTTCGGCGTTTTCGCGTACGCGGATCAGCCCAAAGCGGAAGTCCGCCTCAACTTTCTGCTGTTGATAGGTGATCGAAACCAGCGGGTGACCGAGCTTGTGGATCAGGTAAGAACCGCCGAGCGCGTAGAGCGCCGCGACCCACACCATGTAGCCTGGAATGACGATCGGAACACCGCCGAGCGTCACGTTCAACGCACCGGCCAGTCCCCAAAGAATGGTGACAAACGAAATCAGTGTGACGACGGTAGACAGGAAATCGAGCGACAGAGCCAGCGTGTTCGTTGCGAACGACTGAAGGTCGTCGCTGATACGCTGGTCGGGGTTGTCGGCGAGCCGGTCGCGCTCGATCCGGTAGAACGCACCGTTACCGAGCCATTCTTCGAGGTAGCGGTGCGTAAGCCACTGGCGCCAGCGGAACCCGAGCATTTGCCGCAGATAGCGGCCGTACACGAACAGGATGATCATCGCGAACACGATGACCGTGAACACCATCATCAGGTGCGGGAAGTCGTGGACGTTCTTGGCCTGCAGAGCGTTGTAGAACTCACCGTTCCAGGTGTTGAACTTGACGCTCAACCAGACATTGGCGAGGTTGATCGCAATGATCGTGACGAGCAGGACCCACGCGATCTTCCATTCTTCGGAGACCCAGTAGGGCTTGATCAGGCTCCACGCAGAGACCTTGTCGTCCGCTTCGGGTGCGACGGCAGGGGAAGTATTGGGTGTCATGACCATCCTGAAGAAATACTGGCTCATCTTGGACTGGCCCGCTGCAGGCGAGCCAAAACCGGCTTGCCCATAGCGGGTCGGTACCACGGTGGATTGCGAATACGACCCGGGCGTCGAACCCGTCGCACGACCGCCCGATTCTGCCGTGAGCGCCTTAAGCGAAAATTAATCGATCGGGACGCTGGAGGGCGTTGTCGCGCGAGCGGCGCGTAGCTCACGCGCTTGACGCGAGAACCCGCGGTAATGGCGCAGGCTCCCATCGGTGCATTGTGCCAGAGGGTCGCTCGGGACCACATGAATCACTCCGGCCCCAGCAGTCTTTGGGCCCGCAGCTTCGCTGCTTGCCGCCCCCCGGTTTGCGGCCGTCGCGCCTTTTATGGTCTAATGACTCTCGACGAAACAGGGGTGCTTTGCGCGCGGGCCACACGCCGCAGCGAGGCTGAGAGAGACCCTTTGCACCCGATCCGGGTAATACCGGCGCGGGAAGTTTCCGGAAGTCGGCTTTTCTTCCATTCCCCGCCGGGCAGCGTCCGTCACTGGATGCGCCTTTTGCCCGGCCGGCCTCGCCCGCCGGTTTCGTCCTTGGGTACGTGCGCCTGTTGCCGTACGGAAAGGATACGATGACCGCTTATTCTTCAGTTTATTGCTTCGTTTGCCCCGTGACGCTCAAGGCCGCTCTGCGCGCGCCGGCAGGACGGGAATGAACGCGCTCGCACGCTCGCAACCGGATTTCGCCGTCATCGGCGGGGGTCTGTGCGGCCGGCTGGTCGCGTGGCGCCTCGCTGGTGCGGGGCATCGCGTGGCGCTGTACGAGCGCGGCGATGCCGCCGGTTCGCAAGCGGCCGCATGGGTAGCGGCTGCAATGCTCGCACCGCTCGCCGAAGCCGCCAGCGCTGAATTGTTGATCACACGTCTCGGTGCCGCCTCGCTCGATACCTGGCCGCAGGTGCTGGCCGAATTGCCCGAACCGGTGTTCTTTCAACGCAATGGGACGCTGGTGGTCTGGCATCACGCCGATCGCACCGAAGCGCCGCTGTTCGAACGCCGGGTGCGCTCGAACGCGCCCGCGGACCTGCTGGACGGTGGCTTCGTCACGCTCTCGGGCGCCCAGCTCGGCGCAACCGAGCCCGCGCTGGCCGGCCGTTTCGCCCAAGGCTGGCTGCTGCCGCATGAAGGACAACTAGATAATCGCCAGGTGTTAAGTGCTCTCGCCGCAGGCCTCGCCGAGCGGCGCGTCGAAACGCACTGGAACACGCCCGTGGACGATCGCGCGTTACCGTCCGCCCGCGTGACGATCGATTGCCGCGGCCTTGGCGCCAAGGCGGTTTTGCCGACTTTGCGTGGCATTCGCGGCGAGGTCGCCCGCGTCCACGCGCCTGGGATCAAGCTCACGCGACCGGTGCGTTTGCTGCATCCGCGCTATCCGCTGTATATCGCGCCGAAGCAGGACGATCTCTACGTGATCGGCGCAACCGAGGTGGAAGGCGAGGACATGTCGCCCGTCAGCGTACGTTCCGCGCTGGAGCTGCTGAGTGCGGCCTTCTCGGTCCATCCCGGCTTCGGCGAGGCGCGCATCCTCGAATTGAACTCGCAGTGCCGCCCAACCTTGCCGGACCACCGTCCGGCGCTGGTCTGGGATGGCGCGCAGACCTTGCGCGTGAACGGCCTGTACCGGCACGGCTATATGATCGTGCCCGAAGTCGCGGACGAAGCCGTCCGCTTCGCCGGCGCGCTGCTCGACGGACGCATTGGCGATGCCGACGCTTTCGACGACTGGCGGCGCGACGCCCGCTGGAGCGAGCTGTTCCAGCTTGCGCGGCTCGACCCGCAGAACCGCTCGCAGGTGCCGGCATGAGCGTTGCGACCATTGCCACATGGGCTGGTGCGCCGGCTGCTTATGCTATCGATTGAACCGTATCTGAACGCCATGGACATTCATATCAATCAGAAGCCGTTGTCGCTCCCCGATGGAGCGACTGTCGCCGACGCGCTCGCCGCTTTCGGCGCGCGTCCGCCGTTCGCGGTTGCGCTGAACGGTGACTTTGTCGCGCGCACCCAGCACGCCGCACGCGCGCTGCAAGCGGGTGACAAGCTCGACGTCGTGCAACCGGTCGCCGGCGGCTAAAAATGCAGGCCGCTTGCGGCCAGGAACGGCGATTGCCCACAGCCAAATGACGAAGCGGCCGTGCATCGCCAGAGACAAGGATTTCCAGATGACTTCTCCCACTCCCGCCGACGCGCTCACGCTGTACGGCGAAACCTTCGCCAGCCGGGTGTTGCTCGGCACGTCGCGCTATCCGTCGCTGCAGTCGCTGTTCGACTCGATCGATGCCGCCAAGCCCGGCATGATCACTGTCGCCTTGCGTCGCCAGATGAACGAAGGCGGTGCCGAAGCCGGCTTCTTCGATCTGCTCAAGCGCCACGGCGTGCCGCTGTTGCCGAACACGGCCGGCTGCCAGAGCGTCAGCGAAGCGGTCACGACCGCCCATATGGCGCGCGAAGTCTTCGAAACCGACTGGATCAAGCTCGAACTGATCGGCGACGACTACACGCTGCAGCCTGACCCGGTCGGTCTGATCGAAGCCGCCGCGCGGCTGGTAAAGGACGGCTTCAAGGTGCTGCCGTACTGCACCGAAGATCTGGTGATCGGACGGCGCCTGCTCGACGCCGGCTGTGAGGTGTTGATGCCGTGGGGAGCGCCGATCGGCACCGGCAAAGGCGTGATCAATCCATACGGTCTGCGGGTGTTGCGCGAACGGTTGCCCGATGTACCGCTGATCGTCGACGCGGGGCTCGGTGTGCCGTCGCACGCAGCACAGGTGATGGAGTGGGGCTTCGACGGCGTGCTGCTGAATACGGCGGTGTCGCAGGCGACCCATCCCGAAGCGATGGCCCGCGCGTTCGCGCTGGGCGTCGAGGCGGGCCGCGGCGCTTACCTCGCCGGGCCGATGGCAGAACGCGAAACTGCCCACGCGAGCACACCGGTGGTCGGCATGCCGTTCTGGCATCAGGATGGGAGCTCGACATGAGTCAGACCACGACGCAAACGAACTCGCAGACCAACCCGCTCGCCGGCCGCGACCTCTTCTGGCCGCCTGCCGACGAGCTGACCGAAGCCGCCGAGCGCATCCGCGCGCGGCTCGGCGACTGGCCACCGACCCACGCGCCGTGGCGAATTTGCCTTACCGCACCTGACGACGCGAACGGCGGCGATCTGATCGTCGTTGCCGACGCCCAGCAGCACGGCGAGCAGGTGGCGCGCTGGCAAGTGCAGGGCGCGGGCGTGATCGAAGCCGCCGCGGGCCGGGCGACACTGCATCTGGGCGGCGAGCGCTACCCGCTCGAAGGCCACCTAGCCGAAGACTGGATTCCCGCGCTGGCGGCGTTCCTCGATTGCGGTTTTGATCCTCACGACGCGCTGGTGCTGGCGCTCGCCTGGCGCGACGGCGACGAAGCTGCCGCCGCGGACGCTTGGCCGTGCGACCTGTCGCGCTTCCCGCGCGTCCTCGGATTGCCCGCAGCGCCTGAGCAGCCGTTCGCGCGCTGCCCGGACCGCCTCGGTCTCTACCCCGTGCTTCCAACCGCCGAGTGGGTCGAGCGGGTGGTCGGCTACGGCGTGAAGACGGTCCAGCTGCGTCGCAAGACCGCCGAGCCGGCCGAACTGGCGCACGAAATCGCGCGCTGCGTCGCGGCGGGTCGCAAGCATGACGCTCAGGTATTCATCAACGATCACTGGCAGGCGGCGCTCGAAGCCGGCGCGTACGGCGTCCATCTCGGTCAGGAAGACCTGCATCAGGCCGACCTCGGCAAGCTCGCCGCCGCCGGCGTACGCCTTGGCCTGTCGACGCACGGCTACTACGAGATGCTGATCGCGCTGCACTTCCGGCCGAGCTACATCGCACTCGGAGCCGTGTTCCCGACCACCACCAAAGTGATGCCGACCGCGCCGCAAGGCCTGAGGCGTCTCGCCCGCTACGTGCGCCTGCTCGACGGCGTGGTGCCGCTCGTCGCGATCGGCGGAATCGACCAGCAGGTGCTGCCACAAGTACTGGCGACCGGCGTTGGTTGTGCCGCTGTAGTGCGGGCTGTTACGGAGGCTGCAGACCCCGCTGTTGCCGTTTCTGCAATGCTCCAAGGGTTTACGCCATAATCGCGTAGTCCCCTGTCTATCGGGGACCGGGCGCGTCACGGCAACTTTTGCACGATGGCCCTATAATTCGCCGTTCCGTGCAAAAGGATTGTCAGCCTCGTGCCCTCCACCTCCGAGACCCTTCTCGAGCTTCGTGACGTCGACTTCGGTTACGGCGACCGGCTCGTCCTGTCGAACCTGAACCTGCGCTTCCAGCGCGGTCAGGTCGTCGCGGTCATGGGCGGCTCGGGATGCGGTAAGACCACCGTGCTGCGGCTGATCGGCGGCCTCGTGCGCGCACTGCGCGGACAGATCCTCTTTCACGGGCAGGATGTCGGCGGGCAGACGCGCGACGGTCTGTACGCGCTGCGCCGCAAGATGGGCATGCTGTTCCAGTTCGGCGCGCTGTTCACCGATATGTCGGTGTTCGAAAATGTGGCTTTCACGCTACGCGAACATACTGACCTGCCGGAAGAGCTGATCCGCGACCTGGTGCTGATGAAGCTCAACGCCGTTGGGCTGCGCGGTGCGCGCGATCTGTCGCCGTCCGAGATCTCCGGCGGCATGGCGCGGCGCGTGGCGCTCGCCCGTGCTATCGCGCTCGACCCCGAATTGATGATGTACGACGAGCCGTTCGCCGGCCTGGACCCCATTTCGCTCGGTATCACGGCAAACCTGATTCGCACGCTGAATCAGGCGCTCGGCGCGACCTCGATCCTGGTCACGCACGATGTGCCGGAATCGTTCGCGATTGCCGACTACGTCTATTTCCTTGCCAACGGCGGCGTTCACGCGGAAGGCACGCCTGACCAGTTGCGGGCCTCGACCGATCCAACCGTACGCCAGTTCATCGACGGCGCGCCGGACGGTCCGTTCAAATTCCACTATCCCAGCAACACGCCGCTTGCGGCAGATTTCGGCATCGGCGGGGGACAGGCATGATCAGTGCGATCGGACGTTCGGTGCTCGGCGGTCTCGAGACCGCCGGCTACGCCACGCGGCTCTTTTTCCGTCTGGTGCTTGAATTCTTCCCGTTGTTGCGCCGTCCGCGTCTTGTCACGAAGCAGATCCACTTCGTGGGCAATTATTCGCTTGTGATTATCGCGGTGTCGGGCCTGTTCGTCGGCTTCGTGTTGGGCTTGCAGGGCTACAACACGCTGAACCGGTATGGTTCCGAGCAGGCTCTCGGGTTGCTGGTGGCGCTGTCGCTCGTGCGCGAACTCGGGCCGGTGGTCACGGCCCTGCTGTTCGCAGGGCGCGCGGGCACGTCGCTCACGGCCGAAATCGGCCTGATGAAAGCCGGCGAGCAATTGACGGCGATGGAAATGATGGCGGTCGACCCGATCAAGGTCGTGGTCGCACCGCGCTTGTGGGCAGGCATTATCTCTATGCCGATTCTTGCGGCCATCTTCAGCGCGGTCGGGATCGGCGGCGGCTATGTGGTGGGCGTGCTGATGATCGGGGTTGATGCCGGCTCGTTCTGGTCGCAGATGCAGGGCGGCGTCGACGTGTGGGCTGACGTCGGCAACGGGGTGATCAAGAGTATTGTGTTCGGCTTTGCGGTGACGTTCATCGCGCTCTTCCAGGGTTACGAAGCCAAACCGACCCCGGAAGGCGTTTCACGTGCCACGACCAAGACGGTCGTGTACGGCTCGCTTGCTGTGCTTGGCCTCGATTTCCTGCTGACTGCATTGATGTTCAGCTAAAACGCGCGACGCGCTTTCCGCCGCGGGCATCGGCTTGCCCGCGCTGCGGGGTCGGCGTGGCCGGCGCGATGGATTCTCTTTGGGATGACGATGAAAAAGACTGCTCTCGACTTCTGGGTCGGCCTGTTTGTGGTGCTGGGTTTCGTAGCGCTGCTGTTCCTGGCGTTGAAGGCCGGCAACATGAGCTCGTTGTCGTTTCAGGCAACCTACCCGGTCAAGCTCAAGTTCGACAATATCGGCGGCCTGAAGGCGCGCGCGCCGGTGAAGAGCGCGGGCGTGACGGTTGGCCGGGTCGACTCGATCGGCTTCGACACGAATTCGTATCAAGCCCTGGTCACAATCGATATCGACAAGCAATACGATTTTCCGAAGGACACCTCCGCCAAGATCCTGACTTCTGGCCTGCTCGGTGAGCAGTACATCGGTCTCGAACCGGGCGGCGATAGCGAGATGCTGAAAGCAGGCGACACGATCTCGATGACGCAGTCGGCCATTGTGCTCGAAAACCTGATTGGACAATTCCTCTACAGCAAGGCGGCAGACTCAGGCGCCGCCAAGCCGGGCGCACCCACTGCAGCCCCCGCACCGGCGGCACCGGCGCCGGCCGTGCCCGCTTCGGGCGCGTCGGGTCAATAAGGAGAACAAGAATGCAGACCATGCGCGTCCGTATTACGACCCTGGCCTTTGGCGCGGCGCTGCTCGCTGGCTGTGCGACTGTCCAGACCCCGACCAAGGGCGACCCGCTCGAGGGAGCGAACCGCACCATCTTCAAGTTCAACGACACGATCGACCAGTACGCGCTGAAGCCGGTTGCCAAGGGCTATGTGTACATCACGCCGCAGCCGGTGCGCGACAGCGTGACGAACTTCTTTTCGAACATCGGCGACGTCTACATTGCGGCCAACAATCTGCTGCAGCTGAAGATTACCGATGGCGTCGAAGACATCATGCGGATCGTCATCAACACCACCTTCGGTGTCGGCGGCCTGTTCGATGTGGCGACTCTCGCGAAGCTGCCCAAGCACGAGAACGACTTCGGCCTCACGCTCGGGCACTATGGCGTGCCGCCGGGCCCGTACCTGGTGCTGCCGCTGTTCGGCCCGAGCACGGTGCGCGATGGGTTTGGCTCAATAGCCGAATACTTCGTCAACCCGTTGACCTACATTCACCCGGATGGCCTGAGCTGGGCGCTGTACGGGATCAACATCGTCAACACGCGAGCGAACCTGCTGAACGCGAGCGATGTGCTGGAAGGCGCGGCGCTCGACAAGTATTCGTTCGTGCGTAATGCATACCTGCAGCGACGTAGTTACCTGCTGACCCAGGGTAAGGGCGGCGGCAACGCGGCACTGCCGGATTACGGCGACAATGCACCGCTGCCGAAATACGACGACGTGGATGGCAACGCAGCGGCGCCGTCCGCAGGCGCAGCTTCGGCGCCAGGTGCGGCTTCCGCGCCAGCCGTCGCACCTGCACAGGCAGGTGCCGGCGCGCCCCAGGGCGCATCGGGCGCCACCGCCGCGACTGCGACGCCGGCCTCTGACACGGCCGCGTCACCGCCGATCGATATGAATGGTGGCCCGGAGAACGATCAGGTCCCTGCCGACCAGGTCGTGCCGCCGCGGCTAACCTTCCCGTCGTTCAGATTACGTTGAGGGCGCAGCAGTAACACCTGGAAACGACTCTGTCAGGTTGCGCGTGGATCGTGGATGAACTCGCGTGCTATTGTCGGCTCCAAGGTTTGCTGCACTATTCTTCTTGCTAGGCTTAAATATGAAAAAATTCTTCCTCGTGCCGTTTTTTGCTGCGTTGTTTTCGTTTGGTAGCGCAGCTTATGCGCAAGCGGTCGACAGCAGCGCACCCGATACGCTGATCAAGACCGTCACCCAGCAGGTGGTAGACGCTGTCCGTAGCGACAAGTCGATCCAGCAGGGCGATATTTCGCACATCACCCAGCTCGTCAACGAAAAGATCCTGCCGTACACGGACTTCCGCCGCACGACGCAACTGGCCATGGGCCGCAACTGGCGCACCGCCACGCCTGAGCAGCAAAACGCCGTGGTCGAGCAGTTCAAGATGCTGCTGATCCGTACGTATTCGGGCGCTCTCGCACAGGTCAAGGACCAGCAGATCCAGTACAAGCCGTTCCGCATGAACCCGGACGACACCGACACAGTGGTGCGCTCGGTGGTGATGAACAACGGCTCGCCGGTCGAACTCGACTATCGTCTGTACAAGACGTCGGATGGCTGGCGCGTGTATGACATCAACGTGCTCGGCGCGTGGCTGATCCAGGCGTATCAGCAGCAGTTCAACGAGCAGATCCAGCAACACGGCGTTGACGGGCTGATCCAGTTCCTCACGCAGCGCAACCAGCAACTCGCCGCAGGCAAGCAGTCGTGAGCACTGCGGTGAACGCCGAGGTCCGTTCAGTGGCGGGCCGCTTCGAAACCGGCACCACGTTGACCCATGCGAGCGCGAAGGCTGTGTTCGCGGCTGGCCTGCAACGTATTGCGGCGGGAGCGGGCGGCGTCGATTGCGCGTCGCTTGCGCAGTTCGACTCGTCGGCGCTCGCTGTGTTGATCGCATGGCAGCGCGCCGCCCAGGCGCGCGGAGCCGCACTCGAAATCGTCAACCTGCCGGCTGGTCTCGCCAGCCTGGCACAAGTCTATGGCGTCGACACGGTCATCGCGGCGCGACATTGACGCTCTACTGACGCTTCCTGCGTCACATCCCAATCCCCCAGGCGAGGTCGGGGCTCCCGACTTTGCCCTATAATCAACCGTTTTTTGCGGCTCGGCCTGGGTTTCAAGCCGGCCCCAATTCCGTTCCTTCCAGCATTTGCGCACCTTTCAGGCGCCGCGACCCAAAGCGGCCCACAGTCATGCCAGCCATAGAAATTCGTAACGTCAAGAAGCGCTACAAAGATCTTCAGGCGCTCAAGGGCGTCAGCCTCACGGTGGAAGAAGGCGAGTTTTTCGGACTGCTCGGTCCGAACGGCGCGGGCAAGACGACGCTTATCAGCATCCTCGCGGGTCTCGCGCGCGCCGACGAAGGCAGCATCGCCGTGCGCGGCCACGATGTGGTCGACGATTTCCGGGAAGCTCGTCGGGCGCTTGGCGTCGTGCCGCAGGAACTCGTGTTCGACCCGTTCTTCACGGTGCGCGAAACGCTGCGCATCCAGTCCGGCTACTACGGCCTACGCAAAAACGACGCGTGGATCGATGAAGTGATGGCCAACCTCGATCTCACCGAAAAAGCCGACGCCAACATGCGCGCGCTGTCGGGCGGGATGAAGCGCCGCGTGCTGGTCGCGCAGGCGCTGGTGCACCGGCCGCCGGTTATCGTGCTGGATGAGCCGACCGCGGGCGTCGACGTTGAGCTGCGTCAAACCTTGTGGAAATTTATCTCGCGCCTGAATCGCGAGGGCCACACGATCGTTCTGACCACACACTATCTGGAAGAGGCGGAGTCGTTGTGCGACCGTATCGCCATGCTGCGGCGCGGCGAAGTCGTGGCGCTCGAACGCACCAGCACGCTGCTGCAGCGCTTTGCCGGCATGCAACTGTTCCTGCGTTTCGCCCAGGGCGTCCTGCCGGTCGAGCTGCGGCCGCTCGAAGTCGACTCCGGCTCGGGCAACGGCAATGGCCGCCAGCATCTGCTGCGTCTGTCGAGCTACGACGAAGTCGAGCCGATTCTCGCGCAATGCCGCGCCGCGGGTTGTACATTCGAAGAAATCGAGGTGCGCAAAGCCGACCTCGAAGATGTGTTCGTTCAGGTGATGAACGGTCCGGAAGTGATCGAGGGGCTTGCATGAGCGGCTACAGCAGTGGATTCGGTACGCTGTTTTATAAGGAAATCCTGCGTTTCTGGAAGGTCGCGTTTCAGACGGTTCTGGCTCCGGTCATTACGGCGCTCCTCTATCTGACGATTTTCGGCCACGCGTTGCGCGGTCACGTGCAGGTCTATCCAGGTGTCGAGTACACCAGCTTCCTGATCCCGGGTCTCGTGATGATGAGCGTGTTGCAGAACTCGTTCGCCAACAGTTCGTCGTCGCTAATTCAGTCGAAAATCACCGGCAACCTGGTGTTCGTGCTACTGCCGCCGCTGTCCCACTATGAGATGTACTTCGCGTATGTGCTGGCTTCGGTGGTGCGCGGGCTGGCGGTTGGGTTCGGGGTGTTTATCGTAACGATCTGGTTTGTGCCGGTGAGCTTCAGCGCGCCGCTTATGATCGTCGCGTTCGCCGTGCTGGGCGCGGGAATTCTCGGCACGCTCGGTCTGATCGCCGGGATCTGGGCCGAGAAGTTCGACCAGCTCGCCGCCTTCCAGAATTTTCTGATCATGCCGCTCACGTTTCTCTCGGGCGTGTTCTACTCGACGCACACGCTGCCGCCGGTGTGGCGTGAAGTGTCGAGGCTTAATCCCTTTTTCTACATGATCGTCGGTTTTCGCTACGGTTTCTTCGGGGTCTCGGATATCGATCCGCTCGTGAGCCTGGCCATCGTC
>NZ_JAMFSB010000422.1 GCF_026225065.1 Paraburkholderia sp. | reverse complement strand
CGCCGAACAACTTGGCGTTGATCCGATCGACTTCCGGCTGAAGAACGCGTTGCGCTCGGGCATGAAAAACACGCAGGGCGCGGTGCCTGCCGGCGCGATCCGCGTTGACGAAGTTCTGCAGAAGGCGCAGGTGCATCCGCTGTGGGTGAATCGGGCGAAGCAGAAGCTCGAGTTCGAACTGACGCATCCGGGCCAGCGTTATGGCGTCGGTTTCGCGTGCGTGCAAAAGGACTTCGGCACAGGGGCGGAAACCTCGCTGGCGAAGGTCGAATTCACCGCCGACGGCAAGATCAGCCTGCATCACACCGCCGCCGAAATCGGCACCGGCATGTCCACGTCACAAGCCATTGCTGTAGCCAAATGGCTCGGCAAGCCTGCCACCGAGGTGCGCGTCGCCGTCACCGATTGGCCCGATCTGCCGGTCATCACAAGCGGCGATCCGTACATCATGTCGCAAGCCGAGCAGGACAAGCTGTCGGCCAATCCGCGCTGGTCGCCGGGTTATGCGTCGCCGTCGAGCGCGACCAACTCGGTGTTCTATTTCACCCACAGCACGCGCGAGGCCGCTCGCGTCGTCTTTACCCACGGTCTGTGGCCGGCGGCTATGGCGATCTGGCGTCAGGGTACCGGCGGCGGCCAGGCCGCGCCGCTGGTGGTGAGCATCGAGGACGCACGCTGGGTCGACGGCAAGCTGTCGGCGGCCGGTCTCGAAGCACTGCCGTTCGAGCAGCTCGCGAAGAAGGCGCACGAACTCGGCCTCGTGACGGGCGCGGCGGTGCACGTATTCAATCGCTGGCAGTGGGCCGAAGCGGAGTTCGAGATCGACGGCGGCGTCGAGCGTCTCCCCATTGATGGCCTCTCGCTGCGCTACGGCGACGACGCTGGAACCGATAAAAAGCAACTGCAGACCACGCCGAATCAGTACCGCGTGCTTAATCGAAAGCGCGTGTTCATTCCGCCCGTGCAGCGTAACAACGCCGCGGTCACGTACTACAGCGCGGTCGGCACGCTGGTCGAACTCACGGTGCATGAAGCGACCGGCAAGGTCGAGCTGCTGACTCATCACTCGATCATGGAATGCGGCAACCAGATCTCGCCGCAACTCGTATCGGGCCAATTGCAGGGCGGTCTTGCCATGGGCATTGGCCACGCACTGCATGAATATCTGCCGCTCTATGAAGACGGCCCCGGCAACGGAACGTGGAACTTCAACCGCTACCGGTTACCGCGCGCAACGGATGTTGCTGTCTGGGCCCAGACCGGCGAAGTGCTGCCACCGCTGACCGAAACCGATCCGCCCAAGGGCATCGCTGAAGTTGTGATGATCCCCGTGGTCGGCGCGATCGTGAACGGCATTGCGCACGCCATTGGCCATCGTTTTACTGACCTCCCGGTCACTCCGCAAAAAATTCAGGAGGTGCTCGCATGACGGCCCCTAATCAAAATTCCGGTGTCGCTACTAGCGCCATACCGGCCTCCGCTGCTGCCTCGGCTGCGGCGAGCAGCGCATCCGTCGTGGAACGGCCGTTGACGCAATTCCGTGCGCAACCCGTGTCGCTGAAAGTAAACGGGCAGGAAGTCGGACCGCTGCAAGTGCCGTCCGGCCTGATGATGATCGACCTGCTGCACGAATATCTCCACCTGACTGGATCGCGCCTCGGTTGCGGTCAAGGCGTCTGTCACGCCTGCGTGGTGATTCTCGATAAGCCGGATGGCACGAGTGGGGAAATCCGCACGTGCATCACAGGCGCGAATTTCTTCGACGGCAAGTCGATTCGCACGATCGAAGGCCACGCACAGCGCGACGAGCAGGGCGAGGTGGTTGCCTTGTCGCCGATCCAGCAGAAGTTTCTCGAACACTTCAGTTTTCAGTGCGGCTACTGTACACCGGGCTTCGTGAACGCGGCGACGGTGCTGATTGAGCGTCTCAAGCTCCATCCGGTGGCGAGAGACCAGGTGGAGCAAACCATCACCGAGGCGCTGAACGATCACATCTGCCGCTGTACTGGCTATGTGCGGTACTACGAGGCGGTCAAGGAAGTCGTGCTGACGATGCCGGGACTCGTGAAGGATGCCGCATGACGATCCTTTCCTTGACCTCGCAGAGCGCGCAGACCTCG
>NZ_JAMFSB010000421.1 GCF_026225065.1 Paraburkholderia sp. | reverse complement strand
CCCCCCCCCAACAACCTCAGCTCAGGACTGCTGAGAACAGATCACTGCAGGTTACTGTGGCTTCACTGCGCCTGAACCTTCTTCGGCTTGGGCGGCGATTGCACCTTCGCGTACTGGAATTCAGGCGTTGCCTTCAGGGCATCCTTGGTGGCACCCGGCAGATACAGATTGCCGCCGCGAATGTCGAGCGCGGCGATGGGTACCGCGACGTCATGCGTGGCGACGCCGAGGAAACCGCCTGCTGCGAGGATGGCCGCCGAAACAGAGCCGTCCGGTGCCACGATCAGATCTTTGACCGAGCCGATTTTTTCGTTCTGGTCGTTATAGACCGATTTGCCCAGCACGCTCTTCTTCACGCTCCAGCCTTGCAGAAGCGCCTGCGATTGCTCGACCGTGACGCTCAGAGGCTGAGTGCCGGCGACCTGTGCGTGCGCGTCGATACATGCTGCGAGTGCCACTGCTACCAAAACTGCCTTGTGCAAAGCCATATCGTTCACTCCGTGGTTAGATTCGGTTTCGGGCACGTACTTCGTGCGCGCGGTTGCGACGCCGGCCAATCTCCGCCGCTACCGCGGGTCGCGCGCTGCCAGTGGGGCAGGGCGCGCGGGGAACCATCATACCTTTCAACACGCACGCCTGCACTTTGACTGCGCCCACAGTGGAGAAGCCTGTAGTTGAGCCAGTCTTCCGGTGCCAGGCCAACGGCAATCGCGAGCGCTATGTGGCGTCTTCGTCTTCGCTGCCTGCAGAAGAGGGCGTTCGCGCGGAATTTCCGTCGTTTGAATGGAAATAGCGGCTCGGCGTGGTGCCCATGGCGCGCTTGAACATCGCAATGAAAGCGCTCACGTTGTCGTAGCCGAGCTCGAGCGCCACGCTCGTGACCGGCGTCTGCGCGGCCAGCATTTCGAGTGCGCGCAAGAGGCGTGCTTGTTGCCGCCATTCGGCAAAGCTGAAGCCAGTCTCGTCGACAAAGCGGCGGCTCAAGGTACGCGGCGACATGGCGGCCCACTCGGCCCACTGTTCCAACCGGCGTTTGTCCGCGAGGTCCTCGGCGAGCGCATGGGCGATGCGCTGCAAGCGGCTGTCGAGGGGCATCGGCAAGCCCAGACGTTCGCGCGGCAGGCTCTGGATTTCGTCGACGATCACACCGGCCACGCGTAGCTGCGCCGTATCGAGCACCGCCGTGCGCCAGCTCGCCGCACGCTTGACGGCTTCCCGCAGCAACGCGGACATCCTGATCGTGCAGGGCTCGGCGGGCAGCGCCGCGCAAGCCGCTTCGTCGATATAGACGCTCCAGCCCGAATACGCGCCGTGCGAGCGCAGCGAATGCGTCCGATGCGGTGGAATCCAGACCGCATGCACGGCCGGCACGACCCACTGCTGGTTAGCAACGCCGACCGACAACAGGCCGCGCAACGCGCCAAGCAGCTGGCCGCGGGCATGCTGATGCGTGGGCGTGATGCGCGCATCCGCGCCGCTGCGTTCGACAGCGATAAGGAAAGGCCCGGTGGCGGAGTCCGCCTCGCGCACGGAAATCAAAGGATCTGACATGGCTGGAACGACGTATTGAATGGCCTTTATACCGGAGACGTGCCGCACTCGTCCATCTACAGTGGAATCTTTCCGGCGGCATGGCCGGGTGGGCCGCTTCATGGCCCATCCGCTGGGCCGCTTAACCATCACCCAATAAGGGAAGTTAGAGATGAAAGCAGAAGACCTGTTACCCGACCATGTGAATCAGGCTGATATCAATGGCGTCGTCGTGCGCAAGGGGACTGTGGGTGCGTTTCTCGCCAACGCGAGAATCTGGACCGACCGTAGTTCGTCTGCGCAAGGACGCGAGGATGCAGAGCGCGATATCGTCGACGCGCTGCCGGCGCTGCGGGCTTTAGGGATCTTCGAGGTACTGGAGATCCGCGATGCAGCGCTACGCTTGATGGTGGAGGCGAACTGAATAGTCTGGGGGTCAGGCTGCCCCAGGCGATAATCGCTTGCTTGCTCAACCGACGACAGCCATCATCCTCATGACGAATCCCGCATTTTCGCCCTTCCACGATCTGGCCAACACCTTGCTGCCGCACGCGGGCGATACGGGCGGCGACGGTTCGCATGACACCTCGCATTTGCAGCGTGTGTGGAAAAATGCGGCGGCGATTCAGGCGAAGGAAGGGGGCGATGCGTACGTGCTGTTCGCCGCGACGCTTCTGCACGACTGCGTCCCCACCGAGAAAGACTCGCCGCTGCGCAGTCAGGCGTCGCGTCTGTCCGCCGAAAAGGCCGCACATGTGCTGCTTGCGCTTGAATGGCCGCCCGCGAAAGTTAAGGCCGTCGCGCATGCCGTTGCCGCACACAGTTTTTCAGCGGGTGTGGCGCCGCAGACGTTAGAGGCGAAGACGCTGCAAGACGCCGATCGCCTCGATGCAATCGGCATGCTCGGCGTGGCGCGATGCTTTTACGTCGCCGGCCGCATGGGCAGTGCGCTGTATGACCCGGCCGATCCGCATGCATCGGAGCGGCCTCTGGATGACCGAAGATTCGCGCTCGATCATTTCCGCGCGAAGCTGCTCAAACTGGCATCGGGTTTTCAGACGCAGACGGGTGCACGTTTGGCGCAGCTTCGTCATGAACGTCTGCAGCGCTTTCTCGACGAATTTGCGGACGAAATCTGAGCGACTACGTGGGTAACCTCAAAAGAGATCAGGTGTCCTGCTGATACCGCGCGGTGATTTAAGGCGATGCGATGTGAGGTGGGCGAGGTGCGGCTCTGGAAAGCCGTCTCTCCGTTTGTGGAAATGACCGCTCCGGTTCCAGGAAGGAGAGCCGGAGCGGTGTGAAGAACCACTGCTAGTCGTACTACGTCCTTAGAATTTGTACGTCGCGCCGATCTGCGCGAAGACGCCAAGGTAGTTATAAATCGACGTGTCGTAACCGCTCTGATCCAGCGTACCGTTCGCAAAGATCGGATCGTACGGAGGCGTGCGGTTGAAGATGTTGTCGACGCCGCCGTAGAGCGTCCAGTGCTTGAAGCCCGTGTACTGCACCATCAGGTTGAACTGGCTATACGAACCCACCTTGCCTGGCGCGGGAGCCGGCAAGAGATTCTGCGCGTACGGGCCCGTAAACTCCCACGTCAACTGTGCGTCCCACTTCTGGTAATTCCAGTCGATCGAGGTGTTGCCCTTCCAGCGCGGGAAGCTGCCACCGAACGGTTGCGTGATGGTGTAGTTGTTGCCTGCACCGTTGATCGGCGCCTGACCCGGGGTGCCGAGCTTGAAGCTGTTCACGTAAGCCCAGTCCGCCGCGAGGGTGAACGTACCGACCTTCGTCGGCAGCGCCTGACGCAGCGTGCCTTCGAAGCCATTCGTGTCGAGGTAGCCCAGGTTCTGGTAGGGGATGACCTCGTAAAGGAGGTTGCCATTGGCGTCGTTGACAACCTGCGAAGGCGCGCCCTGGCCGATCACGTTGTCGACGCGAATCTTGTACCAGTCGAGGCCAACGTCGGTCGTACGCGTTGGCGACAGTTCGAAGCCGATGTTGAGATTCTTCGTATGCTCGGGAGCCAGATTCGGGTTGCCCTCTGTAATCGAGGTGTAGTTCTGCCCGGTCGCCTGATTCACCTGAAGACCCAGCGTTTGCGACGCGCTGTTCTCAACGAAGGTCGGTGCACGGAAGCCGCGGCTATACGACGTATACATCGTCAGTGCCTGCACCGGCTGATAACGCAAGGCAAAGCGTGGCGAGAACGCGCCGCCGACATCGCTGTAGTGGTCGTAACGTCCCGACTGGCTGAACGTCAGGTTCTTCACGATCGGAATGTCGATCTGGTAGTACACGGCCGCCACGTTACGCTGGCCATCCACCGTCTGGAGGTCCGGACTGGTGACGATGCCCTGCTCGTACTCGTAACCCGGCGTGAGGGTTTCGCTCTGGTGCGTAAACTGCGCACCGAAACCCACACCCACGTCACCCGCGGGCAAATGGAACAGGTTCGGCGTCGAAATCGTCGCATCAACCGTATCGAGCTTCGAGATACCGAGGTTGTTCGCGTTCTGGAACAGACCGTTCAGTCCGTTCGGCGTTGACGCCGGATTCCCAAAGTTGAACACGCCGTTCTGGTAAATGTTGGCCAGCGCGCTCGCGTTCAACTGGTTGCTGTACGTGTTCGACACCGTGCTTTGCGAATGGCTGATCGACGTCGCCCAGTCCCAGTCGCCGTACGGCAGGCTGAACGAACCCTTGATGCCTGTCGACGCGCGGTAATAGTTGGCATCCGTTGTTTCCGCTACCGCCCTCGGGAAAGCATACGTAAGCGGCGTGTCCACTCCAAACGGGTTGTAGGGGTTGCTCGCCGGCACCGTGAAGTTGAACGGCGTGAGCAACTTCGTCGTCGGATTCCAGATCAGCGTTGGGGCCTGCGGATTGCCGACAACCGGCACACCATCGTTCTGAGTGGTCGTGTTGTAGCTTTCCAGCAAGTCCGCGTACGCCGTCGTGGTGTCGTTGATCTTGAAGTCAGCGTGAATCTTGGCGTTGTAACGCTCCATCATCGGCGCGATGGACGTGTCGTTCGCAGTGTTGAAACTGCAGACCGTACCTGCCGATCCCGCGGTCAGCGAGTTGGTGGATGCCGGATGCGTCGTGCCGCCGCCGAGACATCCGCCCGCAGCCTGCGCGCTGCCGTCGGGCAGAGTCCAGTATGACGGCGCGAGCAACGAAAAGCCGCCCGGCTGACCGGTGAAGTCCTGGTTGCGCGTCGAGTCACGGTCGGCCAGCGTGGAGCCGTTGTCCTTGTAGGCGCTCGCCGCTACGGTGACGTTGAAGCGGTCCGAATTCAGATCGCCGAAGCCGGCTAGCACGCCAAACTTGTACGTACCATTGCCCGCGCTGTTGCTCACTGAGGTGCCCAGGCTGCCGTCCAGTTGCAGGCCCTGAAAGTCGTGCTTCGTAATGATGTTGACCACGCCGGCGACGGCATCCGAACCGTATTGGGAAACGGCACCGGTCTTCACGATTTCGATCCGGTCGATGTCGTTCAGCGGGAGCGAGTTCAGGTCGAAGAAAGAATCGACGCTGTTCGAAAAGAATGCAAACGGCGCGACACGCTGGCCGTCGAGCAGGACGAGGGTGTATTTTTCGCTGAGACCGCGCAGGGCAATACCGGCAGCGCCCGCAGCGAAATTCGAGGTCTGGCCTTCGCTCCAGCTATCGGCCGAGTTCGCCGATGTTTGTCGCAGGAAGTCGGAGACGGTCGTCGCCCCGCTGTCCTGGATGTCTTTCTGGGTAACCGTCTGGACCTGGTTGAAACCGACCTTGTCCGAACTGCGGATCAGCGAGCCGGTCACCTGGAAAGTTTGCAGTTGCTTCACCTGGCCGCTACCTGTGCCGGTGGCGCCTGATGTGCTGCTGGGTGCCGGCGCTGGCGTTGGTGTCGTGCCCGGCGTTGCACCGTTTTGTGCCGTTGTTATAGGTGTTGCGGGTGTTGCCCCCGTTGCAGGCGGCTGGCTTTGCGCAAACGCCGGAACGGCGATCGCGGCTGAGAATGCCAGCTCAGCCCAGATTATTCTTCTAATGGCGATTGCTAATGCCCTTTGTTTCATCATTCCCCTCACACTTGTCAGTAAGGCCAGACGCTGTTGTGCGAAGAGAGGCCTTTTGGACCTCTCCACCCTCTGCACGGCAAAGATTCGCCGTATTCCGTCACAAGCCACCCCACGTGCGTCATCACGCACCACGACTTGCCACGCACGAGGCACGGCCAAACCGGCGGGGGAGGCTACTTTATATTTAGTAGTACTAATGTTCTATTGTCGGATTGCGCAGCGTTTTTTCTTGCCAGGCGGGCGTCGGTCAGCTCCTCTGATTTCGTGCTGCCGACACTCTAATCTATAAATCAAGCACACATTAACCTTATGCATTCCTTACTAAATGCTTTACATGATGGCTGGTTAATGCGTTTCACATCTCACTTGTTGAGAACTCGAAGCGGGCCCGTTGCTTGCATTCGCAACGTGTTGCCGAAGCCATTTTTACCGGTCGGCGAGGTGTGTTGACACATGTCTTACGAACGGTTGCAAAACACTACCAAGACACAATCGCCTAGTCAAAATTAGTTTGATACAAATAAATCTTGTTGTTTTCTCGCCGATTTGCTCGCTGCGCCGATCTGCATGGCCGCCCGGACTGTGTAGAGGGCTTCGTCTAATCCTGGCCGATTTGCCGGCAGACGCCAGATGAATGCCTTTAGCGGGTCAGGGGCGCTTACGCCTGAACCGCGACTTAGCCGTTCTGAAGCTCCGTCGAGCGTGCGGCGCACGCCAACGCCTGAGCAGCGCTCGATCACTCGATCTGAGAAATTACGGTTTGTAATTGTGCGGGCCGTTTTAGCCCGCTGTCTGCGTATGCCTATGGCCGGTCGTTCCACAAGCTGGCTTTTTTACATCGCCTCGAGCACATCGATCCCGAGCAGCCCGAGGCCCGTGCGCAGTGTGTCGGCAGTCAAACGGCATAACTGCAGACGGCTGGTTCGTGTCTCGCCGGTTGCGCTGAGCACCGGGCACGCTTCGTAAAAGCGCATCAGGACTGCAGCCAGGTCGTACAGGTAGGCGCACAGATAATTCGGCAACGCGTCTTGCGCCACGGCCAGTACGGCGTCGGAAAAGCGCGCCAGTTGCAGGGCAAGTTGCCGCTCGGCTGGTTCCACGAGATGCACGGTGGCGTCGACGTCCCGTGCATCCGCGCGGCGCAACACGCTCTGTATGCGCGTGTAGGCATATTGAAGGTACGGCGCGGTATTGCCTTCGAAGGACAGCATGCTGGACCAATCGAAAACGTAATCCGTGCTGCGGTTCCTGGCCAGGTCGAAGTACTTGATGGCGCCAATGCCGACGACCTGCGCAATCGCACGCCGGTCGGCTTCCGGCAATTCGGGACTTTTTTCGCTGACCAGATTGAAGGCCCGTTGCGTAGCTTCCGCCAGCAGTTCCGCGAGTTTGACCGTGTCGCCGCTGCGCGTTTTGAACGGCTTGCCGTCGTCGCCGAGTACCACGCCGAATCCGACGTGCTCCAGTTGGACTTCGGGCGGTACGTAACCGGCCCGGCGCGCCACGGAAAACACCTGCTGGAAATGCAGTTTCTGCCGGGCATCGACCACGTAGAGCGCCCGGTCCGCTTTTAGCGTGCCGACGCGATAGCGGGTCGCGGCGAGATCGGTCGTGGAGTAGAGGTAGCCGCCGTCCTGTTTTTGCACGATATAGGCCGCGGGCTCGCCGTCCTTGCCGCTGAATTCGCTGAGAAAGACCACCTGAGCGCCGTCGCTCGTGGCGGCGAGGCCCTTTGCCTGGAGGTCGGCGACGACTACCGGCAGGTCGTCGTTATAGGCACTTTCGCCGTGCACATCGGCGCGTGTCAGGCCCACGTTCAACTGACGATAAATCTCTTCGCAATGATTCATCGACACGTCGAGAAAGCGCTTCCATAGTTCAAGTACGCGCGGATCGCCGCCTTGCAGTTTGACCACGTAGTCGCGTGCCCGATTTGCGAATGCCGGATCTTCGTCGAAGCGTTTCTTCGCATTCCGATAGAACACTTCGAGATCGGCAAGGGCGACGTTCGAAGCGTCGTTCGCGCCGGCTTCATCCATGGATGCCGTCAGCATGCCGAACTGCGTGCCCCAATCGCCGACGTGATTCTGCGCGACTACCTTGTGGCCAACGAAACGTAAAACCCGCGCCAACGCGTCGCCAATCACGGTTGAGCGCAGATGGCCCACGTGCATTTCCTTGGCGAGATTCGGCGACGAGTAGTCGATCACGACACATTGCACAGCGTCCCCGGCCACGCGCGGCACCGCGAGACCACCGTCGTCGTTTAGCGCTTGCGTCACCCAGCGCGCCAGATAGTCCGGCGCGACCGTCATGTTGATAAAGCCGGGTCCCGCAATCTCGACATGGCTGACAATGCCTTCGACATCAAGGTGTTCCACTACCGCCTGGGCTAACTGGCGCGGATTGAGTTTGCGCGATTTCGCTGCCGCCATGATCCCGTTCGCCTGATAGTCCCCATGCTCGGGACGGCCGGCAGGCTGGACGTTGGCGCTGGCATCCGCGCAGCCTGCTGCCGCGAGGGCATCCTGTACGCGCGCGTTGAGAAGTTGGAGCAGGGTTTGATTCGGCATCGATCTGGGCGTTGAAGGTTTTTAGCGGACGCGACTGGCAGGGCTGACGTAGCCCCGGAAGGGGAGGTCGGGCAGAAACGCGGTCGCTGGAGCTTTAGTTTTGCTTCCGGTGGACAAGGCGGCCCGGGTTGCCAGACGCCTTGTCCTTCCAGCGATTCTACATGGCCCCGGCGAGCGCCTGGGCGGGGAGCGCCGTGGGCGCTGCAGATTTCCGTTAGAGCCTGAACCGCGATACCGCGAGTTGCAATGCCTTCGCCTGTTCGTCGAGCGACAGCGCCGCGGCCGTCGTCTGCTCCACGAGTGCCGCATTCTGCTGCGTGACCTCGTCCATTTGCGCGACTGCCCGGTTCACCTGTTCGATGCCGTCGCTCTGCTCGCCGGATGCCGCCGCGACTTCGGTCATGATCTCGCTGACACGGCGGATCGATTCCACGATCTGCGCCATCGTGGTGCCTGCGCTCTGGACCAGGCCTGTACCATCGCCGACTCGCGTCGCCGCAGTCTGGATCAATCCCTTGATCTCCTTGGCGGACGCAGCCGAACGTTGCGCCAAGGTGCGCACTTCGCCCGCGACCACGGCAAAGCCCCGGCCCTCTTCTCCGGCGCGCGCGGCTTCGACTGCGGCGTTCAAGGCAAGGATGTTGGTCTGGAAGGCAATGCCTTCGATGGCGCCGATGATCGCCGACATCTTTTCCGACTGTTCGTTGATATCGGCCATCGTGCCCACTACGCGGTCCATCACTCCGCCGCCGTTTGCGGCAATCTCGGAGGCCTCTTTCGCGAGCTGGCTCGCATGGCTCGCGTTGGCGTTGTTCTGCCGCACGGTTGCCGTGAGTTGCTCCATGCTGGCGGCGGTCTGCTGGAGTGCCGCGGCTTGCGACTCGGTGCGCCGCGACAGGTCCGCGTTGCCGGCTGCGATTTCCTGGGTGGCGGTCGCCATGGTCGCGCTGCCGTCACGCACCGACGAGACGGTGCCTGACAGGCCGTCGCGCATCGCCGAGAGTGCGCTAATCAGTTTGCCCATCTCATCGAGTCCGCCCGCTTCAATCGGATCGGTAAGGTCCCCCTTCGAGATTGCCGAACAGGCGCGCAATGCGTTGGCGAGCGGTCGCGAAATCGCCTTTTGCAAGCCCATCGCGCACAGTGCGGCGATCGCGATGCCCAGCAGCATCAGCGCGGCCGACACCATGCTCATGGTTTTGAGCGTCTGCTGAAAGCCGTCGTAGTTATCGGCGCCGCGTTTGAGCAGGTAAGCGTTCAACTGATCGGTGCTTTTGGTCAGCGCGAGCGAGAGGACCGGCATCGTCGTCATCACGATCGTGTCGGCCGTCTTCGAATCGCCATGCTGCAGAGCCTGCAACGCCGGTTCGATCGCTTCGTTGAGCAGCTTGTCGAAATTACCCGAGACGACATTGGCGAGGCGTTGCTCGTCGGCATCGTGCGGCTGGGCAAGGTAGCGGGCGAGCGCCTGCTTCGAGGTGTTGAGATAGCCGTGCGTTTTGCCGATCAGCGTCGGCAGGTCGGGCGATTCGGGGTGCAGGATCGCACGGTCCATGGTCACGCGGGCAATGGCGAGGCTGTATTTGCTGTCCCCCATCGCCACCGCGGAGGCGAGTTGCACCGAGTAGGTCTCACGCAAGGCGGTCTGGCCGGATCCGGTGCTGAACTGGCCCACCAGGCCGAGGAGCAGCAAAAGCACCACAAGGCATCCCACCGTCGCCCAGATACGGAGTTTGATCGAGAGTCGGGAAAACATGACGGGGAGGGGACTCCAGCAGATTTGACGTCCGGATGAGGAGTCCGGTCTTATTGTCGTTATCGGCCGCTGGATGCAAAAACTTTATAGGTGGCAGGGTGAAAGAGCCTTGAGGTTAGTACGGTGCTGGGTACGCGCGCGCCTTGCGAAATCTTTCTATGTATCAACGAGTATCGTGGTCATGGTCAGCGCGTTGCGCTGCCCTTGATCCTCGAAGCAGTTATTGAAGATCACGTGGGTTTTTGCGGCGCGCGTTGAAATCGCCCGAATCGAAGCGGCCAACTCGCCGAGCTCGGCCTCGTTGTAGTCGTAGTTGAAACGGTCCGATGCCGACGCGCCGGCGCCGGGGCTCCAGCTCTCCGTGTTGCGGCCATGCATACGCACCATCGCGAGTTGCGGATTCGTGACTTCCCACACGGTATGCACGCGGTTTGTCACATCGGGGGGCGCATCGACGATCACGTGCACCAGGGCACGCTCGCGCAGAAACGCGAGCGTGTTGGGCGCGTGGCTTTCGTCCAGCCACGACTGGTTGCGAAACTCGACCGCCATCGTATAACCGGCCATGCGTGACGCGCATTCGTCGACGTGGGCGATGTCCTGTGGCGCGCTCGTGATCCACGGCGCGAACTGGAACAGTACCGCGCCGAGCCGTTGTGTTTGCCGTAACGGTTCGAGCGCTTCGAGATAGCGCCGCCACAACTCGTCACGAATCTCCGGCGGTAAATCGCGGTAGTAGAGATTTTTCTTGCGCGTGCTTGAGGCGGACGCGCTCAAGGCCATCGCGATGTCCTTCGGCAGCACGTCGGGCGAGGTCTGATGCCCCGTGAAGATACGGAACGCCTTGAAGTTGAAGGTGAAACCGTCGGGTGTGCGCTGGGACCATAGCTGCGAATTGGACGCCGACGGCATCCCGTAGTATGCAGAGTCGACTTCAACGAGAGGAAACTGGCTCGCGTAGAAACGCAGCCGCGCTTCGGCCGTGCTGGAGCCGCGCGGATAGAAACGCTTGCAGGCGATCAGCGTTTTGTCGGTCCAGCCGGCGGTGCCGCATTGGATGTTCATGGTCGCCATACTGTCGCTTGGGTTTGCTTCGTTTGGATTTAGTTCGTCTCGCTTCGGTTCGTTTCGCCATGCAGTAGAGCGGGCGGCCTATGCTGCTGGTTCGATGTGTGGGGCGGACGCTGCCAGTTCTCGGCGCAGAGCTTCGATATCGACCGGTTTCGCGAGCAGGCGTGCGCTGGGTATCGCCTGGCCGATTTCAGCACTTTCGCCATAGCCCGACATCAGCAGAATCCGCAGGTCCGGTTGCGTGCTTCGCAGAGCTCGCGCAAGCGCGTCGCCAGACAGTCCCGGCAAGCTGATGTCGCTCAACAGGATATCGTAACGTCGCGTCGACGCAAGCTTGAGGGCTTCTTCCGCGCTGGCGACTGAAGTGTATTGTAGTCCGAACGATTCGAGCAGCTCACCCATCGCTTCGCGTGAAGGCAGATCGTCTTCGACCAGCAGCACATAGGGCGCCGCCACGGCGTGCGGCGTGTCTGT
>NZ_JAMFSB010000420.1 GCF_026225065.1 Paraburkholderia sp. | reverse complement strand
GCTGGACGTGACGCGGCGGGACAACCGGGTGCGTTACCGGTGGCGCCTCCGGCTTCGGCGGATTCAGCGGTTTCGCAACAGGTTGCGGCGTCGGGGCAGGTGCAGGCGCGGGCGCCGTCAGCGTCAGCAACGTCGGCGGTCGTTCGGGCGCCGGCTGCGAGCGATGCGTCAGGAGCACAACGCCGCCGCCAAGCAGCAACACTTCTGCAAGCAAGGCGAACGCCGCAGCAGACGCGAGACGCGGCCGTTCCCGCACAACCTCAGGGGCGGAGACAGTCGCCATATCAGTTCGCCACGGGTTGCGCAGCCAGCGCGATCTGCGAGACGCCTGCGGCACGGCAAGCGTCCATGACCGCGACGAGCTTCTGGATCTGCGCCTGCTTCGAGCCGGCAATCGTCACCACGGTGTGGCCCGCATCCGCTCGCGCTGCCAGCATCGCCGTCAGTTCAGCGGGGCTCAGAGTCCGGCCGTCGACCGAAAGGCTGCCGTCAGTGGCAAGCGTGACGGTCACCTTCGGCGGCGGCAAAGACTGCGTCGTGCTGCTCGTTGGCAACTGCGTGCGCAAGCCGGCATTCGGAATCATGTGCAGCGTGATCATGATGAAAAACACCAGCAGAAAAAACATAATGTCGATCATCGGAATGATCTCGATGCGAGCCTTGCGCGCTTCGAAATACTTCATCGTCACACTCCCTGCGACGCGAGCTTTCCGACCACGGCGCGCGGTGCTTCGCGCACGGCCTTCGAGACTTCCTGCGACGTTCCAGCCAGGCGGTTGACGAGCGCAGCCTTCACGGTCTCGAGCTGATGCACAACGCCCCGCACGCGATTGTGCAAGCCGTTAAAAAACACAAGACCGATCATCGCCACAAACAGCCCAGAGGCTGTCGCAATCAGCGCTTCGGCGACGCCGCCCGTCACCTGGGTCGGCGCGTTGCCGGGGTTGGAGAGGACCTGAAACGCGTTGAACATGCCGACGATCGTGCCGAACAGCCCGAGCAGCGGTGCAAGTGTGACCACCGTGTCGAGCACCCAGAGAAAGCGGTCGATACGCGGCGCTTCGCGCATGATCGCTTCTTCGAGGCACGCGTCGAGGTCTTCACGCGAGGCGTGCCCGGCAAGACGGGCGGCAGTGGCGAACAACTTGGCCGTCGGCAACGAGCCGAACTGCTCGGCGCAGGCGGCTAGCGTCGTCGCGTTGAACTGGTCGAGCCGGTCGATCTGTTCGAGCGCCGCGCGGCTATTGCCGGCGGCGCGCTGCAGAAACCAACTGCGCTCGATAATGATCGTCAACGCGACGAACAGCATGGCAGCGATGACGTAGAGGACACCGCCCGAATTGTTCGCGAGGTGCAGCAGAGTGTCGACGGTCATGGAAAACTCCTGTTAGAAATCGGTGGACAAGGTGCCGATAAATGCACGGCCCGGGATGGTCCAGTACAGCGGGGTATTGTCGGCAGCGGTGAAACCCGCCAGCGCATCGATACTGGTGCGATTGAACAGGTTGTCGATCTGGAAGCCGATACGCGTGTCATGCATCCACGGCGCGAGGTTCTTGATCGTGTAGGCGGCCGAAAAGTTGGTCACGGTGAAACCGCCAATCGGCTGGGTGTCGCCGGTGTCGCCGAACTGGTGGCCGACAAACTTCGTGATCAGCGAGCCGGCCAGCGGACCATGCTCATACAGCACGCCCGCCGCGGCGGTTTGTTGCGGCGCGTTCGGCATCCAGTCGCCGGTGCTCTTCTGCTTGGCCGAGTTGAACGTCAGATTGGCGTAAAGGCTGAAGCCGTAGCCGAGCGAGAACGTCGCTTCCGATTCGAAGCCTTTGTAGACCGCGCCGCCGGCATTGGTGAAGATCGTGTTGTCGCCCACCGTGCGGCTCGTTACGGCGTTGCGGAAGTTGACGTAGTACAGGTCCGCTGAAACGGTCAAACGGTTCGTCTTGTAGGTCGTGCCGATCTGATAGTTATCCGTCTGCTCCGGATTGGGCTGGCCAGAAACCGTCGGGCTCTGCACATAGAACACATTCAGGTTCGGCGCCAGAAAACCCTGTGCGTACTGGATATACGCACTCCAGTCCGAGGTAATCTGATCATGCACCGTGAGCGACGGCAACACCTTCGACCAGGTATGACCGAAGTCCACCGGAGTGCCTGAGCCCTGATTCATCGGCGAGTCGATTTGCCGGTTGAACGACACGTATTTCACGCCTGGCGTTACCGTCAAACCATACGGCAGCTGCAATGCGTACTGCAGATAAGGTTCGAACGTCAGCAACGTATCGGTCATCGTGAAGTTCTGCGACAGGAACGCGTAGTTCAGCGAGTCGTCCACATTGAAGTTGTCGCGGAAGTTGGACTGATGCGTAATCCACGCGCCCAGTTGCAGCGTGCCTGGGCCGATCTTCCGTTCGGCGGTGAGGACGTCGCCCCACGCGCGGTAATTGTTGTTCATCTCCTGACCCGGCACGTCGTTCGGCCCGAGGCTCGTACCATTGGGGGTTTCGCCGTTCGGATCGAGCCCGTTAAAGCCGTTATGGTAGTAGCCGTATGTGTACACCTTGTTATCGATCACCCATTGGGCGACCTTCGTTTTAACGTCGATGTACTCGAAGTCGGTATTGATCAGATCGATGTTGTAGCCGTAGTACGCCTGGCTCGCCGGATTGTTGTTCAGGCCGAAGTTCGGACCAAAGTCCTGGATCTGCTGGGCGGTTGCGCCAAGCGGCACGTTTTGATGGATCTTGTTGTAGGTGGCGAAAAAGGTGACTAACGTATCGTCGCCAAGCGGCTTTTCGAGCTTGAAGTAGACGTTCTCGCGACGTTGCGCAGAATCCGTCAGGTAGCCGTCGCTATTGGTCTGCGTATAGCCGACCATCGCGCGGGCATCGCCCCATTGCTGGATGTCGCCCGTATTCATCTCCGCACCGGCGGTCCACGTGTTCCAGCTACCGTACGATCCAAGCACCGAAAACGACGGCGTGAGCGAAGGATCTTTCGAGTCCAGCCCGATCGTGCCACCGAAGGTCGCAAAGCCGATCTGCGAGGCGTCGCCCGGACCACGGTCGATATTGATCGAGCCCAGCACCTGATTCGAGAAGAACGACGTCGAGTGGTGGGTGAAATCGTTCGAATCGCCAAACGGGATGCCGTCGAATGTAACGTTGTACTGACCGTCCTGGAAGCCGCGAATGGAGAGACTCTGCGATTCCATCAACCCCGCGCCGCTCGGATCGATGTTCGACACGCTAGGAGCGATCTGGATGATGTCGCTGTAGTTTGACGTAGGCGCCGTGCTGTTCTGGATATAGTGCTGGCTGATAATCGATTTCGGCTCGGTGGTCGTGAGCGAACCCTGCGAGGGTGCCTGAGCCGGCGCCGACTCCGTATTCGTCGTAGCAGGCGTGCTGTTCGCGGACGACGACACGGCCGTGCTTTGTACCGAGCCAAGATCGCCGGTTGCCTGGGCATGCGAGACCTGTGTTCCGGCGGCGCAGAGCGTCGCGAGAACGAATTGCGTCAATGGCTTCTGACTGAGCTTTGAACGTACCCGTTGCATGATTCATGCATCCTTGTTTTTGAATAGAGCGGTGGGGGCGGTGGAGCAGACAAGGCGGGATGCTATCGATAGCGCATTAATACCGAGTGATGGGTAACTTACGAAGTTAAAGTTCTTATTACGGATACCCAACAACCTGTGCTGCGAACAAAAAAGCGCGGACACGGGCTTAGATTTGTAAGTTTCCGTACACTGCGCATTCATCTGTCCACGCTAGGATGGGCCCTTTCGTCCAGGCGCCGGTCCTCCCTCATGCCACACGATCAATCGGAAAAACGTTCTCTTGGAAAGTGACGCATCGGCCTCTTACCCGGCGGGGCGCAGACCTCGGATTCTGATCGTCGAAGATGACGAGCGTGTGCGCCTCGAAGTCGCAGCAGCACTCGAGGACTACGGCTTCGCGGCCGATAGCGTAGCGAGCGGGCACACTGGCCTGCTGCGCGCGCTGGATGGCGACTTCGACGCGGTCGTGCTCGACCGCATGCTGCCCGACATCGACGGCCTGTCGATCCTCGCCACCCTGCGCAATGTCGGCAAGGAAACGCCCGTGCTGATCCTGAGCGCGCTGTCAGCGGTGGATGAGCGTGTGAGGGGTTTGCGCGCCGGCGGCGACGACTATCTGACCAAACCGTTCGACAGTCTTGAGCTCACCGCGCGCCTGAATGCGCTGTTGCGCCGCCGTTCATCGCCCAAGGAGCCGTCTGCGATGAGCGTCGGCGATCTTGTGCTCGATATGGGCACACATCAGGTAGAACGCGCCGGTGAGGTGATCGACCTCAAGCCGCGCGAGTACCAGTTGCTCGAATTCATGATGCGGCACGCCGGACAGCCGGTCACGCGAGCCATGTTGTTCGAGTCCGTGTGGAATTACCATTTCAACGCCCAGACCAACGTGATCGACATGCATATCGGTCAGCTACGCCGCAAGATCAGCCTGAACGGGCGGCTCTCGGTGATGATTCATACGGTGCGCAATGTCGGCTATATCCTCCATGCCGGCGAGTAAGCGGCGCACGCGCATGCATCTGAGCAGCGTCGGCTGGCTGCTGGCGGTGTTCATCACCTCTGCGATCGTTCTGTTTGCGATGCTTTACTGGGCGACCCACAGCTACCTCGTACACGAGGTCGATGAGCGCCTGCTTGGCGAAGTAGCCGAGTTCCATTCCATCGGCCGCGCCGAGGCGATTGCGAACATCGATGCACTGAGCCGGCGCGATGTGGCGAGCAGCCGTCCCTACGGCGTCTTCGATTCCGACGGCACGTGGCTCGCCGGTAACATCCACGTCCTGCCGCTAGCGCACGACGGTAAGCCGTTCAATTACCCGCAGATCGTGCGCGAGGGTGACCGCACCGAGACCGAACACTTTCGCGGCATCATCGTGCCTACCGTCAGCGGCGTGCGCATCGTCGTCGGACACTCGATCGATGAGATCCGCTATTTCGATCACACGCTGTTGAAAATGCTGTGCGTCGGCCTGACGCTCACGATCATCCTTGCCGTGGGATGCGGCGCGGCGCTCAACGCGATGTCCAATCGCCGCATCCGCGCCATCAGCCTGACTGGACGCGAGATCATGGCGGGGCAACTGAACCGGCGCTTGCCGACCCGCGGCACGCATCACGATCTGGACCGCCTGGCTGAGATCGTCAACACGATGCTCGACGAGATCGAGCGGCTCGTTGCCGAAGTCAGAGGTGTGTGTGCCGGGATCGCACACGACTTGCGCACGCCGATGACCCATCTGCGCGCAGGTCTCGAACGTGCCCGCCGGCGCTCCAACAGCGTCGACGACTACGAAAGCGCGGTCGATGCGGCCATCGTGCAATCGGACGTCGTGCTCAATCGCTTTACCGCCCTGCTGCGAATCGCGGAAATCGAAGCCGACGGCCGACGCGCGAGCTTTGGCGATGTGTCGCTCGACACCGTGATTCGCGACGTCGTGGATCTGTACGAGCCGGTAGCTGACGACCGTGGTCTGACGGTGTCGGTGCACGCGCCCGCAACCGTCCAGGTGCGCGGCGATATCGATCTGCTGTTCGGTGCGATCGAAAACCTGCTCGATAACGCGCTGAAATTCACCCCTGGCGGCGGCTCAATCTCGGTCGAAACGAGGATGGAGGCAGGCGAGCCAGTCCTGCAAGTGGCCGATTCAGGACCCGGTATTGAAGCGGGCGAACGCGAGGCGGTTCTGCGGCCGTTCTATCGCAGTCCTAGCCAGCAAGCCCAGGCGCCGGCCGGTCACGGCCTCGGCTTGAGCCTCGTGGCGGCGATTGCGCGGGTGCACGACGCCGACGTGGAAATCCACGACAACCAGCCGGGTTGCAAGATGGTGCTGCGTTTCAGGGGCAACGTGCTGGCGCGGTAATCGACTCGCGCAGCGCCTTGCTTGCTCGTGGCCATGAGGCGTAGCATGACGCACTCCCCTACGCCCTCT
>NZ_JAMFSB010000419.1 GCF_026225065.1 Paraburkholderia sp. | reverse complement strand
GGCAACGGCGGGCGCGCGGGCTCATGACTCAGCGTCTTACGGAATCAGCCAGAGCGCAACACCGTAAATTACGAGCGACACCGCGAAGGTGACCGCCGTGTAGCCCATCACGCGCTGAATGCGAATCCCTGCAATCGCTACAACGGGGACTGCCCAGAACGGCTGCAGCATGTTGGAGACGTTCTCGGCCATCGCCACGCCCATCGCGGTGCGCGGCACGGACGCATGCAGGCTCAGCGCGGCCGGCAGCACGAACGGCCCCTGCACGGCCCAGTGCCCACCCGCACTCGGGATCAGCAACGTAATGATCAGCGAGCTCAGATAGCTCAGCACCGGCAGAGTCACCGGCGTGGCAATCGCTACGAAGGTCTTGGCAATCGTCGATGCGAGGCCCGTCCCCGTCATGATGCCCATGATGCCGCCGTACACCGGATACTGCAGCAGCATCGAACCGGTCTGCCGCGCGGCGCGGCGAATCGCATCGGCGTAGGCGATAGGGGTGCGCTGTAGCGCGAGCCCCACCAACAGAAAGATCAGGATCGTCGTGTTGATGTCCAGCTCGAAGCCCTTCGCATACCAGGTCATCGTCAGGTAACCGATGCCCAGCACGAGCAGGATCAGCGTGCCCAGCATCGAGCGCTCGGCGCGGGCGGCGAACGACGTCGGCAACGCGCCACGCGCGTGCGGATCGGCGTCCGCCTGGGCATGCGTGCTGCCATTCGCGCCGGCACCCGCTTCCGGGGCGGTTTCGCTAAAGGCGACCACATGCTCAGGTTTCGGGTGCATCCGGATGAAGATCGCCGTCATCACCACGACCACCAGCACAGTCGGAATGAAAACGAACGGGGCGAACACAGTCTGGCTCAGCGGAATCACCTGGCCGGTGGCTTTCTCCACCAGGTTCAAGGCATTGCCATGCGAAGCCTGCGACAACGCGATCGAGCTCGACAGCCCGCTGTTGCAGACCGACCAGGCCGAATAACTGCCCGCGACGAGCCACGCGAAGTCCACTTTCACGCGCTTCGCGATTTCGCGCGACAACAACGCCCCGACGATCAGACCGAACCCCCAGTTCAACCACGCGGCCACCGCGACGATCGGAAAGACCAGCAGCGCGGCACGCGCCGGCGTACTCACGCCGGCGGCCATCGCCCGCAAACCGCGTTGCACGAGCGGCGCCTCGGCGATGGCATAACCCGTCGCCAGAATCAGGATCATCTGCAGCGCGAAGCCCAGAATGTTGAAGGTGCCGCCATACCAGGACGTCAGGATCACAGGGATAGTCGCGTGCGGCGCGAATGCGAACGCCAGCAGAATAACGACCACGGTCAAGCCGATTGATAGGACGAACGGGTCCGGCATAACCTGCTCGAACACGTAGACGAGCCCGGCTACGATGCCGCGCCGGCGCTCGCCGGGATGGGGGTGTGGGTGGGTTGGTCCAGTTCCGTTGTTATCCATGATGTCTCTTCCTCTCGCCGCGTCTCGTCGGAGCGGCATCTCTTACGAACCGCGCCTCGAACAAAGCACGCCGAGGGTTGGCAAATGCAGCATACGCGCGCAACCGTGCGCTGTAATCGCGGCAAGAACCCTACCTGATTTTCATATTTGCTGCTCTGAGGGCGGCAGCGCGGTTCAGCGCTCGCAGCGAAGCCGCCTTTCGCATCCCGAAGCACAAGAAAGGTTCGCAGAGAGGTGCAGCGAGTGCCGGTAAACGACTGAGGGCAGCCTATGGCTGCCCTCGTTTGGCGACTTGATGTGAGACTTAGAACGCCGTCCCGATCTGGAACTGGAACTTCTGGTACTGGTCGCCGGAGTGCTTGACGAGCGGGAAGCCAAGGCTGAGCTTGAGCGGCCCGATCGGCGAGATCCACGCGAGACCCGCACCATACGCATAGCGCAGGCCATTCGCGCCGATACTGCTGCCTTCGTCGCCCCAGACGTTACCGCCGTCGAAGAACGTAAAGACGCGCAGCGTGCGGTCGTAGCCGGTACCCGGCAGCGGGAACGTCAGTTCGATGTTACCCACGAGCATCTTCGAACCGCCGATCGGATCGCCCGTGGTCGCATCGCGCGGCCCCAGCGAGCTCGGCTCGTAGCCGCGCACCGAACCGATACCGCCTGCATAGTAGTTCTTGAAAATCGGGAACGGCTTGCCGTCAAGGCCGTTACCGTAACCACCCTGGAAGTTCAGGCCCAGCACGAAGCCGCGCGCGAACGAGTAGTAATACTGTGCTTGCAGGTCGGCCTTATAGTAAGGCGTACTGCCGATCGGCGAACCCCATTCGGCGTTCGCTTGCGTAAAGTAACCGCGGCTCGGCACCAGTGCGCTGTCGCGATTGTCACGCGACCAGCCGATCGTCAGCGGCACGTTGTTCGACACGCGGCCGAAGTCGTTCACGTAGTCGATATAGCTCTGCGGCGTGGTCGCGTCGACGTCCAGACGGTTCTGTTCGAAGCCGAGACCGAAGTACACCATGTCCGATTCGGAGAACGGAATGCCGAACTTCATATCCGCGCCCGCGGTGATGATCCGGAAGCTCGTGTCGGTCGTATTCGAGTAGTACAGCGGCTCGCTGGTACGGTAGTAGACGTCGGTAATCCGCTTGATGCCGTCTACCGTGAAGTACGGGTCGACCTGCGTGACCGTCAGCGTACGGAACGTGGTGGCCGTGTTGACGTTCACCGCGAGGCTGGTGCCCGAACCGAATACGTTGTCCTGCGACACGCCCGCCGAAATGATCGGGCCTTCGCCGGAACCGTAGCCAAGACCGAGGGTAACGGAGCCAGTCGGCTTTTCCGTAACCTTCACGTCGACGTCCACCTGGTCCGCCGTGCCTTCGACCGGTATCGTCGTCACATCGACGTCGGTGAAGTAGCCGAGACGGTTGATCCGGTCTTTCGACAGCGCGAGACGGCTCGAGTCGAACCACGAGCTTTCGAGCTGGCGCATTTCGCGACGCACGACTTCGTCGCGCGTGCGGGTGTTGCCGATAATGTTGATGCGGCGCACATAGACGCGGCGGCTCGGATCGACCTGCAGCGTCAGGTCGACGGTATGGTGCAGCTGGTCGATCTGCGGCTGTGCGTTCACCGTGGCAAACGCGTAACCATATTCACCGAGCTTGTCGACCACCGCCTTGGTGGCAGCCTTCAGCCTGGCAGCCGAGAAGCGGTCACCCGGTTTGATCTTGACGAGTTTCGTTAGCTCTGCCTGGCGATCGAGCAGGTTACCGGACAGACGGATGGCGGAAATCGTGTACGGCTCGCCCTCAT
>NZ_JAMFSB010000062.1 GCF_026225065.1 Paraburkholderia sp. | reverse complement strand
TCGACTTCTCGCTGCGCTTCTTCGCAGCTTCGCGCAACCAACGCATCGCCAATGCCATACGACGCGACGGACGCACTTCGACTGGAACTTGATAGTTCGCACCACCAACGCGACGGCTCTTCACTTCGACCACCGGCTTCACGTTGTTGAGCGCTACCGTGAACACTTCCAGCGGGTCCTTGCCACCCTTGGTCTGGATCTGTTCAAAAGCGCCATACACGATACGCTCGGCAACCGACTTCTTGCCGGAGAGCATCAGCACGTTCATGAACTTGGCTACATCTACGTTACCGAACTTCGGATCCGGCAACACTTCCCGCTTGGGGACTTCGCGACGACGCGGCATGTTTCTTCCTTTAACTTTTTCAGTTGGAGCTATTTTTAGCCCCGCGGCCACCAACTAACCCGATTCATCTCTTACGATTTACCAGCCCGGTCGGGTGACCACTTACTCGACAGCACCGGCGATTCCGGCACCACCGCTAATACCGCCTTTGCAGGCGACCTGAAACTACTGACCGGCTAATTACTTGCCAGCCTTGGCGCGCTTAGCACCGTACTTCGAACGAGCTTGCTTACGATCCTTGACGCCCTGGGTATCCAGCGAGCCGCGAACCATGTGGTAACGCACACCCGGCAAGTCCTTCACACGACCGCCGCGAATCAGCACGACCGAGTGTTCCTGCAGGTTGTGGCCTTCACCACCAATGTACGAAATGACTTCGAAGCCGTTCGTCAGGCGCACCTTGGCGACCTTACGAAGTGCCGAGTTCGGCTTCTTCGGCGTCGTGGTGTACACGCGAGTGCACACGCCGCGACGCTGGGGGCAGTCCTGCAAAGCCGGGCTCTTGCTCTTCACTGTTTCGGAAGCGCGGCCTTTGCGAACCAGTTGATTGATGGTTGGCATTGTTTATTCCTGAAATTGAACAAAATCGACGCAAATCTTTCTGGGCAAAGCAGAAACGATTGCGCATCGAACTTCCGGGTCCGATTGCCAGCGCGCGAGCTCAACTTGCTTTGATCCGCGCAGCGGCATTCCAAGAACCGGAACCTAGCATAATATTCCGAAAAGACTAAGTGAGTCAATAGCTTGCGAGGCCTCTAAGCCCTGACTGACTCTGCGGTGCCTAATCGGCACCGACCACTTCGAGCAATTCCCAGCCGAAGCGGTCCAGTTTGCGCGCGCCCATGCCGGGAATGCCGCGCAGGGTCTCGATCGAATCGGGGCCATTGCGGGCGATTTCCGCCAAAGTCGCGTCGTGGAAGATAACGTAGGCCGGTACCCCGTCGGTCTTCGCCGTCTCGGTACGCCAGGCGCGCAAACGGTCCCAGCGGGCGCGCTCGCGCGGCCCCATGCCGATCGTTGGGTCCGCGCGCTCGCTAGTACGACTGGACGACTGGCGAGTGCGCGTCGGCTTCACGTAGCGGCGCATCGTGACGTTCTGCTCGCTCTTGAGTACCGCTTTGCTTGCCTCGGTGAGCACCAGCGAGCCAAAGCCCTCATGGTCGACCGTCAGGTAGCCGAATGCGACGAGCTGGCGGAAGACGGCGCGCCATTCCGGCTCGCCCAGAGCCGCGCCTATTCCGAAGGTGGTCAACTTTTCATGGCCGCGCTGCAGGATCTTTTCGCTGCTGTTGCCACGCAAGATGTCGATCAGGTGGCCGGCGCCGAAGTGGAAACCACTCGCCCGTTGCGCGCGGAACACGCAGGACAGCGCCATTTGCGCCTCCCGCGTCGCGTCCCAGGTGTCGGGCGGTTCAAGACAGGTATCGCAATTGCCGCAGGGTTTGCTGGATTCGCCGAAATAGTTAAGCAGACGCACCCGGCGGCATGTCGCCGCTTCGCACAGGCCTAGCAGCGCGTCGAGCTTGCCGGTCTGCACACGCTTATGCGCATCGTCGGCGTCCGACTCGTCGATCATCTTGCGCTGCTGCACGACATCGCCGAGGCCGTAGGCCATCCAAGCGTTCGCCGGCATGCCGTCGCGGCCCGCGCGGCCCGTTTCCTGGTAGTAGCCTTCGACGCTCTTCGGCAAATCGAGGTGGGCGACAAAACGCACATCGGGCTTGTCGATGCCCATGCCAAATGCGATCGTTGCGCACATGACGATGCCTTCCTCGCGCTGGAACATCTCCTGATGCTTCTGGCGAATCTCGAACTCCATGCCCGCGTGATAAGGCAGCGCGCGCATGCCCTTTTCTTTCAGCCACTCCGCAGTCTCTTCCACCTTGCGACGCGACAGGCAATACACGACCCCGGCGTCAGTCGTGCCGTCGGGCCTGGAATGCTCGGCGCGGATGAAATCGAGCAGTTGCGTCCGCGCGTTGTCCTTTTCGACGATGCGGTACCGGATGTTCGGACGGTCGAAGCTAGAAACGAAAACCCGCGCATCGTCGAGAGCCAGGCGGTGGATGATCTCATCGCGCGTGATAGCGTCGGCGGTAGCCGTGAGGGCGATGCGCGGCACGTTCGGAAAACGCTCGTGCAGCACCGACAGCTGAATGTACTCAGGGCGGAAGTCGTGCCCCCATTGCGACACGCAGTGCGCTTCGTCGATTGCAAACAGCCCAATACGGGTCCGCTCGAGCAGTTCCTGGAAGCGCGACGTCATCAGCCGCTCTGGCGCGACATACAGAAGATCAATCTCGCCCTCGCGCAAGGCGCGCTCAGTCGCAGCAGCCTCCGGTCCAGACAAGGTCGAATTCAGATACGCCGCGCGCACGCCGACTTCCTTGAGCGCGGCGACCTGGTCCTGCATCAGCGCGATCAGCGGCGAGACCACGATGCCCGCGCCTAGCCCAGCCTCGCGCCGCACCAGCGATGGAATCTGATAACAGAGCGATTTGCCGCCGCCCGTCGGCATCAACACGAGGCAATCGCCGCCACCAGCGACGTGCTCGACAATCTCCCCCTGTTGCCCTCTGAACACGGGGTAGCCGAAGACTTCGTTGAGGATTTCGAGCGAACGGGACATGAATTTGAGAGAGGACAGCGTATTGCCGGTAACACGAATTTTACCAACGCATTCGTGCTGCGCCCGCGCTTTCCGACAACGTTAGCCAATCGGCCCATAAAACCGGACAAAAGCGCGTCAAAAACGACCGTGGTGCGTGGGACAGAAGTAAGTGCTAAAGCACTAACCTGTCGACAAAAAAAAGCCGCTCAGTCGAAACTGAGCGGCTTCTGGCTTACGAGGCCAAGCGGCTTGCGCCGCTCGAACTTACTCGCCTGAGTGCTGCTGTTCGGCGGCCGGGGTTTCCGGTGTGCCGAATTCGAACGACTCTTCCGCTGCGATCTGATCGAAACGCTCGCGGTCGGACAGTTCCTTGCTCTTACGTGCCTTGTGGAACGCGAGACCCGTACCGGCCGGAATCAGACGGCCGACGATCACGTTTTCCTTCAGACCACGCAGGTCGTCGCGCTTGCCCATAATCGCCGCTTCGGTCAGCACGCGGGTCGTTTCCTGGAACGATGCCGCAGAGATGAACGAATCGGTCGACAGCGACGCCTTCGTGATACCGAGCAAGACGTTTTCGTACGTTGCCGGACGCTTGTCTTCCGCGATCATACGGTCGTTCTCGTCGAGCATATCCGACCGCTCGACCTGTTCGCCCGGGATGAAACGCGTATCGCCGTTGTCCGTAATCTGCACGCGGCGCAGCATCTGACGAACAATCACTTCAATGTGCTTGTCGTTGATCTTCACGCCCTGCAGACGGTACACGTCCTGCACTTCGTCCACGATGTAACGCGACAGCGCTTCGACTCCCTGCAGACGCAGGATATCGTGCGGATCCGCCGGCCCGTCGACAATCATTTCGCCCTTGTTGACGACCTGACCATCGTGCACCAGAACCTGCTTTTCCTTCGCGATCAGGAACTCGTGCTGGTTGCCCTCGAGGTCCGTAATAACGAGACGCTGCTTGCCCTTCGTGTCCTTACCGAACGACGTCGTACCCGTGACTTCCGCCAGGATACCAGCGTCCTTCGGCGAACGGGCTTCGAACAGTTCGGCCACACGCGGCAAACCGCCGGTAATGTCACGCGTCTTCTGCGATTCGGTCGGGATACGTGCGAGCACTTCACCCACCTGCACTTGCTGACCGTCCTTCACGGTGATCAGAGCGCCGACCTGGAAGCCGATCTGCACCGAGTGCTCGGTGTTCGGGATCTTGACTTCTTCACCGCTCGCATCGAGCAGCTTGACCTGCGGACGCACCGTCTTCGACGCTTGCGAACCGCGGCGCTTCACGTCGATCACGACCAGCGTCGAGAGACCCGTCACATCGTCGATCTGCTTGGCAACCGTCACGCCTTCTTCGACGTTTTCGAACTTCACCGTACCACCGTACTCGGTGATGATCGGACGCGTCATCGGGTCCCACGTCGCCAGTTGCGTGCCGGCCTTGATCTGCGCGCCGTCCAACTGTAACAGCGTCGCGCCGTACGGCACCTTGTGACGTTCACGCTCACGGCCATGGTCGTCGGTGATCATCGCTTCGCCCGAACGCGAGATGACGATCTGCTCGCCCTTCGCATTCGTCACGTAACGCATCGTCGACGTGAAACGCACCGTACCGTTCGACTTGGCTTCGATCGACGAGGCCACCGCCGCACGCGACGCCGCACCACCAATGTGGAACGTACGCATCGTCAGCTGTGTGCCCGGTTCACCGATCGACTGAGCAGCAATCACGCCCACTGCCTCACCGACGTTGACCGACGAGCCGCGGCCCAGGTCGCGGCCGTAGCAGGCTGCGCACAGACCGTAACGCGTTTCGCAAGTCAGCGGCGTACGCACGCGCACTTCGTCGATGCCGAGGCGTTCGATTTCTTCGACCGCGTCTTCGTCGAGCAATGTGCCCGATTCAAACAGCGTTTCCTGCGATTCCGGATTGACGACGTCAGCCACCGCCACGCGACCCAAAATACGGTCACGCAGGGCTTCGACGACTTCACCGCCTTCGACCAACGCCTTCATGGCGACGCCGTTCGACGTACCGCAATCGTCTTCGACCACCACCAGATCCTGCGTCACGTCCACCAGACGACGTGTCAGGTAACCCGAGTTTGCCGTCTTCAGTGCCGTATCAGCCAGACCCTTACGTGCACCGTGGGTCGAGATGAAGTACTGCAACACGTTCAGGCCTTCGCGGAAGTTCGCCGTAATCGGCGTCTCGATGATCGAGCCATCCGGCTTCGCCATCAGGCCACGCATACCGGCCAGCTGACGAATCTGAACTGCGGAACCACGAGCACCCGAGTCGGCCATCATGTAGATGGAGTTGAACGACTCTTGACGCGTCTGATTACCGTCGCGATCGACCACCGGCTCCGTCGAGAGCTGTTCCATCATCGCCTTGCCGACCGCTTCCGACGTTGCCGACCAGATGTCGACCACGTTGTTGTAGCGCTCTTGCGACGTGACGAGACCCGACATGTACTGACGGTCGTATTCCTTCACCTTCTTCGCGGCGTCGCCGACGATCTGTTCTTTTTGCGGCGGCACGAGCATGTCGTCCACGCAGATCGAAATACCGGCGCGCGTTGCCAGACGGAAACCCGACTGCATCAACTGGTCGGCGAAAATCACCGTTTCACGCAGACCGCACTTGCGGAATGCGGTGTTGATGAGGCGCGAGATTTCCTTCTTCTTCAGCGGCTTGTTCAGCACCGAGAACGGCAGACCCGGCGGCAGAATTTCCGACAGGATCGAACGGCCAACGGTCGTCGGATACAGCGTGATCTTCGGCACGAACTTCGGCGCACCTTCCGACGTGTCTTCGTTGTGGACCATTTCAGTGATCCGTACGTTGACGCGCGAGGCCAGCTCGACTTCCTTGTTTTCGTAAGCACGCAGCGCTTCCGAGACGCCGGTGAACGTCAGGCCTTCGCCCTTGGCGTTCACAGCTTCACGGGTCGCGTAGTACAAACCGAGCACGATATCCTGCGACGGCACGATCGACGGGTCGCCGTTAGCCGGGAACAGGATGTTGTTCGACGCCAGCATCAGCGTACGCGCTTCCATCTGCGCTTCGAGCGACAGCGGCACGTGCACAGCCATCTGGTCACCGTCGAAGTCGGCGTTGAACGCCGCGCAAACGAGCGGGTGCAGCTGGATTGCCTTACCTTCGATCAGCACCGGCTCGAACGCCTGAATGCCAAGACGGTGCAGCGTCGGCGCACGGTTCAGCATGACCGGATGTTCGCGGATCACCTCTTCGAGGATGTCCCACACC
>NZ_JAMFSB010000418.1 GCF_026225065.1 Paraburkholderia sp. | reverse complement strand
GTCTTCTTCGACGTACTGAACGGCGCGAGCTTCAACGCGACGATCTACGAGTGGATGTCGGTCGGCAAGCTGAAGTTCGAAATCGGCTTCCTCGTCGATTCGCTCACGGCGATGATGATGTGCGTCGTGACCTTCGTGTCGCTGATGGTGCACATCTACACGATCGGCTACCTGGCCGACGACGACGGTTACCAGCGCTTCTTCTCGTACATCGCGCTGTTCACGTTCTCGATGCTGATGCTCGTGATGAGCAACAACCTGCTGCAGCTGTTCTTCGGCTGGGAAGCGGTGGGTCTGGTGTCGTATCTGCTGATCGGCTTCTACTTCACGCGTGAAAGCGCGATCTACGCGAACATGAAGGCGTTCATCGTGAACCGCGTGGGTGACTTCGGTTTCCTGCTGGGCATCGGCCTCCTGCTGGCGTTTGGCGGTTCGCTGAACTATGGCGACATCTTCGCAAAGAGCCATGAGCTCGCTTCGCTGACGTTCCCGGGCACCAGCTGGGGTCTGCTGACGGTGGCGTGTATCTGCCTTTTCATCGGCGCAATGGGTAAGTCGGCGCAGTTCCCGCTGCACGTCTGGTTGCCGGATTCGATGGAAGGCCCGACACCGATCTCCGCACTGATCCACGCGGCAACCATGGTGACGGCCGGTATCTTCATGGTCACGCGCATGTCGCCGCTGTTCGAACTGTCGGATACGGCGCTGTCGTTCGTGACGGTGATCGGCGCGATTACTGCGCTGTTCATGGGCTTCCTCGGGATCGTCCAGAACGACATCAAGCGTGTGGTGGCTTACTCCACGCTCTCGCAGCTTGGCTACATGACGGTGGCGCTCGGCGTCTCGGCTTACCCGGTCGCCATGTTCCACCTGATGACGCATGCGTTCTTCAAGGCGCTGCTGTTCCTCGGCGCAGGCTCGGTGATCATAGGCATGCACCACGATCAGGACATGCGCAACATGGGCGGCCTGCGCAAGTACATGCCGATCACGTGGATCACGTCGCTGATCGGTTCGCTGGCGCTGATCGGCACGCCGTTTTTCTCGGGCTTCTACTCGAAAGACTCGATCATCGACGCGGTGAAGCTGTCGCATCTGCCGGGTTCGGATTTCGCGTACTTCGCGGTGGTGGCGAGCGTGTTCGTCACGGCGCTGTACTCGTTCCGTATGTACTTCCTCGTGTTCCACGGTGAGGAGCGTTTCCGCAAGCCGAAGCATCCGGATTCGCCGATGGGCATCGAAGCTGCCGCGCACGCTGCGCACGGCCATGACGACCATGGCCACGGCCACGATGCGCACGGTCACGACGATCACGGCCACGCACACGAGCCGCATGAAAGCCCGTGGGTGGTGTGGTTGCCGCTGGTGCTGCTGGCCATTCCGTCGGTCATCATCGGTGCGATCGCGATCGGTCCGCTGCTGTTCGGCGATTTCTTCGCGCACGGCGTGGTGTTCGACAAGGTGATCTTCATCGGCGCAAACCATCCGGCGGTGTCGGAGATGGCCGAAGAATTCCAGGGTTGGGCGTTGATGGGCCTGCACTCGGTGTCGGGTCTGCCGGTCTGGCTGGCGCTCGCCGGTGTGGTCGTGTCATGGTTCCTGTACCTGAAGCGTCCGGATCTGCCGCCGGTCATCCGCCGCGCCTTTGGCCCGATCTATACGCTGCTCGATAACAAGTACTACCTCGACAAGATCAACGAAGTCGTGTTCGCACGCGGCGCCGTGGCGATCGGCCGGGGCCTTTGGAAAGAGGGCGACGTGGTGGTCATCGACGGTATCGTCAATGGCAGCGCGCGCTTTATCGGCTGGTTTGCGGGTGTGATCCGCTTCCTCCAGTCGGGCTACATCTACCATTACGCGTTTGCCATGATCATCGGCATGCTGGGGCTCCTGACCCTGTTTGTAACGCTTGGCGGCAAATAAGAGAAGGCGAGGGGACACCACACAATGCACACGTATCCGATTTTAAGTATCGCGATCTGGTTGCCGATTCTGTTCGGCCTCCTGGTCCTTGCTATCGGCTCTGACAAGAATCCTGGTCCGGCGCGCTGGCTCGCGCTGGTTGGTTCTGTTCTCAGCTTCATCGTCACGATTCCGCTGTTCACCAGCTTCGATTCGAGCACGGCGGATCTGCAGTTTGTTGAAAACGTGCATTGGATCGAGCGCTTCAACATTACCTATCACCTTGGGGTGGACGGCATCTCGATGTGGTTCGTGGTGTTGACCGCATTGATCACGGTGATCGTCGTGATTGCCGGGTGGCAGGTCATTACGAAGAACGTGGGTCAGTATTTCGCTTCTTTCCTGATCTTGTCCGGCATCATGGTCGGCGTGTTCAGCGCAGCGGACGGAATGCTGTTTTACGTGTTCTTCGAAGCGACGCTGATTCCGATGTACATCATCATCGGCGTGTGGGGTGGGCCGAACCGCGTGTATGCGGCGTTCAAGTTCTTCCTGTACACGCTGATGGGTTCGCTGCTGATGCTGGTCGCGCTGCTCTATCTGTACACGCAGACGGGCACCTTCGATCTGGCGACGTGGCAGACCACGAAGATCGCCATGACGCCGCAGATATTGCTGTTCATAGCGTTCTTCCTTGCCTTTGCGGTGAAGGTGCCGATGTGGCCGGTCCATACGTGGTTGCCTGACGCCCACGTGGAAGCGCCGACGGGCGGCTCGGTGGTGCTGGCGGCGATCATGCTGAAGCTCGGCGCGTACGGTTTCCTGCGCTTCTCGCTGCCGGTCACGCCGGACGCCAGCCACTTCCTGGCTCCAGTCGTCATCACGCTGTCGCTGATTGCGGTTATCTACATTGGTCTGGTTGCGATGGTGCAGGCGGACATGAAGAAGCTGGTCGCGTATTCGTCGATCGCGCACATGGGCTTCGTCACGCTCGGCTTCTTCATCTTCAATCAGCTCGGCGCGGAAGGCGCGATCGTGCAGATGATCTCGCACGGTTTCGTCTCGGGCGCGATGTTCCTGTGTATCGGCGTGCTGTATGACCGTATGCACTCGCGCCAGATCGCCGATTACGGCGGCGTCGTGAACGTGATGCCGAAGTTCGCCGCGCTGGTGATGCTGTTTGCCATGGCCAATTGCGGCCTGCCGGGCACTTCCGGGTTCGTCGGCGAGTTTATGGTGATTCTGGCTGCGGTCCAGTACAACTTCTGGATTGCAGGCGGCGCCGCGGTCACGCTGATTCTGGGCGCGGCCTACACGCTGTGGATGTACAAGCGCGTGTATTTTGGCGCGGTGGCAAACGACCACGTGAAGAAGCTGCTCGATATCAACAACCGCGAGTTCTTCATGCTGCTTGTGCTGGCCGCATTGACGCTGTTCATGGGCCTGTATCCGAAGCCTTTTACCGATGTGATGCACGTATCCGTGGAAAACCTCCTCTCCCACGTTGCGCAGTCGAAACTGCCGTTGCCACAGTAACGCAGAGCGGAGGAATCAAAACACCATGCAAAACGCACCTATGACTGCCCTGTTGCCCGACGGCCTGTTGATGCTCGCCGTAGTTCTCGCGTGGCTCAACGACACGTTCTTCGGCCAGGCGGCGCGACGGACCACGTATTTCATCGCCCTGTTCTCGACGCTGATTGCGGGCATCTGGTTCGGCGTGAACTCTTTCGACCCGCACGTGTATTACTTCTTCGGGCACATGTACGTGGTGGACGCCTTCGGCAGCGTAATGAAGGCGGTGGTGTCGCTCGGTTACGCGGTGTCGATCATCTACTCGCGCAGGTACCTTGAAGACCGCGAACTGTACCGCGGCGACTTCTTCCTGCTGGGCATGTTCTCGCTGCTAGGCCAGCTGGTGATGATCTCCGGCAACAACTTCCTGACGCTGTACCTCGGTCTCGAACTGATGTCGCTGTCGCTGTATGCGGTGATCGCGCTGCGCCGCGACGCTGCGCAGTCGAACGAAGCGGCGATGAAGTATTACGTGCTGGGCGCACTGGCATCCGGTTTCCTGCTTTACGGCATCTCGATGCTGTACGGCGCAACCGGTTCGCTGGATATCAATGAAGTGTTCAAGGCGGTCGCTTCGGGCCGCATCAACGACGTGGTGCTGCTGTTCGGCGTGATCTTTGTGGTCGCCGGCGTGGCGTTCAAGATGGGCGCGGTGCCGTTCCACATGTGGGTGCCTGACGTGTATCAAGGTGCACCGACGGCCATGACGCTGCTGACGGGCGGTGGCCCGAAGGTTGCCGCCTTCGCGTGGGGCCTGCGCTTTCTCGTGATGGGTCTGCTGCCGCTGGCGGTCGACTGGCAGGAAATGCTGGTGATCCTCGCGGCGCTGTCGCTGATCGTGGGGAATATCACCGGTATCGTCCAGCGCAACATCAAGCGGATGCTCGCTTACTCGGCCATCTCGAACATGGGCTTCGTGCTGCTGGGCCTGCTGGCCGGTGTGGTGGACGGCAAGACGAGTGGCGCGGCGAACGCATACGGCTCGGCGATGTTCTATAGCATCGTCTACCTGGTGACGACGCTCGGCACCTTCGGCATCGTCATGTTGCTGGCACGCCGCGACTTCGAAGCCGAGACGCTCGACGACTTCAAGGGCCTCAATCAGCGCAGCCCGGTGTTCGCGTTCGTGATGATGATCATGATGTTCTCGCTCGCGGGCGTTCCGCCGGCGGTCGGTTTCTACGCGAAGCTCGCCGTGCTGCAAGCGACGATGAACGCAGGTCTGACGTGGCTGGCCGTGCTGGCCGTGATCACCTCGCTGTTCGGCGCGTTCTACTACCTGCGTATCGTCAAGCTGATGTACTTCGACGACCCGGTCGACACGACGCCGATCCAGGCCGATACCTGCAACCGCGCGTTGCTGGCGCTTAACGGTTTGGCTGTGCTGGTGCTCGGCATCGTGCCCGATCCGCTGCTGAAGGTTTGCCTGCAAGCGATCACCCATACTCTGACGTTCTGATGTCGGCTGCTGGCTGGTTTATTGTGTTGTTGGCGCTCGTGGGCGCCAACGTGCCGTTCGCGAATCAACGCCTCTTCGCCTTCGTGCCGCTCAAGGCGGTGAAGAAGAGCGTCTGGCTGCGGCTTGCCGAGCTGATCGTGCTTTATTTTGTCGCGGGCGCGTTCGGCTTTATGCTCGAAGCTCGGGCGGGCAACCGCTTCGAGCAGGGCTGGCAGTTCTACGCGATCACCTTCAGTCTGTTTCTGGTGTTTGCGTTTCCCGGCTTCACCTTCCAGTATCTCGTCAAACGGCGCTGACGGCCTGAGCCGTCGCGCACCACGCTGTCCTGAGGTCGCACATGGCTGAACTCCCCGATCACGACGCTACGCTCACCGAGACCTGCCTTGAGAGCAAGACGCTCCATCAAGGCCCTTTCCTGACCCTCAAGTGCGACACCGTCCGCCTGCCGGATGGTAAGAGCGCGACCCGCGAGTACGTCAAACATCCGGGCGCCGTGATGGTGATTCCGTTGTTCGACGACGGCCGCGTGCTGATGGAGTGCCAGTACCGCTATCCGATCGGCAAGGTGATGCATGAGTATCCGGCCGGCAAACTGGATCCGAGCGAAGGCTCGCTTGCTTGCGCAAAACGTGAACTGCAGGAAGAGACCGGTTATACGGCGCGCGAATATGTCTATCTGACGCGCATCCATCCGATCATTTCGTACTCGACCGAATTTATCGACATCTACCTCGCGCGCGGCCTGACTGCCGGCGATCGCAAGCTCGACGAAGGGGAGTTCCTCGAACTTTTCACGGCGACCGTCCCCGAGGTATCGGAATGGGTGCGGACCGGCAAGATCACCGACGTCAAGACGATTATCGGCACGTTCTGGCTGGAGAAGGTTTTGTCCGGCGCATGGGCGTCGGCGGAGCCTGAACCTGACTGATCCCGATCACATGCGTTGATCGTGTACCGTCGCTTCGAGTTGCGCCAGCACCTGGCAATCAGTCACGAGGTGAAATAAACGGCAGCCCACAAGGCTGCCGTTGTTGTTGGCAAACCCGTGGCAGACCTGCTGGCAAACCGCTGGCCGACCCGTTTTATGGCGCGTCGGCGGCCATCGGCGCAAAGCGTTAGAATCGCGCACGCACGCTCGGTTGTTCCCGGGCACGAAAACGTGCCCGGACCGCGTGCCAAAGTCGCCCACAGCAAAATTTACGAACGACCGTTCACAAATTTCTATTTTGCGCTAAACTCATACGCAAGCCCTGATTCCACATGAAGGTCCTCGATCTACAGTGCCCGCACGGCCATCGGTTTGAAGGCTGGTTCGCCTCCGCCGAAGACTTTGAGTCGCAGTTGTCCCGCAAGCTTGTCGAATGTCCTATTTGCGGCGCGACCGAAGTGAGCCGTTTGCCGTCGGCGCCCCGTCTGAATCTGTCGGGTGCGACTGCGGCGCAAGCCCATGCGGGCTCGGAAGAGCAGCAGGCGCGTATGATGCGCGCCCTGCGCGAGGTACTGGAAAAGACTGAGAACGTGGGTGACCGCTTCGCCGAGGAAGCACGGCGCATTCACTACAACGAAGCGCCTGCACGCAGCATTCGCGGTGTTACGACACCGGAAGATGCCAAAGCCCTGGTTGAAGAAGGCATTGAAGTGATGTCGCTGCCGATCCCGGCCGCTCTGAAGGAACCGTTGCAATAGCGCAGCGGCTCACTGGCGGCGGGAGAGCCGCGGCCAGGAGACACTGCGCATGAATCTGGATTATTCCCCCGCTGACGACGCGTTCCGCGCCGACATCCGCGCTTGGCTCGAGGCGAATTTGCCCCGCGAGCTAAGCGACAAAGTACTCAATCACAAACGTCTGAACCGCGCGGACTTCGCGAACTGGCACAAGCTGCTCGGCACGCGCGGCTGGTCGGTGATCGCCTGGCCGACCGAATACGGCGGCCCCGGCTGGGACGCCACGCAACGGCACATCTGGGACGAAGAGTGCGCCCGCATTGGCGCGCCCTCGGTGTTGCCGTTCGGTGTGTCGATGGTCGCACCCGTGTTGATGAAATACGGCAGCGAGGCGCAAAAGCGCCACTATCTGCCGCGTATTCTGGACGGCTCGGACTGGTGGTGCCAGGGCTACTCGGAACCCGGCTCGGGCTCGGACCTCGCTTCGCTGCGCACGCGCGCGGAGCGGGTGGGCGATCACTACGTCGTGAACGGCCAGAAGACCTGGACCACGCTCGGCCAGTACGCCGACATGATGTTCTGCCTCGTGCGCACCGACAGCGGCGCGAAAAAGCAGGAGGGTATCTCGTTCCTGTTGATCGATATGAAAACGCCGGGCATCACGGTGCGCCCGATCATCACGCTCGACGAAGATCATGAAGTCAATGAAGTGTTCTTCGAAGACGTGAAGGTACCCGTCGAGAATCTGGTCGGTGACGAAAACCGCGGGTGGACCTACGCCAAATATCTGCTCGGCCACGAGCGTACGGGGATTGCGCGCGTCGGTCAGTCGAAGCGCGAACTCGTGTTCCTGAAACGCCTTGCGCTCGATCAGAAGAAAAACGGCAAACCACTGCTGCTCGACCCGGTGTTCGCCGCGAAAGTCGCGAGCCTCGAAATCGAATTGATGGCGCTCGAAGTCACGGTGCAACGCGTCGTTGCCAATGAGGCAGGTGGGCGCGGACCGGGACCGGAAGCGTCGATGCTGAAGATCAAGGGCACGGAAGTCCAGCAGGGCCTGACCGAGTTGATGTTTGAAGCCATCGGCCCGCTGGCCGCGCCGTTCGACGTGTCGTTCCTCGAAGGCGAACGCGCCCACAGCATTGCCGGCGACGATGATGCCGCACCGCTGGCCGCGTACTACTTCAACTTCCGCAAGACGTCGATCTACGGCGGCTCGAACGAAATTCAAAAGAACATCATCGCGCAGATGATTCTCGGACTCTGAGGAGCGGCGCATGGACTTCACTTTTACCGACGAACAACAGCAATTCGCCGACGCGCTGCGCCGTTACCTGGACAAGAACTACGGTTTCGAAGCGCGCCAGGCTATCGTGTATTCGGACGCGGGCGTATCGGACACGCATTGGGCGGCGTTCACGGAACTTGGGTTGACAGCATTGCCGGTGCCGGAAGAGCAGGGCGGCTTCAATGGCAGTCCTGTGGATATGCTTGTCGTGATGCAGGAACTGGGCCGCGCGCTCGTGGTTGAGCCTTACTGGGCGACGGCAGTGGGCATCGAGGCATTGCGGATTGCAGGTTCGGCTGATTCAGCGCAGGGTGAAGATGCCGCGCTGCTCGAACGCGCGGCGCAAGGCGAGATCAAGCTCGCGGTCGCCTTTCACGAACCGCATGCCCGCTACGACCTGTTCGCAGTCGATACCGCAGCGACGCAGCAAGGCGAGCAGTACGTGCTGAGCGGCAAGAAGTCGGTTGTTCTACATGGCGCTCAGGCGGACCACTGGATCGTGCCTGCACGTCTGAACGGCGAGATCGCTTTGTTCGTCGTCGCACGCGATGCAGGCGGTACGCAGGTCACGGATTACCGCACCATCGACGGGCAACGCGCGGCTTCGCTGTCGTTCGAAGGCACGCCTGCGCGACGTCTCGGTGGTCAGCATGCGGGCGCAGCGGCGCTCGAGCAGATCGCCGACTATGGCACCGTGCTGTTGTGCGCGGAAGCAGTAGGCGCACTTGATGCGCTGAACCATGCCACCGTCGAATACACGAAAACACGCCAGCAGTTCGGCCAGCCGATCGCACGCTTTCAGGCCCTGCAGCACCGCATGGTCGAAATGCTGATTCACGCGGAGCAGGCGCGCTCGGTGACGTATCTGGCTGCGGGGCGCTACGCCAGCACCGATGCCGATGAACGGCGCCGTGCAGTCTCGGCAGCGAAGGTGCGCGTGGGGCAGGCGGCGCGTTTCGTCGGCCAGCAGGCGGTGCAGTTGCACGGCGGCATGGGCGTGACGAACGAAGTTGCGGCCGCCCATCTGTTCAAGCGTCTCGCGATCATCGAAACCACGCTCGGCGACGTCGATCATCATCTTGCGCGGTTTGCCGCGTTACCTGCTTTTGCCACCGCAGAAGTGTGATTGTGTGGCCGGTCCTAACGAGTGAGGTGTCACCATGGGATTGAGTTTCGAAGATATGGAAGTCGGTGCGGTCATCGAATGCGGCGAACACACGTTCACGCGCGAGGAGATCGTGGAGTTTGCCGAAAAGTTCGATCCGCAGCCGTTTCACGTCGACGACGACGCGGCCGCCGCTTCGCCGTTCGGCGGATTGATCGCGAGCGGCTGGCACACCTGCTCGGTGATGATGGGGCTGCTGGTGCGCAACGCGTTTGCCGGGTCCACTTCGATGGGCTCGCCCGGCATCGATGAAATCCGCTGGCTCAAGCCGGTGCGCGTCGGCGACACGATCCGCATGACGAATGCGGTTCTGGACAAGCGCGTGTCGTCGAGCAAGCCGGACCGTGGCCTCGTCTCCACCGAATGGCGGGGCATCAATCAGCACGGTGAGACGGTGATCACCGTGCGCTCGAAAGGGCTATTCGGTTTGCGTCATCCGGGAGCCGCCGCATGAAGCGCGACACCGTAGGACTCGATGCGCAGGCACTGCGTTCTCTGGTGGGCGGCGAGCCGCTCGTCAGCGACTGGCTGACGGTGGATCAGCCAAGCGTGAACGGCTTTGCCGCAGCAACCGGCGATCATCAATGGATTCACGTCGATCCCGAAAGGGCGCGGCGCGAATCGCCGTTCGGCGGTCCGATTGCGCATGGTTTTCTGACGTTGTCGCTGATCCCGGCGTTGCTGCAACAAACCGTGGCGCTCAAGCAGCGGATGGGTGTCAACTATGGTCTGAACCGGGTGCGTTTCACCGCGCCGGTGCCGGTTGATTCGCAGGTGCGCGGGCGTTTTGCCGTGGCGAGCGTGGACGATGTGAATGATGCCGGGGTCCAGGTGGTGTGGAACGTGACGCTGGAGCGGCAGGGCAGTGAGCGGCCGGTGTGCGTGGCGGAATTCATCACGCGGCATTACTTCTAGAACTGGCTGGACGACTAACGGCTTTTAGCGGCAACTAGCTGTGTGAGTTTGACGGCATCGTAACGACGCCTGCCTGGTACGAAAGGGAGTAAGCGGCTCTATGCCACTCACTCCCTTTCCGAATCTCCGCATCAAATCACGAACGCGTAATCGGCATCTCCACGCGCGACGCCGCCTCGACATCCATATGGCGCGCCAGTTCGAGCTTTGCAATGGCGTTTCGATGCACTTCGTCCGGGCCGTCGGCAAAGCGAAGCGTGCGTGCCGAAGTGTAGGCATAAGCGAGCGGGAAGTCGTCGCTCAGACCACCCGCACCATGCGCCTGGATGGCCCAGTCGATCACCTGGCACGCCATATTCGGCGCCACCACTTTGATCATCGCAATCTCGCCACGCGCGC
>NZ_JAMFSB010000417.1 GCF_026225065.1 Paraburkholderia sp. | reverse complement strand
CCAACGCCTTGGCCTCTACAAGTTCAAACAGTCAAGGCAATAGCGGATCTTCCGGATCGAGCTCGTCCAGCACAGCGCTTGCTACGCCTGTCCCGCTCTCGGCAGTCAGCAGCTTCACCGTCACGCCGTCTCCTCTGACGATCAGTCACCAGGGCCAGTTTCCGGTGGTCACGCTATCGTTCAACGTTGCCCCCGGATACTCGCTTAGCCAGGCGGTCGATGCTGTCGAGAAGACCAAGGATCGGCTGCAGATGCCGGCCAGTGTTGAAGGTAGCCTGCAAGGCACGGCAGCAGCTTACAAGACCATAGGCGGCAATGAAGCGTGGCTCATCCTCGCTGCGCTGGTTGCCGTGTACATCGTACTGGGTGTGCTTTATGAGAGCTTCATTCATCCCATCACCATTCTTTCTACCCTGCCCTCCGCCGGTGTTGGCGCTCTACTTGCGCTTCGACTCTTCCACCAGGATCTCGATGTCATCGCCATCATCGGGATCATCCTTCTGATCGGCATCGTAAAGAAGAACGGCATCATGATCGTGGACTTCGCTCTAGATGCGGAACGCAACCGCGGCCTATCGTCCGAAGACGCGATCTTTGAGGCATCGCTGCTTCGCTTCCGGCCGATCCTGATGACGACGCTCGCCGCCATGCTCGGCGCGCTGCCGATGCTGCTCGGCACCGGCACGGGTTCGGAGCTGCGCCGCCCGTTGGGTCTCGCGATTATCGGCGGCCTGACCCTGAGCCAGATTCTCACGCTCTTCACGACGCCGGTCATTTATCTGTTCTTCGACCGCATGGCCGAGCGCACGCGGCGCTGGCGCAATCGCAACAAACCGCAGGATCCGTCTGAAGGCACGCCTGCAGGTACGGCGGAGGACACGCCTTGAACATCTCGGCGTTATTCATCCGGCGCCCGGTCGCGACCACGCTTCTGGCCATCGCGATCCTGATCGCGGGGACGCTCGCCTATTTCCGGCTGCCGGTCGCGCCGCTGCCGAACATCGCCTTCCCGGTGATCGTGGTGCAGGCGCAAATGGCAGGCGCGAGCCCGGAAAACATGGCCTCGACCGTGGCCGAACCGCTCGAGCGGCGCCTGGGCACGATTGCCGACGTCGAAGAGCTGACCTCGATCAGCTATGTCGGCTCGTCGATGATCGTGGTCGAATTTGGCCTCAACCGCGACATCAACGGCGCGGCGCGCGACGTGGAAGCGGCCATCCAGGCGGCGCGTGCCGACCTGCCGACCACCTTGCGCAGCAATCCGACCTATCGCCAGTACAACCCGGAGGATTCGCCGATCATGGTGCTCGCGCTAACCTCGAACACGCTCACCAAGGCACAGCTTTACGACTCTGCGGATTCAGTGATCCAGCAGCAGCTCTCGCAGGTCAGCGGCGTGGGTCAGATAACGCTGGGCGGCGGCGCCTTGCCATCGGTGCGGGTCGAGTTGCAGCCGGGCAAGCTCAATAGCTACGGCATTGGCCTGGAAGACGTGCGCGCGGCGATTTCCGCGGCGAACGCCGATAGCGCCAAGGGCCACCTCGACGAGGGCGACCAGCGTTACGTGGTGTTGTCCAACGACCAGATTACGAAGGCGGCGCCCTACCGGGACCTTGTCGTCGCCTACCGCAACGGCTCGCCGGTGCTGCTGCGCGACGTCGCCCAGGTGAGGGATTCCAACGAAAATATCCGCAACGCCGGGCTCTACAACGGCAAGTCGGCGGTGTTGGTGATCGTTTATCCGATGCCGGGCAGCAACATTGTCAGTACCGTCGCGCAGATCCGCAACGTCCTGCCCTCGATTGAGGCGACGCTGCCGCACAGCGTCCATGTGCAGGTCGCCGTCGACCGTTCGGAGTCGGTCCGGTCCTCGGTGGCAGACACGGAGCGCACGCTGTTTATCGCCGTGCTGCTGGTGGTCGGCGTAGTGTTCGTCTTCCTGCAGTCGCCACGCGCCACGCTGGTGCCGGCGGTGGCGCTGCCGCTGTCGATCGTCGGCACCTTCGGGCCGATGTACCTGCTTGGCTACAGCATCGACAACCTGTCGCTGATGGCGCTCACAATCGGCACCGGCTTCGTGGTCGACGATGCGGTGGTGGTGCTGGAAAACATCACGCGCCACCTCGAATTGGGCCTGAGTCCGAAGGAAGCCGCGCTGAAAGGCAGCGGCGAAGTGGGCTTCACCGTGATCTCGATGAGCCTCTCGCTGATCGCGGTGTTCCTGCCGATCCTGCTGATGCCGGGCATCGTCGGCCTGTTGTTCCATGAGTTCGCGGTGACGCTGTCCATCGCGATCCTGATCTCGCTCGTGATCTCGCTGACGGTCACGCCGGCCATGTGTGCGTACGTGCTGAGCCGCAACAATGCCGGCCATTCGCGCGCGCGCTGGGCCACCTGGATCGAGGGGCAATTCGACCGGTTCAAAAATGCCTACTCGCGTTCGCTCACGGCTGCGCTGGACCACGCACTGCTGGTCATCCTGCTGCTGATCGGCCTGCTCGTGGCTAACGTGTTCCTGCTCAAACTGCTGCCAGGCACCTTCTTCCCCGAACAGGACACCGGCATTCTGATCGGGCAGATCATCGCCGACCAGAGCATCTCGTTCTCGGCAATGGAGAAGAAGCTCGCCCAGTTGCAGGAGATCGTGCAGAAGGACCCGGCGGTGCAGTCGGTGGCCGGCTTTACCGGCGGCCGTGCGCTGAATACCGCTAACGTGTTCGTCGAGCTCAAGCCGCTGGCGCAGCGCCATGCAACCGCCACCGAGGTGGTCAACCGCCTGCGGCCCAAGCTGAACGCGGTCTCGGGCGCACGGCTGTTCATGCAGGCCCAGCAGGATCTGCGGATCGGCGGACGGCAGTCGGCCGCTGAATACCAGTACACTCTGACGAGCGAAGACTCCACGGCACTGTTCGCCTGGACTCCCAAGCTCGTGACCGCACTCAGCAAGATGCGCGGCGAGGTGCTGGACGTGAACTCGGACCTGCAGCAAAACGGTCTGCAGACCTACGTCAATTTCAACCGCTCTACGGCGGCGCGTTACGGTTTTGCGCCGAACCAGATCGACAATGTGCTGTATGACGCGTTTGGCCAGCGAACCGTCTCGACCATCTATAACGCGCTCAATCAGTACTTCGTCGTGATGGAGGTGGCGCCGGAGTACTGGCAATATCCGCAGACGCTCAACCAGATTTATCTGAGCACGGCAGCGGGAAATGCGACCGGCACCGCGCAAACGCAAATGCCGGGCGGCACCGTCTCGGGCGTGACGCAGGCGAGCGCGATCAGCTCCGCGTCGAGCACGTCGAGCACCAACTCGCT
>NZ_JAMFSB010000416.1 GCF_026225065.1 Paraburkholderia sp. | reverse complement strand
GGCGTGTCGCTGATCAATACGATCAACTCGATCGTGGGCGTGGACCTCGACGTGATGGCGCCGTTGCCGATTGTCGACGGCAAGGGCACGCACGGCGGCTATTGTGGACCGGCGGTCAAACCGATCGCGCTGAACATGGTGGCCGAAATTGCCCGCGACGTTGAGACGCCGGATCTGCCGATCTCCGGCATCGGCGGCATTTCGACGTGGCGCGACGCGGCGGAATTCATCGTGCTGGGCGCGGGCAGCGTGCAGGTCTGCACGGCGGCAATGCATTACGGTTTCCGGATCGTTTCCGATCTCGCCGACGGCCTGTCGAACTGGATGGACGAAAAAGGCTACGCCACGCTCGACGACATTCGCGGCCGCGCGGTGCCTAACGTGACTGACTGGAAGTACCTGAATCTCAAGTACGACATCAAGGCGCGCATCGATCAGGACAAGTGCATCCAGTGCGGGCTGTGCCATATCGCCTGCGAAGACACCGCGCATCAGGCCATCACGCGCGAAAAGGATGGTGTACGGCATTTTGAAGTGGTGGACTCCGAGTGTGTTGGGTGTAACTTATGCATGCACGTCTGCCCGGTTGACGAGTGCATCACGATGGAACGTGTCGACGCGGGTGAGTACGCGAACTGGACCACTCATCCTAACAACCCGGCTAGCGTGAATGCGGCGGAGCAGCAAGCGGCACCGCAGGCCGGGCAGCAGGCCGCCGTGAAAGCGGCCTGAAGTAGTAGCGCATAACAACGCACAACAAAGAAGAACCCGTAGCACACGAGGCACTTGTACTGAACCTGGTTCCCATCCGGTCTGACGTCTCCTGAAGCATGGCGAGAAGAGGCGCAGGTCACAACGACGAAGTGGAGATACTTCAATGAAGCAGTCAGCGCAAACCGCCGATCCGCAGCTAGCGGCCGGCGCGCAAGCCAGCAGTCTTTACAACGATGACCTGGCTCCGACCGGCGTCGCGCAGCGCACGTGGAAGTGGTATCACTTCGCCGCGCTGTGGGTGGGGATGGTGATGAATATCGCGTCGTACATGCTCGCCGCGGGCTTGACGGAGCAGGGGATGTCGCCGTGGCAGGCAGTCGTCACGGTGCTGCTCGGCAATCTGATCGTGCTGGTGCCGATGCTGCTGATCGGCCATGCCGGCGCGAAACACGGGATCCCTTATGCGGTGCTGGTGCGTTCGTCGTTCGGCACGCAAGGGGCGAAATTGCCGGCCATGCTGCGGGCGATCGTCGCGTGCGGTTGGTATGGGATCCAAACCTGGCTCGGCGGCAGCGCGATTTATACGCTACTCAACATCCTGACTGGCAATGCGCTGCATGGAGATGCCCTGCCGTTCCTCGATATTTCTGTCGGGCAACTGGCGTGCTTTCTCGTGTTCTGGGCCCTGCAGATATACTTCATTGTGCACGGCACCGATTCGATCCGCTGGCTGGAAAGCTGGTCGGCGCCGATCAAGGTGGTGATGTGTATTGCGCTCGTGTGGTGGGCCACGTCGAAGGCCGGCGGTATCGGTTCGATGCTCTCGGCGCCGTCGCAGTTCGTGGCCGGCGGCAAGAAGGAGGGCCTTTTCTGGGTGACATTCTGGCCGGGGCTTACCGCAATGGTCGGTTTCTGGGCTACGCTCGCGCTGAACATTCCCGACTTCACACGCTTTGCCCGCTCACAACGCGACCAGATCATCGGCCAGTCGATCGGCTTGCCGGCGCCAATGGCCTTGCTCTCGGTGATTTCCGTGGTGGTGACCTCGGCCACCGTGGTGATCTATGGCAAGGCGATCTGGGATCCTATCGATCTCACGAGCCGCATGACCGGCATTGGCGTGGGCGTCGCGCTGGTGATCCTGACGCTCGATACGATGTGCTGCAATCTCGCAGCCAACCTCGTCGGGCCTGCTTACGATTTTTCGAGCTTGTGGCCCAAAGGCATTTCGTATCGCGTGGGCGGCATGATTACGGCGACGGTCGCAATCGTCATGATGCCGTGGAAGATTCTGGCCACGACGCAGGGCTATATTTTCACGTGGCTGGTCGGATACTCGGCTTTGCTCGGGCCGGTGGCCGGTATCCTGATGGTGGATTACTTCCTGATTCGCGGCACGGAGCTCGATCAGCGCGAACTGTTCGACGAAAACGGCGAGTACAGTTACACAGGTGGCTGGAATATCGGCGCGGTGGTGGCGCTGCTGGTAGGGGTGTTGCCGAATCTGCCGGGCTTTCTGCATACCGCGTTTCCGGCGATGTTCGCTAATGTTCCGGCATTCTTCAATACGCTCTACACGTATGCGTGGTTCGTGGGTCTTGCGCTCGCGTCCATCGTCTACATCGCCTGGATGAAATTGAGCAAAGGGCCGAGTGCGCGGGTTGCCAGCGCATGAGGCGGGCATCGGGCAGGTGCGGCTGAAAAAAAACCGTCAGCGCCGGTTCGATGCAGCAGCAACGGCAATGAATACGTAGCAGTCAATGAGGAGGCAGCAAGATGACGATCCTGATTCGTGGCGGCACGGTAATCGACGCGGACCGTAGCTGGCGGGCAGACGTGTTGTGCGCTGACCCGCAGGACGGCGGCACGATCCTGCAGGTGGGCCCGGAGCTGGAGGCGCCGGCGGGCGCGTCGATTGTGGACGCGCATGGACAGTATGTGATGCCGGGCGGCATCGATCCGCATACGCATATGGAGTTGCCCTTCATGGGCACCACCGCAAGCGACGACTTCTATACGGGCACAGCAGCGGGTCTCTCGGGCGGCACTACGAGCATCATTGATTTCGTGATTCCGAGCCCACGCCAGTCGCTGATGGAGGCGTTTCACTCATGGCGCGGCTGGGCCGAGAAAGCTTCGGCCGACTACGGCTTTCACGTGGCGGTGACATGGTGGGACGAATCGGTGCACCGCGACATGGGCACGCTCGTGCATGAGCATGGCGTATCGAGTTTCAAGCACTTCATGGCCTACAAGAACGCCATCATGGCCGACGATGAAGTGCTGGTGAACAGCTTCGCGCGTTCGCTGGAACTCGGCGCGTTGCCTACAGTCCATGCGGAAAACGGCGAACTGGTGTTCCAGTTGCAGCGCCAGTTGCTTGCGCGCGGCATCACCGGGCCGGAAGCGCATCCGCTCTCGCGGCCGCCGGAAGTGGAAGGCGAGGCGGCCAACCGGGCGATTCGCATCGCTCAGGTGCTGGGGGTGCCGGTGTATATCGTGCACGTGTCGTCGAAAGACGCGGCCGACGCGATTGCCCGGGCGCGCAGCGAAGGCCTGCGGGTATTCGGTGAAGTCTTGCCGGGGCACCTCGTGATCGACGAGGCCGTCTATCGCGATCCGGACTGGACGCGTGCCGCGGCGCACGTGATGAGCCCGCCGTTCCGTTCGGCCGAGCATCGCGAGGCGCTGTGGAGCGGACTGCAGGCAGGGCAGTTACACACTACGGCTACCGATCACTGTGTGTTCTGCGCGTCGCAAAAGGCCATGGGCCGCGAGGACTTCACGAAGATTCCAAACGGCTGCGGTGGAGTTGAAGATCGCATGTCGGTGCTCTGGCATCACGGGGTGAATTCGGGGCGTCTCACGCCTAACGAGTTCGTGCGCATTACCTCGACCAACGCGGCGCAGATTTTCAATCTGTATCCGCGCAAGGGGGCGGTGCAAGTGGGAGCGGATGCAGATCTGGTGGTTTGGGACCCAACAGCTAGCAAGACGATTTCGGTCAAGACGCATCACCAGAAGGTCGATTTCAACGTGTTCGAAGGCATGACGGTGCAGGGCGTCGCTACACACACGCTGACTCGCGGTGCATTGGCGTGGACCGATGGCGACCTGCGCGCAGTGCGCGGTGCGGGCCAGTATCTGAAGCGCCCACCGAATGCGGCTTACTTCGACGCGATCCGGGTAGCCAACAAGCTCAAGGAGCCGCACGCGGTGGAGCGGTAGGCGGTATGGCGAGCGCGCGGACGGTGCGTGAATGCCGCCGCGCGCTTGCGATGTCGAGGTTGTTAGCGTGTAGAAGAGGGGTGGGCGCTCGCCCTGAGCGCTCGCGGCTATTCAGTTTTCCCGTGGCTTGCCGTTAAACGGGAGCAGGCAGGTACTGCCTTGGCCTAAGCCTGATTCAAGCCCGCTCGCGCTAACAACTAAACCAGCCGCGTATGTTGCGTTCGATCTCGTCGTTCGTTTTGTGTCTTCTTGTGCTGCTGCTCGCCTTGTCGATGCGGTCAGGTTTCGCTGCCTCGTCCGTCACGGTCGAGCCTGATAGCGCGCCACGCGCGCCGCTCAACGAACAGTTGCTTAGCGTGCCGGTCGAGTCGTCGCCGCCGCTGCGCCTGCAGGTGACGCTGTTCATGCCATCGCACGGCGGCCCGTTTCCGCTCGTAATCGTGAATCACGGCGCGTCGCATGATCTGCCCAATACGCCGCGCGTCGCCGACAACTTTATTCCCTACTATTTCCTTTCACGCGGCTATGCAGTTGCGCTGCCGATGATGCGCGGCTATGCCGGTTCCGAGGGCTATCCGAGGCCGCACGGCTGCGACGTCGCCGCGCTCGGTCTCGATTCGGCTCGAGACATCCGCAAGGTGCTCGACTATGTGAAGCAACTACCCGGTATCGATACTTCGCATATCGTGGTGGCCGGCAAGAGCATGGGCGGATGGAATACCCTCGCGTTCGGCTCGCTCAATCCGCCTGACGTCAAGGGACTTGTCAGCTTCGCTGGGGGCGTGAAGGAGTCCGACTGCAAGAGTCCGGATGCGAGCCTGATTAGCGCGGCACACCAATTCGGCATGCAGACGAAACTGCCTTCAATCTGGTTCTTCGGTGAGAACGACCAGATCTTCGCCACACCCACCTGGCAGGCGATGTTCAAACAGTACACCGCTGCGGGCGCCCGTGCGGAACTGGTCGACTACGGTGTGTTCCAGAAGGACGCTCACGCGATGACCGCATCCGGAGCCGGTCTGCCGTTGTGGGTGCAGAAGGCCGATACGTTCCTTGCGAGCATCGGCATGCCGAGCCAGGAGGTCGACCCCGAGTATTTGCCGGATCGCGCGCGTACATCGAGCGCGTATGCGGATATCAATGACCTCGACGCCGTGCCGTTTCTAACCGACAAGCAGCGCGACGATGTGTATCGCCGCTTTCTCGCCGCGCCGCTGCCGCGTGCTATCGCAATCGGTTCGACGAACGTGGTGTACGCCTCCGGCGGTTTTGATCCGAGCCTGAGTGCGATGGACAAATGCTGGAAGGTCACCCGCTATTGCCAGCTCTATGCGGTGGACAACACGGTGGTCTGGCCGCGGCTCGAATCGGAACCGCCCAGCACGAAATTCGCAGCCCTGGCCGACGTCTCCGCCGTGCCCTATCTGAGTGAGCGCGGTCGCCGGGTCTATACGAAGTTTCTGGGCCTGCGCACTCCACGTGCGTTTGCGATCGCGCCGGACGGTGCCTGGGGCTACGCCTGGGGAATCGATCCGATTAACGATGCACTGGCTTACTGCGCGAACGGGCATGCCGGCTGCCGTTTGTATGCGGTAAATCGCGATGTGGTGTGGCAGGGTAAATAATGTGGCTGCGAGCCTGGATCGCAGCTAGCAGCCAGCCGCTAGCGCTTCTGCCAGACGCGCAAGCCGAACAGCGGCACGATCCCGTAGGCATGGTCGAGCATATCCGACTGGATGCCTTCATACGAATGCCAGTCGGTGTCGTTGACGAACAGGATCACCTCTAGCGGCACGCCGAATTCCGTCGCCTGCAAGAGCCGGACGATGAGCGGCATATCCGTTCGAACCGCGGGATGCTGGCGGAAATAACCGACCAGATAGTGGCGAAACAGGCCGAGATTGGTGAGGCGCGGGCCTTCGTTCGTGAGGCTCAGGGGCGCCATCAGATCAGTACTCGCGTTCAGCTTTGCGAGTATTTCATCATCGCAAAACCGGATGCTATCGACGTCCATGTGAATGGGATGCTTGAGACGCCGTCCTCCCGATTCGACCATGCCGCGCCAGTTCTTGACGCCATTAGTTAGCAGTACGTAGCTCGGTATTGTCACAATGGAGTTGTCGAAGTTCTGCACCTTGATCGTATTCAAGGCGATGTCGATAACCGTGCCGTCCGCGACGAAGCCTGGTACTTCGATCCAGTCGCCCACACGCAGCATGTCATACGCAGCCAACTGGATACTGGCCACGAAACCCAGCAGCGAATCGCGAAAGATGATGATCAGGAGCGCGGTCATCGCGCTTACGCCAGTGAGAAAATAGGCCGGTGAGCGATGCAGCAGCAGGGAGATGAGGGCGATCAGCGCAGCGATGTACAGGACGATGGTAGTGACCTGCAGGAAGCTCTTGATGGGTCGTTCGTTCGCATGCGGGTAGTGGCTATAGCGGTCTTCAATACTGGCGAGGAATGCGAATGCGGCGCGCAGCGTCGTCAAAACCATGTAGCACGCCGAGATAGTTTCGAGCGGTGGTCCCAGCAGGGGGACCACTGGAAACGTCAGACCCGATAGCAGCGGGGCGGACAGATAAAGGAAGCACGCGGGCCCGAGCGGCGCGAGGCGGTCGAATACCTTGTGTTTCTCGGCTGAACGCAGCCACATACGCCGTTCGCCGCGCGCAAGCCGGGCGACGATCCTCAGCATGACGAAGCGTGTGAGGTAGTAACCGAGCGCGCTGATGATGGCTATAAACAACAGCAGCGCTATGACGAGAAGCGTGGCGACTGCAGTGCTGTCGCTATAGGCATAGAAATGACGGTTTCCGTCCCGATCCGTCACGATGTGGAAGATGCCGTCGAACATAGATCCTCTCAGTCGTGAGCAGGCTGTTCTCTGCAGAGGTTCCGCATGCACTTAATACGCGCACTGCGAACTGGCCGCCCGGTGTTGCTGCAGTATTGGTGCGGTGCAGGCCGTATAAATGGCGCATACGGTGCAGTCTTCGGCGTCTCAAGCGGTATTGTAGTGGCGCTGGCCTGTCAGGTGGCAGATATAAGCGCGCCCAGCGCCGATGGCAAACCATGCAGGTCATTGAGAGGGGCAACCCGGCGCCGTCCGAAGAGCGCTTTCGCGTCTTCGAGCCTCTGCGGATCGAGGGCAAGACACCCGCATCCGATGCCGCGCACCGCGAGTTCGTTCAAAGCACGGCGCGTGTCTTCGCGCAAATAGCGCGGATCGAAGACATCGATGTCGAACGGCATGCCATCGGACACCGTCAACAGGCTGGCGTTGGACAAGCCCATGCGCGTGGCCTCGTGACTAACTCTTGCGCCGGCATGCCGCAGCGCCGCGCCGAAGCGGGTGGACAGGCCAGGCCGAATCCGTGCGAGATAAGCCTCGGTCGAGGCGCTCCACACCTCGTCGAAGTCTTTGAACACGTGAAAGCGTACGCGATGCCGCCCATCGGAGTGAAAGCCGTACATCGCATAAGGGCGGTCGCCCGTGTTTAGCGCTTGTCCAAGTATGCGAGCTACGTCGAGCACGGTATGAATGCGCCCATCGAACGCGTTCGACGCCGAGAGGTCCAACAGTACCGCTAGCGGAACACCGCGCGCCTGCAGCCGGGGCGCGACGAAACCCTTGAAACGGTCCCGCTCGCCGCGCATCGCATCAATGCGGCCCGCGATGCATGCGTCGAGATCGAGCACATCGCCTTCGAACTCCCGAGTCCTGCCGCTGACAGCGCGCTCCCGTGTCGAATTGAGCATCGCCCTGACGCGCCGTGCCGATGATGTGTGATCGTCAAGGACCCGACGGCCTGGCATGGCGGCTTCGAGACGC
>NZ_JAMFSB010000415.1 GCF_026225065.1 Paraburkholderia sp. | reverse complement strand
GGGATCGAAGCACGGCGCTCCGGCCGGCAGGGCTCCGCGAGGCCGCGAGGCGCCGGTCAATGAGTTTTGACCGCGCAGCTAACTCTATGTATAATCACGGGTTTCCGCGCGTGGTGCGTGGGGAAAATGAACACAGAGTGAGGTTCTCAATGTACGCGGTCATAAAAACCGGTGGCAAGCAGTATAAAGTTGCCGTCGGCGAAAAACTTAAAGTAGAACAGATACCGGCAGACATTGACGCTGAAATCACGCTCGACCAGGTTCTCGCAGTGGGCGAAGGCGAATCGATTAAGTTCGGTACGCCGCTGGTCAGTGGGGCTTCCGTCAAGGCTACCGTCGTGTCGCAAGGTCGTCACGCAAAAGTGACCATCTTCAAGATGCGTCGCCGGAAGCACTACCAGAAGCATGGCGGCCACCGCCAGAACTACACCGAACTGCGCATCGACGCGATCAACGCGTAAGCGCACCGGTTAAGGAGCTATCAAATGGCACACAAAAAGGCAGGCGGATCGTCACGTAACGGCCGCGACTCCGAGTCGAAGCGTCTCGGCGTGAAGGTTTACGGCGGTCAAGCCATCAACGCTGGCGGCATCATCGTGCGTCAACGTGGCACGCGTATGCACCCGGGCGAAAATGTCGGTATCGGCAAGGACCACACCTTGTTCGCGCTGACGGGCGGCCACGTCAAGTTCACGACGAAGGGCGCCGCAAAGAAGCAAACGGTCAACGTAGTCCCGGCAGCAGCCTGAGTTTATTCAGGCACGGGCTTCAGGACCGGAACAAAGGCCCCGCGAAGTTAGCGGGGCCTTTTTCATTGCAGGTTCATGGCTGAGAAGGTTGTCGTGAGCCCGCGCGGATGGCCGATCGGTCGATTGTCCAACGCACGGCGGGCACGGCAAAATAGCAACAGGACACGGGACGGAGTTAGGCATGAAGTTCATTGACGAAGCGAGGATTGAAGTCATCGCCGGCGACGGAGGGGATGGCAGCGCGTCGATGCGCCGCGAGAAGTTCGTCCCGTTCGGCGGTCCGGATGGCGGCGACGGCGGTCGCGGCGGCAGCGTTTACGCTGTGGCAGACCGCAACATCAACACTCTGATCGATTACCGGTACGCCAAGAAGCATCTGGCGCGCAACGGTGAAAACGGTCGCGGTGCGGATTGCTACGGCAAGGGCGGCGACGACGTTACGTTGCGCATGCCGGTTGGTACCACCATCTCGGACATGGAAACCGGCGAGCTGATCGCCGACCTGACCGAGCACAACCAGAGCGTCCAGATCGCCGAGGGCGGCGCGGGCGGCCTCGGCAACCTGCATTTCAAGTCCAGTACGAATCGCGCGCCGCGTCAAAAGACCGACGGCAAGCCGGGCGAGCGCCGCATGGTGCGCCTTGAGCTGAAGGTGCTGGCCGATGTGGGCCTGCTCGGCATGCCGAATGCCGGCAAATCGACTTTCATTTCCTCGGTGTCGAATGCGAAGCCGAAGATTGCCGACTACCCGTTCACTACACTCGCGCCAAATCTGGGCGTGGTGCGCGTCGGGCCGAGCCGCAGCTTCGTGATTGCCGATATCCCTGGGCTGATTGAGGGTGCCGCAGAAGGCGCGGGCCTTGGGCACCAGTTCCTGCGCCATTTGCAGCGTACGGGGCTGCTGCTGCACATCGTCGACATCGCGCCGTTTGACGTCGAGGTCGATCCGGTTGCGGAAGCCAAGGCGATTGTCAACGAACTGCGCAAGTACGACGAACTGTTGTACGAGAAGCCGCGCTGGCTGGTCCTGAACAAGCTCGACATGGTGCCCGAAGACGAGCGTGAAGCGCGCGTCGCGGCTTTCCGCGAAGGCTTTGGCTGGGACGGCCCGGTGTTCGAAATCTCGGCATTGACGGGCCAGGGCTGCGAAGCGCTGATTTATGCGGTGTACGACCATATCGCCGCGCATTCGGACGCGCAGCGCCAGGCCGAAGCCGAAGAACTCGCCGCAGACGTGCGTTTCCGCGAGAAGCAGCAGGGCGCGGCCCCGGGCGAGACGGACGAGCCGGTTCAGCCGCAGGAATAACAGGCACAGCTTGGGCGCTGGCGTGTCCGCATCGGGCCGCCGGCTGGCATACGCATTATCTTGGGAGACCGCGCAGAATGCGTTCCGTCATCGCAGACTCCAGGCGATTGGTAGTGAAAGTCGGGTCGAGCCTCGTCACCAACGACGGGCGCGGCCTGGATCATGCCGCGATCGGCCGCTGGGCGGCGCAGATCGCCGCCTTGCGTGCGCAGGGCAAAGAAGTCGTGCTGGTGAGTTCTGGAGCGATTGCCGAAGGAATGCAGCGGCTTGGCTGGACCAAACGCCCACGCGAAATCGACGAGTTGCAGGCTGCGGCTGCGGTTGGGCAGATGGGACTCGCGCAGGTGTACGAGAGCCGCTTTGCCGAACATGCCATCCGCACGGCGCAGATTCTGCTAACCCATGCCGACCTGGCCGACCGCGAACGTTACCTGAACGCCCGCTCCACGCTGCTGACGCTGCTGCGCCTGGGCGTGGTGCCGATCATCAATGAAAACGACACGGTCGTCACCGACGAAATCAAGTTCGGCGACAACGACACGTTGGGCGCGCTGGTGGCGAATCTGATCGAAGGCGACGCGCTGATCATTCTTACCGACCAGCAAGGGCTCTTCACCGCCGACCCGCGTAAGGATCCGTCAGCCACGCTCGTCCAGCAGGCCGACGCTGGTGCACCAGAACTCGAGGCGATGGCCGGCGGTGCGGGTTCGAGTCTCGGCCGCGGCGGCATGCTGACCAAGATTCTCGCGGCCAAGCGGGCGGCCCATAGCGGTGCCAATACGGTGATCGCGAGCGGTCGGGAGCCTGATGTACTGGTGCGACTCGCCACCGGCGAGGCGATTGGTACCCAGTTGATCGCCCGGACCGCGCGAATCGCGGCGCGTAAGCAATGGATGGCCGATCACCTGCAGGTGCGCGGGCACGTCGTGATCGACGATGGCGCGGTCGAGAAGCTGACGGGCGGCGGCAAGAGCCTGTTGCCGATCGGCGTGGTCGGCGTGCAGGGCGCGTTTGCGCGCGGCGAGGTGATTGCCTGCCTAAGCGCGGCAGGACGCGAGGTCGCGCGCGGACTTACGAACTACAGCAGCGCTGAGACCAAGCTGATTCAGCGCCGCCCGAGCGGCGATATTGAAAGCGTGCTGGGCTACATGCTGGAGCCCGAACTGATCCACCGCGACAACCTTGTACTGGTCTGACCAAGGCGGCCGCTGCGGTCAAAGCGGCCGGCGCAGAAACGATAAGCGGGAAACAACAAAACGAGCGACGAGAAACGCACACAAAAAAGCCGTTCCAGTCTGACCGGAACGGCTTTTTCTTTTGCTTCACGCCCAACGCACACCGCCCGAAAAGCAAAGCACGCCAAACGCCGAAACTTAATGAAGTTGCGACGCCGCGGTGCGGTGCATGCGCAAGTTATCGAGGATTTGCTTCGCTGGGCCCGTCGGAATCTTGTTCGCGCAGAAGTAGTCCTGGTAGAGCGACGCCTGATAGCCGTTCAGCGTGCTGTCTTCGATGCGTACAAACGCCGTGGCGACGGTGTTGTCCCAGCCATCGTGATCTGCATTGAGGGCGGCGTACTGGCGCCACTCGTACGTATCGCAGCGAATCCCTTCGTAGTTCACGTTGTGCGCGCCGCTCGGGCTCGTCACGACCACCGTATAGCGCACCACACCGTCATTGCCCACCGACAGCGATTTCGCGTCGACCGCAAACTTCAGCGGCGTATTGCCGGATACATCGAACGGGATCAGATTGCCAGCCAGCGGCAGCGAGGGCAGTGTGTCGACCTTGTCTTCAGTCCAGTTGGGCTTGCGATCGAGCAGATACGTAAACGCGCTGTCATCCTTGTTGGTGGGTTTGGGGGTGCTCGAACAACCAGCCAGCAGGGCGCCGGTGGCGACGCACGCCACGACGAGAGCAAATGCTTTCAATATGATTTCCTCGAAACGCCGGCGCGGCTTTTCATGAGCCGCACCGGCAGATGCGGCGCAGAAAGCCGCACAGGGTTTAATCGCGCAGACCCGACTGGGTCAGGGTATCGTCGGCAGGTCCGCAGTCGGACTCGATCGTCGTGCGAATCGTAGTCTCAACCGTTACGGTCGTTACCGACACTTCCTGCAGCTCCGTCACGGTCGACGCTATCCGGGGATAGCGCGGCCCGTGATGGCCGCCAGGTTTATCCGAACGCGGCGCAGCACGGCGCAGAAAACGGGATAACTCCGTCAACGCCAACTGATACACATCCCGCTTGAACTCGATCACACAGTCGAGGGGCACCCAGTACTCGTTCCAGCGCCAGGCATCGAACTCCGGATGGTCGCAGGCGCGCAAGCAAATATCGCAGTCGCGCCCCACCATCCGAAGCAGGAACCAGATCTGTTTCTGGCCGCGGTAATGACCGCGTACTTCACGCTTGATGAACTTGTCCGGCACCTCATAGCGCAACCAGTCGCGCGTGCGACCGATGATCTTGACATGCTCCGGATGCAAGCCGGTTTCTTCGTGTAACTCCCGATACATCGCTTGCACGGGGGTTTCACCATACTTGATGCCCCCTTGCGGAAACTGCCAGGAATGTTCACGGAGCCGTTTGCCCCAAAACACCTCGTTGTGCGCGTTCAAGAGGATGATGCCGACGTTCGGGCGAAAGCCTTCACGATCCAGCATACAACCACCTTCGAATCCTTTAAAATTGCTTTGATTATAAACAGATAACGGACCTGACGCAGCGGATCGCACTGGATTGGAATGATTCGCCGCAACATAGGTGCGTTTGCGATAGCCTTTGCCTGTGGGCCATCCGGGGCAGCGGCACCGCGGTGGCACGTATGGCGATGGCTCCGGCCTAAGGGTTTTTCACAGGTCTGCGAAGCGTTCGTGACGTCTTTGTCGCGCCTTTGTCGAGTTCCCCACCGTTTTCATCTTTCGGGCGGTCGCTCCGGCGCCGCCGCTTTTGGAAAAATTCTGAATGAAAGCTTCCCGTTTCTTTATCGGCACCCTCAAAGAAGCCCCCGCCGACGCCGAAATCGTCAGCC
>NZ_JAMFSB010000414.1 GCF_026225065.1 Paraburkholderia sp. | reverse complement strand
TCACTTTCAGCGAATTGTCGTTCAGGTCGGTACAGGCGGTTTCGCGCGCGGCGGCGCGGATCAACGCTTGGAACAGGTCGATTTCGTAATTGCTGTGGACGTGTTGCAGGATGGCGGCCAGGCGCTCGAGGCCCATGCCGGTGTCGACGCACTGCTTGGGCAGCGGCGTCAGAGTGCCTTGCGCGTCGCGGCTGAACTGCATGAACACGAGATTCCAGATCTCGATGTAGCGGTCGCCGTCTTCCTCGGGCGATCCCGGCGGGCCACCCCACACTTCCGGGCCGTGGTCATAGAAGATTTCCGAGCATGGGCCGCACGGGCCGACGTCGGCCATCTGCCAGAAATTGTCCGACGCGTAGCGCGCGCCCTTGTTGTCGCCGATGCGGATGATCCGCTCGGTCGGCACGCCCACTTCCTTCGCCCAGATGTCGTAGGCCTCGTCGTCTTCCTGATAGACGGTGACCCAGAGCTTGTCTTTGGGCAACTGGTACACGCCCGTCAGCAGTTCCCACGCGTAGTGGATTGCGTCGCGCTTGAAGTAGTCGCCAAACGAGAAGTTGCCGAGCATCTCGAAGAACGTGTGGTGACGCGCCGTGTAGCCGACGTTTTCGAGGTCGTTGTGCTTGCCGCCCGCGCGCACGCTGCGCTGTGACGTCGTGGCGCGCGAGTACGGACGCGATTCCGCGCCGAGGAACACGTCTTTGAACTGCACCATCCCCGAATTGGTGAAGAGCAGCGTGGGGTCGTTGCCGGGCACAAGGCTCGACGAGCGAACGATCGTATGGCCCTTCGATTCGAAGAACTTGAGGAATTTCTCGCGGATTTCGGCGGCTTTCATAGCGTACTGGGACGGTCCTGGCTGGATCTGGCGACATCCGAGAGTGACATCTGGAATGCGCCAACCGATTGTTGCTTAAACGACTGATTATACGGGATCAGCGCCCTTGCGAGGCGGCTCAGCGCCGCCAGAGCGCAGGATTAGCCGTCCGGCCAGGTTTTGGCACCGGGCGCCGTGTTTCGAGAGGGCGTTCGCCCTATGCCATTCGGCCGAATGGGCCTGAACGCGGGAATCGCTTAAGATTCCGGACATCGACACTGCACTGCCTCTGCCTCAATACCAAAGCGCCCCTCTGTGGGAGCACCGACCCCGCAGCTCGGCCAACCGCAACAACTTTGCATGGGACCGGAGTAAGCGCTGAAGCGCCAACTCTGGCCGACACAGGAGACATCGACACAATATGGGCGCTCTCAGTCATATCCGCGTGCTGGACCTCACCCGCGTGCTCGCCGGCCCGTGGTGCGCGCAAACGCTCGCCGACTTCGGCGCGGACGTCATCAAGATCGAACGGCCTGAGGTCGGCGACGACACCCGCCACTGGGGGCCCCCGTACCTCAAAACGCCAGACGGTGCGGATACCCACGAGGCCGCCTACTACCTCGCGGCGAATCGCAACAAGCGCTCGGTGACGGTGGATATCGCCACGCCCGAAGGACAGCGCATCATTCGCGAACTGGCCGCCCAGAGCGATGTGGTGATGGAAAACTACAAGGTCGGCCAGTTGCAGAAATACGGCCTCGACTATGCGTCGCTGAAGGAAATAAAGCCGGACCTCATCTACTGCTCCGTGACCGGCTTCGGTCAAACCGGCCCGTACGCGCAACGGGCGGGGTACGACTTCATTGTGCAGGGTATCGGCGGTTTCATGAGCATCACCGGCGAGCGCGACGGCTTGCCGGGCGGCGGTCCGCAAAAGGCCGGCGTGGCGATCGCGGATCTGATGACCGGCATGTATTCGACCGTTGCCGTGCTGACCGCGCTCACGCATCGCGACCGCACGGGCGAAGGCCAGTACATCGACATGGCGCTACTCGACGTGCAGGTCGCGATGCTGGCGAACATGAACTCCAATTTCCTCGCGAGCGGTCAGCCGCCAGCACGCTGGGGCAATGCGCATCCGAACATCGTGCCCTACCAGACCTTCCAGACGAGCGACGGGTGGATCATCGTCGCAGTCGGCAACGACGGGCAATTTCGCAAATTCGTCGAAGCCGGTGGCCGCACAGAGTTGGCCGACGACGAGCGCTTTGCCACCAACCCTGCGCGCGTACGCAATCGCGATACGCTGGTGCCGATTCTCGCGGAGATGGTCCGCACGCTCGGCAAGCAGCAATGGATTGCGGCGCTCGAAGCGGCCGGCGTGCCGTGCGGTCCGATCAACGATCTGGCCGAGGTGTTCGAAAACGAGCAGGTGGTGGCGCGCGGCATGCAGGTCGATCTGCCGCATCCGTCCGGCGGCAACGTGAAGCTGGTGCGCAATCCGATCAACATGAGCGGCACGCCACCGCAGGCACTGACACACCCGCCCACGCTCGGCGAGCATACGGAGACTGTCCTGCGCGACGTGCTGGGCTATGACGAGGACCGAATTGCGGCGCTGCGCGCGCAAGCGGCGATCTGAGGGCGGGGCGGCGCGATGGGCTCGGGCGGAGGGTTCGGGCCAAGGCCAGCGGCCACAAAAGGCCCGCGGCTAATCCGGTCCAGGGTCGACGCGGCGCGCGGCGGGCCTAGGCCTCAGCCCCAGCCGCGCGCCCTATTGAAACACCGCTCCCACGCCTGCACCACGCGGGTCCGCCGCAGGTTGCGGGGTCGTGCCTTCGACGCGGATCAGCTGCACGTCGCCGTTGAACGACTGCCCTTCGAGCGTATAGCCCTTGGCCTTCAACTGGTCGGCGAGCT
>NZ_JAMFSB010000413.1 GCF_026225065.1 Paraburkholderia sp. | reverse complement strand
GGCGCGCATGAGGATCAATCGGACTTTCGGACATGATTCATCACCATTCGGTTTTGCTCCGCCACCTCGGGTCCGCACACCATTACGTGTACGATTCGCCGTCGGTGGGCGACTGCGTGCCCGGGTCAGGCGGCAACGCCGTCAATAGCCGCTGGCCGTGTTGCGGACCCGCTTTCCAGCCGGCTTGCCAGTCTGCATCGCCCACCGCAGGCGCGGCCAGGATGACGAGGCCGTGTCCCGCCACTTCTACCTCCGGCATGGCCAATGGATGAGGCGGCGAGTCGGGGTTCGCGGTATCTAGCAGCACGTGCCATTCCAGGTGCGGCGGGGGCGGCGAAAAACGCAACGTGTCACCCGACGCATTGAGCATCATCAACAATACTTCCGTTTCGCCGTTGAGTCCGGGACCCGCGCGCCGCAACGTTAGCGCTCGTCCTTCAGGGTCTTGCCAGGCCTCGATGGTCAAGGGATCGCCGCGCTCGTCGAACCAGCCAATGTCATAGAGGCCGGGCAGCACTTCGCGGTCGCCGAACAGAAAACGCGTCTCGCGCAGCAGCGGATGTTGCTTGCGCAAGCCAATCACGCGAGCCACAAACTCGGTCATCCTGCGACCTTCCTCCGTGCCCGCGCGTTCCCAGTCGATCCATGATAATTCGTTGTCCTGGCAGTACGCATTGTTGTTGCCGTTCTGCGTGCGGCCGGCTTCGTCGCCGGCCAGCAGCATCGGCGTGCCGAGCGCCATGAACAGCGTCGCCATCAGCGAACGTGCGACGCGCGCGCGGGTTTCCAGAATCGCGGGATTTTCGGTGGGGCCTTCCACGCCCCAGTTCGAACTGCAGTTCTCGTTATGCCCGTCGTTGTTATTCTCGTTGTTGGCTTCGTTATGCTTTTGCTCGTACGCGACCATATCGGAGAGCGTGAAGCCGTCGTGCGACGCGACGAAATTGACCGACGCCCATGGCTTTCTGAAGCGGCGGTTAAACAGGTCCGCGGAGCCGGTCAGGCGAGCCGCAAGGTCGGGCCGCAGCCCGGCGTCGCCGCGCCAGAAGCGGCGCACGGTATCGCGGAAGCGGTCATTCCACTCAGCGAAGCCAGGCGGATGATTGCCGAGCTGATAACCGCCGGGGCCAATGTCCCACGGCTCGGAAATCAGCTTGCGTTGCGACAGGATCGGGTCCTGGCGCAGCGCGTCGAAAAAGCCCGAGCCCGGATCGAAGCCGGAGTGTTCGCGGCCTAACGTCACGCCGAGATCGAAACGGAAGCCGTCGATATTGAACTTGGTCGACCAGTAGCGCAGTGAATCCATCACCATCTGCAGCACGCGCGGATGCGGCAGGTTCAGCGTGTTGCCGCAGCCGGTGTCGTTGATATGGTGACGCTCGTCGCCGGGCACGAGGCGGTAGTAGCTGGCGTTGTCGAGGCCGCGCCACGAGACCGTCGGGCCCATCTCGCCGCCTTCGCAGGTGTGGTTGTAAACCACATCGAGGATGACTTCGATGCCTGCGGCATGCAACTGCCGTACGGCGATTCGCATTTCGTCGAGCCGGTGCGTGCTCAGATACGAGGGCTCCGGGGCAAAAAACGACGCGGTGTTGTAACCCCAGTAGTTGCGCAGCCCGCGCTCCACCAGAAATCGGTCGTTCAGGAACGCATGCACGGGCAGCAGCTCGACTGCGGTCACGCCGAGTTTTTGCAGATGGTCGATGAATTCTGGCGAGGACAGCGCCGCAAACGTGCCGCGCTCATGCGCGCGCAGATCGGGCCGCAGCATCGAGGCACCACGCACATGCGTTTCGTAGATGACGGTTTCGCCCCACGGCACGTTCGGCCGTGCGTCGTGCGACCAGTCAAATGCTTCGTCTATCACGACGCACTTCGGCATGCCTGGTGCCGAGTCGCGCCGGTCGATCGAAAGGTCGAGCCGGTTCGAATGCACGCGGTAGCTGAACAGCGCATCGGACCAGCGGAACTGTCCGACCAGCTTGCGCGCGTAGGGATCGAGCAGCAGCTTGTGTGGATTGAAGCGGTGCCCGTTCTGCGGCTGGTAAGGGCCGTGTGCGCGAAAGCCGTAGGCGGTGCCGGGATGCGCGTTCGGCAGATAACCGTGCCATACCTCATCCGTGCACTCGGGCAGCGTGAAGCGCCTGATTTCCTTGCGGCCGGTAGGATCGAACAGGCACAGCTCGATCTGCTGGGCATTGGCGGAAAACACGGCGAAGTTGACGCCGAGGCCGTCCCAGCTCGCCCCTAATGGATAGGGCGAACCCGGCAACAGCCGGTCGGGTAATACATGCGACATGGTTCCCGTCCTTGTTCTGATTGGTCGTGTCTTGCGGGGCGCCCACCCGTTCTTTGTCTCAGCCGCCTCAGTCCGGTTGGCTCAGTTAAGTTGGCTTGGCTCGGTGGCCTAATTATCCGCGCGCAGTACGATCGTCGAGAGCGGCGGCAGAATCAGCGAAGCCGAATGCGGCCTGCCATGGCTCGCTATCTCCTCGGTATGAATCAGCCCGGCATTGCCGACATTCGAACCGCCGTATACGCTGGCGTCGGTGTTGAGCACTTCGGTCCAGCGTCCGGCGAGCGGCATGCCGAGGCGATAGCCGAGCCGCGGCACCGGCGTGAAATTGCAGACCACCACCAGTTCGCTGCCGGCGCCGTCGACGCGTCGATAAGCGAACACGCTGTTGTCGCTGTCGTCGCCGATCAGCCATTCGAAGCCTCCGGGTTCGCAATCGAGCGTGTACAGCGCCGGTTCGTCGCAGTACAGATGGTTCAGGTCACGCACCAGCGTTTGCGCGCCATGGTGGAGCGGATCGTCGAGCAGATGCCAATGCGGCGAGCCGTCGTGATCGAACTCTGCCATCTGACCGAACTCGCCTCCCATGAAGAGCAGCTTCTTGCCGGGATGGGTCCACATAAAGCCGAAATACGCGCGCAGGTTGGCGAAGCGTTGCCAGCGGTCGCCCGGCATCTTGCCGAGCAGCGAGCCTTTGCCGTGCACCACCTCATCGTGCGAGAGCGGCAGCACGAAGCACTCCGAATACGCGTACACCATCCCGAACGTCATGTTGTGGTGATGGTAGCGGCGGTACACCGGGTCTTCGTGCATGTAGTTCAGCGTGTCATGCATCCAGCCCATGTTCCACTTGAACTCGAAGCCGAGGCCGCCGTCTTCGACGCGCGCGGTAACACCTGGCCACGCCGTCGATTCTTCGGCGATCGTGATCGCGCCAGGCACACCCGGCACATAGCCGACTTCGTGATTGAGCCGTTTGAGAAACGCGATCGATTCAAGGTTCTCTCTGCCGCCATAGATATTCGGCACCCATTCGCCAGCGGCGCGCGAGTAGTCGCGATACAGCATCGAGGCGACCGCATCCACACGAAGGGCGTCCACGTGATAGCGCTTGAGCCAGGCCAACCCCGAGGCGACCAGGAACGCGCTCACCTCGTTGCGGCCGAGGTTGTAGATCATCGTGTTCCAGTCCTGGTGATAGCCCTCGCGCGGATCAGCGTGCTCGTAAAGTGGCGTGCCATCGAAGTTGATGAGGCCGTGCGCGTCGTTCGGGAAGTGCGCCGGCACCCAGTCGAGAATCACGCCGAGCCCGACCTCGTGCGCGCGATTGACGAACTGCGCGAACTGTTCGGGCTTGCCGAAGCGCGCCGACGGCGCGAATTGCCCCAGCGGTTGATACCCCCACGAGCCGCCGAACGGATGCTCGGCGATCGGCATGAATTCGATGTGCGTGAAACCCATGCCCTGGGCGTACGGAATCAGCCGGTCCGCGAGCTCGCCCCAGTCGAGGCTGCGATGGCCTTCCTCGGCGATGCGCAACCACGATTCGGCGTGCACCTCATAGATGGAGATCGGCGAGCGTGGCGTCTGATTGGCGCCGCGCGATTGAATCCATGCGCTGTCGGTCCACGGAAACTGCTCGATTTCGTCGACGTGCGCGACCACCGATGCCGTAGCAGGCGGTTTCTCGGTTTGCATCGCGCATGGGTCGGCTTTCAGCGGCAGCGGATGGCCGTCGCGTGAAAGCAGCTCGTATTTGTAGCGCGTACCGGCACCGACACGTGGCACGAACAACTCCCACACGCCCGCCTGATGACGCAGGCGCATCGGATGGCGGCGGCCGTCCCACGAGTTGAAGTCGCCCACCACGGAGACGCGCCGCGCGTTGGGCGCCCATACCGCAAAGCGCACGCCAGGCACGCCGTCGACTTCCATCGGGCGCGAGCCGAGGCATTCGAGCACCGCGTACGGGTCGCCGTTGGCAAGCCGGTGCAGCGGTTCATCACCGAGGATCGGCCCAAACGAATAGGTGTCCTCGATTTCCTGCACCGATCCGTGCCAGTCGACGCGCAGCCGGTACGGGACGGCTGCACTAACGCGGCCCACGAACAGCCCGTTGTGATGAATCTTCTGCAGCTCGCCGAGCGTCGCGCCGTCTGCGCGCGAAATAACCGTGACATGCGCGGCATTCGGCAGAAGCGCGCGTACCACTGCACCCGCGTCGCTCTGATGCAGGCCCAGTTGCGAAAAGGGATCAGGATGCCGCGCTTCGACTAGTGCGTCGAGATCGAGCGGTTGCAGGTCGGCGGTCGGATCGTATTCACTCATAATCGCCCTCAGCCGGGTTAGGCGGTGTGGCGCCAGGGGAGCCTGGCGCCGATGTATCGTGTGGGGTGCCTGTGTCGCCGAGCATCCGGCTCGCGAGCGCGGCGAGGCCGCGCACCGGCAAGCTGAGCCACGTCGGACGATTGGCGGCCTCGTAGCGGATTTCGTAAGCGGCCTTTTCGATCAGGAAGAGATCGAGTAGCCCCTGTTCCGACGCGGGTGCGACCAGCGGTTGCGCCGCAGCGGCGACCGCTGCGCGGTATTCGCCGAGGAAGCTCTCTGCAGCGTAGACGCGGAAGCGGTCGAACAGCGCACGCTTGCGATCTGCGGTCTGTTGCGGAGCGCTTTCCGTGGTGGATTGCGCCGCTGCGCTCGCATACGAATACGAGCGCAGCAGACCGGCGACATCGCGCATCGGACTCGACTTCTGACGACGTTCGTCAAGCGAGCGCGCCGGCTCGCCCTCGAAGTCGATCAGATACGCATCGCCCTGGGCGACCAGCACTTGCCCGAGGTGGAAGTCGCCGTGAATCCGTGTGCGCAATGCGCCGGCATCCGAAGGTACGAGCTTCGCCACTGCTGCGGTGAGCGCATCGCGACGATCGAGCAGGCTCTGCGCCAGTTCCTTCGTATCATCGGTCAACTGATCGACGCGTTGCGCGAGTAGATCGAGCGCCGTGGCGAGCATGCTTTGCGTGCCTTCGGTCCACGCGCGAATCTGCTCGGGGGTGGCCGGTTCCGGTGCAAACGCGGGATCGTCCGACGGCGCGGCAAGCGCGACATGCAACTCACCAAGGCGTCTGCCGATGATGCCGGCCATGGCCCGGTAACCATCGATGGCCTGCGCTTCCTTTTCCGGATCGGGGACAGCGTCGTCGGCATCGACGGCGAGCGCGAGATCGTCGATCGTGCGGCGCAGATAATCGAGCGCCCAGTTCCACGCGTCGCCCTGGTTATCGATAAAGCCTTGCAGAATACATAGCGTATGCGGCACGCCGGCGGGATCGATACGCACCACTTCGCCATACAGCGGCGCGGTGTTCGCGTAGCCTATCTTCGTCAGATGGCGGCTGATTTCCGCTTCAGGGTGGATGCCGCTCACGAGGCGCCGCACCAGCTTCAGGACCACGGCGTCCTCGATGATCAGCGAGCTGTTGCTTTGCTCGGCGGCCAGCCAGCGAATCTCAGGGCGGTCGCCCAGATCGAGTTCGTCGAAGCGATCGGTCGGGATGAAGCAGATTTCGCTTTTCTGCACCGTCGGCACGACCGCGCGTTCACGCAGCTTGCGCAGGACGTTGTGGGCGAAGATCGGCAGTGCGAACGCATCCGTGAGGTGGCCGACGTTGCGGCCGCGGCGCACGCGCGCTAGCGCCAGTTGCATGAACAGTGGCGTGGTGGTTTCGCCGCCCCATGTGATCGCAATCGGCAACACATAGCGTTCGGTGTGATCGCCGACGTCCGCTTCGATCTCGGTGAAGGCGAAACCGCCGTTCGGGATCGTCGTAAGTGCCGCAAGGCGCACCGCGTGCAACTGCTGATCTTTAGACGCAAACCAGCGGCGCCGGCTTAACCACGACGGCAGCACTTCAGATTCGAGCAGCCGGACGTTTTCCGGCGTCGGGCCAGCCTGACCTTCGCGGATCACAATCGTCACGAACTCGGGCAGCGGCTCCGAGTGCGGCTGTGCCCAGGTCGGACGTTGAGTCCCCGGGCAGATGAGGAACCACAGAAAGCCGTAGGGCGGAAACGTCAGCAGATAGGTGAGCTGACCAATCGCGGGGAATACCGAGTCCGCGGTCATCTCAATGGGCACCGAGCCCGCGAATTCGGACAGATCGAGTTCGACCGCCTGCGGCGCACGCGACAGATTCGCGACGCACAGAATGGTCGGTTCGCCTGGCAACTCGCGCAGATACGCGAGAATCTTGCGATTGGCCGGCTTCAGGAAGCGGATCGTGCCGCGCCCAAAGGTCTGCTTGGCGCGTCGCGTGGCGAGCATGCGGCGCGTCCAGTTCAGCAGCGAGTGCGGATCGCGGCTTTGTGCTTCGACGTTGACCGCATCGAAGCCGTAGAGCGAACCCATCACCGGCGGCAGCACCAGTTGCTCCGGATCGGCGCGCGAGAAGCCGCCGTTGCGGTCCGACGACCATTGCATCGGCGTACGCACGCCGTCGCGATCGCCGAGGTGGATGTTGTCGCCCATGCCGAGTTCGTCGCCGTAATAGATCACGGGCGTGCCGGGCATCGACAGCAGCAGTGAATTGATCAGCTCGATACGGCGGCGGTCGCGCTCCATCAACGGTGCAAGACGGCGCCGGATGCCGAGGTTCAGCCGCGCGCGGCGATCACTCGCATAAGTGTTCCACAGATAGTCGCGCTCCGAATCCGTAACCATTTCGAGCGTCAGTTCATCGTGATTGCGCAGGAAAATCGCCCATTGGTTCGTCTCGGCGAGATCCGGCGTCTGCCGCATAATGTCGGTGATCGGGAAGCGGTCTTCGCTGGCGATCGACATGTAGATGCGCGGCATCAGCGGGAAGTGGAACGCCATATGGCATTCGTCTTCGTCGCCGAAATACTCCTTCACGTCCTCCGGCCACTGGTTCGCTTCTGCGAGCAGCATGCGGTTCGGATACTCTGCGTCGATGGTGGCGCGAATCTTCTTCAGGACCGCATGCGTTTCCGGCAGGTTCTCGTTGTTGGTGCCTTCGCGTTCCACCAGGTAGGGCACTGCATCGAGACGTAGCCCGTCGATCCCCATGTCGAGCCAGAAGCGCATCACCTGCAGCACTTCTTTCAGCACGGCCGGATTATCGAAGTTCAGGTCGGGCTGGTGCGAATAGAACCGATGCCAGTAATACGCGCCGGCCACCG
>NZ_JAMFSB010000061.1 GCF_026225065.1 Paraburkholderia sp. | reverse complement strand
TTCATAGCTTCCTCAATGACTCGCCAGACTCCCTATCTCTCTCGCTAAAGGGGGAGCAGCCCGGCGCAATCCAGTTTTTTTCAAGCGGCAAGAAAGCCACCGTCCACGGGCAGCACCACGCCGTTCACATAGCTCGCCATCTCGGAGGCCAGGAACACAATGGGACCGACGATCTCCTCGGGCTTGCCACCGCGTTTGATCAACACACGGTTCATGTACCAGTCGATGCCGCCCGGCGTCTGGAGTTGATGGGTCACCAGATCGGTCAGCATCAACCCGGGCGCCACCGCGTTGACGCGCACGCCGAACGGCGCGAGATCGCGCGCCAGCACCTGTGTGAGCGAACGCACCGCGCCCTTGGAAGCGACGTAGCCGGCAGTCGATGGCCCGCTGACGAAAGCGACGATGGACGAGAGGTTGATGATGCAGCCCTTGCTTTGCTTGAGCGCCGGCACGAAGGCGTGAGTGACGTTGAACAGTCCATGCAGATTCACATCAATCACCCGGTCCCACACCTCCGCTGCGTTCTCGTCGTCGATGCGCGCCTTGCCTGTGATGCCGGCGTTGTTCACCAGCACGTCAATGGGCCCGAGGCGCTCGGTCAGCGATTGCGCCAACTCCTGCGTTGCTTTGCGGTCTCTTACGTCCAGCGTTTCCGCCCAGGCTTCGCCGCCCTCCGCACGAATGGCGTCGGCGACGGCTTGTGCCTCGTCGTGCCGCACGTCAAGCACGATTACGCGAGCGCCTTCGCTTGCAAAGCCATGCGCTGTCGCGGCGCCGAGCCCGCCGCCCCCCCCTGTCACGAGGACCAGTTTGTTCTTTGCCAAATTCATGTCATACCCCAAGGTAGGCCCGGCGCACGGCCGGATCATTCAAGAGATCCTTCGAGGGACCGTGAAGATTCATTTCCCCGTTCTCGAGGATGTAGGCGTAGCTCGACACGCGCAACGCAAGCCGCACGTCCTGTTCGACAACGAGGATCGTGAGACCTTGTTCGCGGTTGAGCCGTTGGATGATTTCGAAGATCTGTTCGACCAACAGCGGTGACAGACCCATCGAAGGCTCATCGAGAAGGATCATCCGGGGCCGCGCCATCAGGGCACGGCCGATCGCAAGCATCTGCTGCTCACCGCCCGACAGCGTGGACGCGCGTTGCTCGCTGCGTTCCTTGAGGCGCGGGAACATCTCGTAGACGCGCTCGAAGTCCTCGGCGATCTCCTTGCGCGCGAACTTGCGCTGGAAGGCTCCGAGTTCGAGGTTCTCGCGCACGCTCATGTCCTTGAAGACCTCGCGGCCCTCGGGCACTTGCACCAGGCCGCGCCGCACGATCTCGTCGGACGGGACGCGGCCGATCGGCTGGCCGTCGAAACGGATCTCACCCATCGAGGGTTCGATGAGGTGCGAGATGGCATTGAGTGTCGTACTCTTGCCTGCACCGTTACTGCCGAGCAATGCCACGATCGCGCCGCGAGGCACCTCAAGCGAGACATTCTGAAGGGCCTGGATCGCACCATACGACGCGCTCAGGCTGCGCACTTCCAGCATCATGTCCGTACTCCGTGAGGTAGCGCTTTGTCTGCGACGGATGACACTCGCTCAGACGAGGCGAGGAACACCGTGGAACCGGTTTTACCCGCATGCCTGGGTTGCCGCCGCAGAGGAGCGTGCCCGAGCCACACAGAGCGAGTGAGGATGGGGTTGAGGCTAGCGGCGAGTGTCATTGCGCCGCCCCCTTGCCCAGATAGGCTTCGATCACGCGCGGGTTCTGCGCCACTTCAGCGGGCGTGCCTTCGGCGATCTTCTCGCCGAACGACATGACGGTGATCCGATTGGAGATCGACATCACGAGCGGCATAACGTGCTCGACCAGCAGCACAGTGATGCCGTCGCGCGTGGCGAGTTCGGTGAGCAGGTGGTCCAGACTCTCGATGTCCCGATTGCGCAGCCCTGCCGCGGGTTCATCCAGCAGCAGCAGGCGCGGCTTGAGCGCCAGTGCCCGAGCCAGTTCGAGTAGTTTCTGATGTCCGAAGTCGAGCTCACGTGCGCTCGTGAGGCGATCGTGCGTAAGTCCCACGCGTTCGATCAGGCTGTCCACCAGGTCCTGCGTCTCGCCGCTGGGCCGGCGCAGCAGACGCCCGACAGTGTTTGCGCTATGCGAATAGCAGCCGAGCAGAACGTTCTCATACACGCTCAAGTGACCGAACAGTTCGAGATTCTGGAAGGTCCGCGCGACGCCGAAGCTGGCCATGCGGTTGGCGTGCGCATGGGTCACATCTTCGCCATCCAGAACGATGCGTCCCGTGGTCGGTTGGTAGTAGCGCGAGATGCAGTTGAAGGTGGTCGATTTACCCGCACCGTTGGGACCGATCAGCGCATGGATCGTGCCCTTTTGCACCTGGAACGACAGGTCGTTCACCGCCGTCAGGCCGCCGAAGCGCACCGTGATGTTCTGCACTTCGAGGAAAGCCGCGGCGCTCATGGGTGATCCCCCTTCGCTGCGCCGCCGCCCAGCCCTTCCTCTGCCGCCGGACGCGCGACACGCCGCTTGCGGTCGGCGAAGAGGCCGTTCGGCTTGAACATCATGAATCCCATCAGGATTACGCCGTAGATCAGCTCCTGGACCGAGGGTGCGCCGCGCAGCAGTTCCGAAATGATCCCGAAGGTCATCGCACCGGCCACCGCACCGCGTACCGAGCCGATGCCGCCGACGACCACCATGGTCAGCACCAGGATCGTGGTCTGGAAGCCGAGGCTCTCGGGGTTGATGTATGAGACGAACAGCGTGTACATGCCACCCGCGACGCCGGCGAACGCGCCGGAGATCGCAAATGCGGACTGCTTCATGGCGCGCGCGTCGACGCCCATCGCGGTCGCCGCCACGTCGCTCTCGCGCACGGCGCGCAGCGCGGAGCCGAACTGTGAGCGCGAAAGCGCCACCGTCAGCCACAACATGAGCGCCGTCACAATGATCAGGAACGGGTAGGCTTGCAGGTCACTCGTGAGCTTGAGTCCGAAGAACTCCGCTGGCGACAGCCGCATGCCGTTGGAGCCGCCGGTGACGCCCTCCCAGTTGAGGAACACCCACTGCATGGCTTCACCGAAGGCGAAGGTCGCCAGTGCGAGATAGATGTCGCGCATTCGCAGCGCCAGCAAGCCGATGATGTAGCCAATCACCGCCGAGAGCAGACCACCAGCGAGGATCGACACTACAAAAGGCGGATGCCACGCCGAGTTGACAATCCCCGCGGTGTAGATGCCGATGCCATAGAACGCGGTGTGCGACAGCGCGAATTGACCGGCTTCACCGATGACCACGTGCATGCCGAGCGCCAGCACGACGTACACCATTAGCAGGTTCGCCACATACAGCACATAGCCTGTGACCGTGAACGGCAACACGCAAAGGACAACCAGCGCCACGAGCAACGCCACGTGATTGAACGTGAGTTTCTTCATACTTTCTTCACCTGTACCTTGCCGCCGAGCAGGCCCTGCGG
>NZ_JAMFSB010000412.1 GCF_026225065.1 Paraburkholderia sp. | reverse complement strand
GGCCAGTCATGCCGACGTCGTAAGGATTGTCCCATTCGACGAACTGTTTGCCTCGCAGCGCGTGGACCACGGGTGCCTTGAGCGCTTGCGCCAGCGCAACCACTTCATCATGCGCGCCCGCCGTACCACTACCGCACAACAACGTGACGTCTTTCGATGAATTGAGCAGATCCGCCAAGCGGTCAATATCCGCGGCCGCGGGAATAATCGCCGCTGGGGATACACCGGTCCAGCACCCGACCGCGTGCAAACACTCCTTCAACGCAACGTCTCCCGGCAAAACCACGACCGCGACGCCGCGCTCCTCGATCGCCGTACGCATCGCTCGTTCGAGCACTCGCGGGAACTGTTCCGGATTCTATGGCAATTGATTGGGAAGGGAGAGGTGCTCGAGGATGTGCGGGCGTTGTCGGCAAAGTACGCCGCGTTCGCCCGGCAGAGCCGGAATCTGGCCGTCTGCGAAACAGTGCGGCTCGAGCAGCAATTTGTCGCCAGCCTTCAGGGCAGGGTGACTACCGCGCTGAACCTGGATGACGACACGTTCGACGAAGCAGCCTGTTTCGGCGCTATCACCAACGCGGGCTTCGGCTGTGGCATTGTCTTCTATCACATCATGAAGCAGATGCTCGCCTTCCTCGATGGCCGGTACGCGGAGGCGCTCGACTGCGCAGCACGGGCAGAGTCTGTACTGGGTCCTGCAATGGGTATGCCAATCGAGGCGACCTATTACTTCTTCCATGCAGTTACCTTGGCCGAGCTCTATCCGTCTGCTTCAACGGCTCAACAACAGGACTATGCGCGCAGTCTCCAGGTGGCACTCAAGAAGTATGAACTTTGGGCCGATAGCTGCCCTGAGAACTATCGTAACCGCCACGCGCTGATATCCGCAGAGATCGCGCGCATCGAGGGCCGAGACCTCGATGCCATGCACTTTTATGAGGAGGCCATACGTTCTTCCCAGGAACATGGCTTCATTCAGAACCAAGGGATGGCACATGAACTGGCCGCACGCTTCTATTCGGCGCGCAGCTTCGACGCGATCGCCGACACCTATTTGCGCAACGCCCAGTCGTGTTACGCCCGCTGGGGCGCGGACGGCAAGGTCCGTCAACTCGAACAGACCTATCCGCAACTGCGACGGGAATCGTCGCGTGCAGACAGCACCGTAGCGACTTCAGCAGAGCAACTGGATCTCACCACCGTCGTCAAGGTATCGCAAGCGATATTCAGCGGAGTGGACCTGAACGAACTGCTTCACACTCTGATGATCCTGGCGCTCGAGCATGCTGGTGCCGACCGGGGTTTGCTGATCCTGCCCTGGGGCGACGGCTGGCGCATCGAGGCCGAAGCGACCACGGTGCGGGACACGGTCGAGGTCCGACTTCCGCGTACGCGTCTGATGCCTGGGGCTCTCCCCGAGTCGGTGTTGCGCTACGTCATCCGGACCCGCGACAGCGTGCTGCTCGACGACGCTGCGGACCCAGGCCCATTCTCCGGCGATGAGTACATCACGCGTCGCCGTTGCCAGTCGGTTCTGTGCCTGCCTCTCATCAAGCAGACGACGCTGATCGGTGTCCTCTACCTCGAGAACTGCCTCGCCGCTCAGGTCTTCACGCCGGCCCGCATTGCCGTGCTCAGACTGCTGGCTTCGCAGGCGGCAATTTCTCTCGAGAACGCGCGCCTCTACGCCGACCGCCAGCACGCGGAGGCGCTGCTGGCGGATGCACAACAACTCAGCCACACGGGCAGCTTCGATTGGCACGTCGCCAGTGAGGAGATCTCCTGGTCCGAGGAGAGTTTCCGGATTCTCGGATACGATCCGGACATCCGGCCCACGGTCGAACTGCTGCTTGCCCGGGTGCATCCGGAGGACTCCCCCCTGGTCGAACGGGTGACCGCCCAGGCCGTGCACGACAGACAGGGCTTCGATATCGAATACCGGTTGCTGATGCCGGACCGAACGGTCAAGCACCTGCACGCCGTAGCGCATGTCGTGATGGATGAACCGAAGGCGCTACGGATGGTTGGCGCATTGATGGATGTCACCGTGCGCAAGCAGGCTCACGCAGCGCTGGAGCGCAGTGAGCATCGTTACCGCAGCCTTTTTCGCGATATGCCGGTCGGCCTGTGGCAGACGGAAGCGCAGCCGCTGATCGCGATGATGATGGAGTTGCGGGCGCAGGGCGTGGAGAACCTGTCGGCCTACATTGATGCGCACCCGGACTGGCTGGACCGCGCGCAGGAATTGCTGGTCATCGAAGAGGTCAACAACTACGCGGTGAAGATGTTCGGCGCGCGCGATCGCAGCGAGTTGCTCGGCCCTGTGTCATGGGTCTGGCGCGAGAGTCCCGGAACCTTCCGGCGGGTTGTCGAGAGCCGGTACCGGGGCGAGGAGCACTTTGAGGAAACAACCCGGCTTCCAACACTCGACGGACGGGTCATCGATGTGCAGTTCACCGTAGCGCGCCCCCGCGTGGCTAACGATCTGGGTATCGCGCTGATCAGTCTAGTCGACCTGACGGAGCGCCTGCGCGCCCAGGAGATGCTGGAGCGGTTGCAGGCGGATTTTGCGCACGCTGCGAGCATCTCCATGCTGGGTGAGCTCGCGGCATCCATTGCACACGAGCTGAAACAGCCGCTTGCCGCAATCGTGACGAACGGCCACGCCGTACAACGCTGGCTCGGCAGGCCAGTGCCGGAAATTACAGAGGCGCGCAACTCCAATACCAGCATGGTTGCCGACGCGCATCGCGCTGCAGATATCGTCAGCCGCATCCGTGGCATGGCGACCCGGCAAACGCCCGAGCACAGACCGGTGTGGCTCGACGAACTCATCGACGGAGTGCTGGTGTTCCTGCGTCACGAAGTACAGACGCGCGGCGTCACGGTATCGCATGAGCCGGCCCCGGAAGTGTCGCGAGTGCTGGCCGACCGCGTACAGCTGCAGCAGGTGATCGTCAACCTCGCGGTAAATGCCATGCAGGCGATGGAGCAGGCGCGCAGTCCTAGGCGCAGGATCACGATTCGCACGCTCATGCAGGATCTCGCGACCCTACGTTGCACCGTCGAGGATAGCGGCCCGGGCATTGTCTCTGGCGATCTCGACCAGCTGTTCGAGAGCTTCTTCACCACGAAGCCGAACGGTATGGGCATGGGTCTGCCCATCTGCCGCTCGATCATCGAAGCTCACGGCGGTCGCATCAAGGCAGACAACGATTCGGCGCATGGAGGCGCGCGTTTCTATTTTGAGCTCCCGGCCGCTCTTGTTGCGGGTTGAACCGGGCAGCGACACCGGAAAGCAGAAAGCCCTCACGCTGGAGGGCTTTCATTTTCACTACCGATTTCGAACTCTATTGCAGTGCCTGGTTCAGATTTTCCAATCTTTACCGCACTTTCCAAACTATATTGTCACGCTACAACCTGAAACCTTACGCGAAATTCTTCGCTACAAAGTCCCAGTTCACGATGTTCCAGTAGGCTTCGAGGAACTTCGGACGAGCGTTGCGATAGTCGATGTAGTACGCGTGTTCCCACACGTCGATCGTCAGCAGTGCCTTAGCGTCCGTGGTCAAAGGCGTAGCAGCGTTGCTGGTCGACACGAGGTCGAGCGAGCCGTCCGCTTTCTTCACTAGCCATGCCCAGCCCGAGCCGAACGTGCCGACTGCGGTCTTGGCAAACTCTTCCTTGAACTTGTCGTAGGAACCCCACTTCGCGTTGATCGCGTCGGCGAGCGCGCCCTTCGGTGCACCACCACCTTGCGGCGACAGGCTGTTCCAGAAGAACGTGTGGTTCCACACTTGCGCGGCGTTGTTGAAGACGCCACCTGATGCCTTCTTGACGATCTCTTCGAGCGACAGGTTCTCGAACTCCGTGCCCTTGATCAGATTGTTCAGGTTAGTCACATAGGTCTGGTGGTGCTTGCCGTAGTGATACTCGAGCGTCTCTTCCGACATGTTCGGAGCGAGTGCGTTCTTTGCAAACGGCAGCGGCGGGAGCGTATGTTCCATGGTGCTTTCCTTCTATCTGTGTGTGGGGGGTCAGTCTGAGGATAACGCTGTAGAGCACTCGATTGTAGGCGACTTGGAATAACCCCGCAAACCAACGGCCTTTATGTCGGATATGCGTCAGAAAGCCGCCAGGACAACCGTAACTAGTGCTCACGCAATGCGCGTGCCACGGTCAAAAGTACGTCGACGGACGAACGTCAGAAGTCGTCGGACAGGCGTGCCTGTACATCAGCCAGCGTAATGTCCGCAGCACCCTCTGCAAGATGCACCGTCAGATGACGCCCAGGTTTCAGCGCGGCCGGCGCACGCAGCGCGCGACCATTCTGCGCGTCGAGCACAGCCGCGTAGCCACGCTCTAGCGTGCGTTGTGGACTCAGCACCTCAAGGCGCGCGGCCAGCGTTGCCACGCGCGCTGTGTGCCGTTCATGCTGGCGCAACGCTGCGCCGTCGAGCCGCTGCGCAAGTGCGTTCAACGCAGCACGGTGCGCGGCGGGATCCGGACGCCAGCGCTGCCAGCGCATCTGCAGCAGCGAAAACCGCGCTCGAGCATCGCGCACTGGACGCGCACCCGCTGATCCAAGACGCACACTGAGTTGCTGTAAGTGTGTGCGTTGCCGCGCGAGCCGCTCGGATGGCGAGACCAGCCGGCGTGCGAGCCAGTCGAGTTGTTGCGCACGCCGCTCCATCATGCGGCCAAAGCCGCGTGCGAGCGTGGCATGCCGGTGGTCGAGATCGCGCAACAACAGCACGCGTTGCGGACTGACAAGCTCAGCGGCGCCGGTCGGTGTCGGCGCGCGCACGTCCGCAGCGAAATCGGCAATCGTGAAGTCGGTTTCGTGGCCGACACCGCTCACCACCGGCACGCGGCTTTCGGCAATCGCCCGCGCCAGCACTTCCTCGTTGAAGGCCCACAGGTCTTCAATCGAGCCGCCGCCGCGGCACACAATCAGCACGTCGACCTCGCGCCGCGCATTAGCCGTCTCGACCATCGCCGCCAGTTTCGCGCTGACGCCCACGCCCTGCACCGGCGCCGGATACACGATCACCGGGATATGCGGCGCACGGCGCAACAATGTGGTCAACACGTCGCGCAACGCCGCGGCCTGTAATGAAGTGACGATACCAATTGCCCGCGGATGCGTCGGCAACGGCCGCTTGCGCTCCGCGGCAAACAACCCCTCCGCTTCGAGTTGCGCCTTGAGTTTCAGGAACGCTTCGTAAAGCCGCCCTTGCCCGGTACGGCGCACCGCTTCGACGTTCAGTTGCAATTCGCCGCGCGGTTCGTACATCGTGACAAGCGCCCGCACTTCGATCCGGTCACCTTCGCGCGGCGTGAACTCGGCGTGCTGCGCACGGCCGCGGAACATCACGCAGCGCATCTGCGCCTGCGCATCCTTGATCGAAAAATACCAGTGACCGCTCGCCGCGCGCGTGAAATTCGACACTTCCCCCGCCACCCAGATGAGCGGAAAAGAGCGTTCGAGCATCGTGCTGATGGCACGATTGAGCGCCGACACCGGCACAACGACGTCGCCACCGGGCGCGCCCGAAGACGAAAAAGGACTTTCGGAGTTCATGCGATGAATAGGGATGACAGGCCGGACAGACGATAGACCGAGCGGCCAACCACGTCCAGCGCGTTGTACGAATTGTTAAAAGTGTCCACATGTCGGGAGAAACGTGAAAGGCCTTGTAAGGATGCTTGCGGAGCCCCGTAATGTCGATTTAACCTTTTGATTTATAAAGCATTTATATCTCATATATACCAATGCATGCCGACAAGACCCGCGCCGAATGGCCCTCCCAGCGTCGGCGAAGGCGAGTTCTCCACAAAGTTATCCACAGGCTGTGGAGGCCAGTCCTGCGGCTATCGGGCGGTCGCTTGTGGCCCGGGCGACTTGCGGCGCACGACGCTCGCGCGCTAGAGTGCCGGGTTTTAAGGGCATCATGAGCGACACGCCACCGATGCGGCGCTCGCTATACCCTGTCCTGTTCGTCCCGCCCGGAGAAACGCGTTGATACCTGTCCCGTGTATCGCGTCACCTGAACCGGTGCCGCAGTTGCGATTGCTGCGCACACCGGCGTTGGCCTCATGAGCGAGGTCAAGCACCAACTCGAAACGCGCCTCGCACGCGAATGGCAACAGCGCGGCCCGCTTGCCTGGGCCATGTTGCCGTTTGCCTGCATCTTCGGCACGATCGCCGCGGCGCGTCGCACGGCCTTTGCGCTCGGCTGGTTAAAGGTGGTCCGCGTCGGCGTGCCAGTCGTAGTGGTGGGCAATGTGACGGTCGGCGGGACCGGTAAGACTCCCACGGTCATTGCGCTTGTCGAAGCGCTACGCGTCGCGGGCTTCCAGCCCGGCGTCGTGTCGCGCGGCTATGGCGCTCGGGTCAACCGGCCTACGCCCGTCACGGCGACCTCGGCACCGCAGGACGCCGGCGACGAGCCGTTGCTGATCGCTCGCCGCACCGGTGCGCCGGTCTGGGTCTGTCCTGACCGGGTGGCGGCGGCGCAGGCGTTATGCACGGCGCATCCCGAGGTCGACGTGATCGTCAGCGACGACGGTCTGCAGCACTACCGCCTCGCCCGCGACGCCGAACTGGTGGTGTTCGACCATCGCCTGGGCGGCAATGGCTTCCTGTTGCCGGCCGGGCCGTTGCGCGAGCCGCTGTCGCGCCGCCGCGACGCCACTCTGATCAACAGTCCGTACGAACGCACGCTGCCGCCCTGGCCCAATACCTTCGCGCTCTCGCTCACGCCAGCTGACGCTTGGCATCTTGGCAACCCGGCGCTGCGCCGGCCGCTCGCGCAGTTCAGCGGCGATCGCGTGCTGGCCGCGGCCGGTATCGGCTCGCCGGAGCGCTTCTTCGCAACCTTGCGCGCCGCGGGCGTGAAGCCCGAGACCCGCGCGTTGCCGGACCACTATGCGTTCAGCAGCAATCCATTCGCCGATGTCGACGCAGATGCGATCCTGATCACCGAAAAGGATGCGGTAAAATTGGGGGCCTGGCACGATGCGCGCATCTGGGTCGTCCCCGTTGAAGCTGCGCTCGATCATCGCCTCATTGAATTAGTTGTGGAGAAAGTCCGTGGACGCTCGCCTGCTTGAAATTCTCGTCTGCCCGATCTGCAAGGGCCCGCTCAGCTACGATCGTCCGGCGCAGGAGCTTATCTGCAATGCAGACAAGCTGGCGTATCCGATCCGCGACGGCATTCCCGTGATGCTGGTGGACGAAGCGCGTCAAACGGTTGAAGGCACGCTGGTCGAGCCTTTGCATCCGGCGCCTGGGGCTTGATGCCGTAGCCCTGATGGACTGGAACATTCGGTCCGTTTCGTTGCTTTTTCTGCGCGCGCCTTAGCTAAGGTGCGTCCCGTTCCGCGTCCTCTTCGGCGCCTTCTTTGCGCCCCTTGTTCGGCGCATTTTCCGGTTTTGCCGCCGCGTTTCCCATGACTCAACCCACGTCCGCCGTCCCTGCCGCCCCGCCGTTCATTGCCGTCGTGCCGGCACGGCTCGCCTCGACCCGTCTGCCCAACAAGCCGCTCGCCGATATCGGCGGCAAGCCGATGGTCGTGCGCGTCGCAGAACGCGCGCTGGCCTCGGGTGCACAACACGTGTTGATCGCATCGGATGCGCAGTCGGTCCTCGACGTCGCACGCGAACACGGCATCGAAGCCATGCTGACGCGTGCCGATCATCCGTCGGGCACGGACCGTCTTGCCGAAGTCGCCGCGCATTACGGCTGGAGCGACGACACGATCGTCGTCAACGTGCAGGGTGACGAACCGTTGATCGACCCCGCGCTGGTGTGCGGCGTTGCGTCGCACCTCGCTGCGAGCCACGGCTGTGCCATTGCGACCGCAGCGCACCCGATCACCGACCCGGCCGAGATCTTCAACCCGAACGTCGTCAAGGTCGTGCTCGACGCGCGCGGCGTTGCGCTGTACTTCTCGCGCGCGCCGATTCCCTGGGCTCGCGACGCGTATCAGCCGCACTGGCCGGACGTCGCCGCGATGCCCACGCCGCCGGCGCCCGCCACGGTCTACCGGCATATCGGGTTGTATGCGTACCGTGCAAAGTTTCTGCGCTCGTATCCGACGCTCACCCACTCGCCGATCGAGCAGGTCGAGGCGCTCGAGCAACTGCGTGCCATGTGGCATGGCGAGCGGATCGCCGTACTCGTCACCGGTGAAGTACCACTGCCGGGCGTCGACACCCCTGCGGACCTCGCCCGCGTAAGGTCGTTATTCGGTCCGTCAGCGTAAAAACCCATGGCATAATCAAACGGTTGTGCGCACCATCTGCAATGATCGTTGGCCAGGGTTTGCCCGGTCGTCCCGCCGTTCCCCTTGCAGCGCCGTCGTCCATGACGTGCAGCGCGAGGCGCACTGCGGCCACTTCGAAGCGAGCCCCCTGAGCCCAATGCGCGGATGCCTTAAAGCGTAGCGCCACCCAAGAATTCACATAGATCTGGAGATATCACATGCGTTTGATCCTTTTGGGTGCTCCCGGAGCGGGCAAGGGCACTCAGGCAACGTTCATCAAGGAAAAATTCGGCATTCCGCAGATTTCCACCGGCGACATGTTGCGTGCGGCCGTCAAGGCTGGCTCGCCGCTCGGCGTTGAAGCCAAGCGTTTCATGGATGCAGGCGAACTGGTGTCGGACGAGTTGATCATCAACCTCGTCAAAGAGCGTCTGAAGGAAGCGGATTGCGCCAACGGCTATCTGTTCGACGGTTTTCCGCGCACGCTGCCGCAAGCGGAAGCCATGAAGCAGGCGGACGTCGCCATCGACTACGTGCTGGAAATCGACGTGCCGTTCGACGAGATCATCGTGCGTATGAGCGGCCGCCGCGTGCACGCTGCGTCGGGCCGCACGTATCACGTCAAGTTCAACCCGCCGAAGGTCGCGAACGTCGACGACGTCACGGGCGAACCGCTGATCCAGCGCGACGACGACAAGGAAGAAACCGTCAAGAAGCGTCTGGACGTGTATGTTGCGCAGACCAAGCCGCTGATCGAGTACTACACCACTTGGGCCAAAAATGGCGACGCGTCGAGCAGTTTGAAGCCGCCGCAGTACCGGGCTATTTCCGGCTTGGGCACCGTCGACGAAATCCGCACGCGCGCGTTCGATGCGTTGAAGTGAGTTCGATGATGTGAGGTGGTGAGGCACGCGGGGCTTTGGCGTTTTCCTGGTTCCCCGCATCACGACACGTCAGATCCGCTTCGCCAAGACCCGCCCACATGGGCGGGCTTTTTATTCGCGCTTCGCTTTACGCGTTGCATTCATAGAGGGGCATCCGCACGCTCAAGTTGCTCAGTTATCCCGATCAATTAGACGTCGCGTTCAAGCACCACTCCGGTGCAACCACCCAGCCCTTGTCCTTTCCGCGCTGCAGCACAGCCGTTACAATCGACCATCGAAAAGATATTCGATCGTGACGATTACTGAACTGAAGCAAAGGAGCAGACATGGAGATTAGTGACAATGTATTCCTG
>NZ_JAMFSB010000411.1 GCF_026225065.1 Paraburkholderia sp. | reverse complement strand
TTCGTATTTCACTGCCTGGCTGGAGCCGATCACCTGCTCGGGCGGAATGCCGTAGACCTGCTGGGACCACGGCCGCATAAAGTCGATCGTGCCGCCCGACACGATGTAGGTCTTGAAGCCGCTGGCCCGCAGATAGGCGAGCAGTTCGAGTTGCGGTTGATACACGAGCGCGGTGTACGGCCGATTGAATTTCGGGTCGCGCGCGGTCGCCAGCCAGTTGCGCACGGTCTCGTCGTACGCGTCTACCGTCATGCCGCTATTCGCAGCGGCGATCAGCTGCAGCAACTCCTTCTGGTGGGTGGCGAGTGCTGCGCTGTCGTGCGCGGTTAGCGCCTTGAAGGCCGGGTTGTTTTTCCATTCGGGATGATCGGGCGCTGCGGCCTTGACCTGGTCCAGCAGGAAGACCAGCTGGAACGGGATGGGCTGCTCGCTCCACAAGGTGCCGTCGTTGTCGAACACCGCGACGCGCTGCGCCGCAGGCACGTAGTTCGGCGCGCCCTCGCGCGTGACATCGGCGACGAACTTCAGGATCGACTGCTTCGCTGCGCCGTTGCGCCAGGAGGGTAGCGGGTCGGTCGTGCTCGACACGCCGGTCTGCGCGGCGCCCGGACCATTACCTGAGCCTGCGCAGCCGGCCAGCGTCAGGGCAAACATCAACGCAAACAAGGCGTGGCCGATCTGGCCGGCAGCATGCCGAATCCAGCCGCGATGGTTCAGGCAATCCATTCGAACTCCTGCTTATATGGCACGGGCTTTACGGTCCACAAATGAAGCAGCGCTAGAGTCAGCAACCGCGCTGCCGGCTCACCCTCCACGGCTAGCGGCCCGATTGGCTTGTTGCTGGGCCGCCGGGTTGTCCTTCCAGGTGTCCTCGTCCATTACGATGCGGAAGCCGAGATGGGACATGCTGTTATAGGGATCCGTGCCGCGTCGCGCACTTGGCCGGTAACTCAGGCAATAGGCTTCGTTGCAGAGAAACGAGCCGCCGCGCGTGACCCGCTTGGGCGCATCCGCGGGCACGCCCGGGTCCGCTGGATCCCACGAGGCGCTCGGCCCAGCCGGGTTGTCGATCAGGCCGGTGTTGCTGGCCGACTCGCGGCGGAACTGGTCGGCGCGGTACCAGTCGGCCACCCACTGCCATGCATTGCCGGTCATGTCGGACAGGCCGTAGCCGTTCGCCGGAAAGCTGCCCACCGGGCTGGTGCCGAGCGCGCCGCCGGCCTTGGCGCTGACCACCGGGAATGGTTGCGCCTGCTGGCCTTGCCAGACATTCGCCATCTGTTTGCCGTCAGGCGAAAACTTGTTGCCCCACGTATAGGTGGCCTGGTCAAGACCGCCACGCGCAGCGAACTCCCACTCCGCCTCGGTCGGCAAGCGCCCGCCGGCCCATTTGGCATACGCTTGTGCATCCTCGTAGGACACCTGAACGACGGGATGATCGTCCTTGCCGATGATGTTGCTGTCGGGACCGTCCGGATGACGCCAGTTCGCTCCTGGCACGTAGCGCCACCAGCGCGAATAGTCTTCCAGCGAGACCGGCTGGTCCGTTCCGACGAACACCATAGCGCCCGGCACCAGTGCGCTATCGTCCGGTCGTGCCGTGCCGGGCGGCAACTGCACCTTGAGCGTGTCCCAGTCCGGCTTTTTCTCTGCCGTGGTCACATAGCCTGTCGTTTGGACAAACTTGCGGAACTCGGCATTGGTCACATGATGACGGTCCATCCAGAAGCCGTGCACGCGCACCTTGTGGGCTGGGCGCTCATTGGGCTGGGCGAGTTTGTAGTCGCTGCCCATCATGAATTCGCCGCCGGGGACCCACGCCATGCCTAGCGGGCCGCGTGTGCCGTCGCCATAGACCACACGTATTTCGGACGCCTTTGTATGTGTGCCGATCGCCCATGTCACCGCTGCGCCAAGAAAAGCGGGAAGCAGCACAAATGCCGCCACCCATAGCAGGATCTGGCGGAGCCGCTTCGCTTCGGGAAGGGGAGCCGACGTTATGCCGGCGCTCCGTAATGTGACAGTGCTCTGATTTTGCTTGCTCATGGTTTCGCTTCCAGGAGATGCACTACGTAGCCTTATCGGGTCGGAGTCGCCTCGCTCGAACTTCCCGTATATGCGATATGCGTTTTGCGAAAAGCGTTAGAAAACTCTCTGCATGAAATGCTTAATCAGAATTCTCAGCGGAAGATAAAACGGCCGGCCGGTTGCGTAATAACCGGCGTTATTTTTCAGAAACTGTATTTGTCATTCTCTCTGAATCGTTTTTTGAAACAATGCAGCGCTCTATATTCACGCGCTGGATATGCATGGCCGCGCTCTTCGGCAGCTACCTGTTCCCCTTAACCCCGCAGCCAGGCTGCGCGCCGATCTAGCGTGCCGGAGCGCAAGCGCCGCAATTGCCGGGCGACGGACGGGATGGCAACTCTTCATGAGAATGGAGATTAACAATAATTTTGTAAGACTTCACGATATTTTTCAAATGATTGCTAACGCCTTTGACGGATGATGTGGCGTGCGTTACCGTTAAAAATAGCCGGCGATATCCAGGCAATAAAAAACGAAACGATTAAATGGATTGACGCAATGCGCGAAACTATCTTGCGTTTTGAGGCGAGTGTGGACGAAGCCGTGGTTGGGCAGCATGCCGTGGTGCGGCAGATCCTTATCGCGCTGCTGGCAGACGGCCACGTGTTGCTCGAAAGCCTGCCGGGACTGGCCAAGACCCGTACGGTGAAGGCCATCGCCGCGCGGCTGGCCGCGACCATGAAACGTATCCAGTTCACGCCAGACCTGTTGCCCTCGGACATCACGGGCGGCGAGACGTTGTTGCAGGCCGGCACGGAGCGTACCTTGACGTTTCAACCTGGGCCCATTTTCGGCAACCTGATTCTGGCCGATGAGATCAACCGCGCCCCCGCGAAGGTTCAGTCTGCGTTGCTTGAAGCCATGGAAGAGCGGCAGGTGTCTGTCGCCGGCAAGACGCATCCCATGCCCGAACTGTTTCTCGTCATGGCCACGCAGAATCCGATCGAGCAGGAGGGCACCTATCCGTTGCCCGAGGCGCAGATGGACCGCTTTCTGTTGAAGGTGCTGATCAGCTATCCGTCGCCGGAGAGCGAGCGCGACATGCTGCGTCTGCTGCGACGCGAAAGTAGCACGACGCCATTGCCGGCTGAAACGCTTGCGCAGGACGTCATTTTCAAAGTGCGCGAGGCGGTGCGCCAGGTGTCGGTGGCGCCGGCGATCGACGAATACATTGTGTCGCTCGTCAATGCGACGCGGCATGCCGGCGAACTGGACCCGGAACTCGGTAAATGGATCGAGATCGGGGCGAGCCCGCGCGGGGCGATTGGTCTTGACCGTGCGAGCCGGGTGCAGGCGTGGCTTCAGGCGCGCGATTTCGTCACGCCGGACGATGTGCGTGCAGTGATTCATCCGGTGCTGCGTCATCGTCTGATCCTTTCGTACGATGCCAATGCAGAGAACGTTAGTGCAGATGCGGTGATCGACCGGCTGATCGAAAAAGTGGCCGTGCCGGCCTGAATCTCGCGCTGTGCGGCGACAAGGAGAATGTCGATGGCCGTGAGGTCCGCAACTACGCTCGGCCGCGTGTATGTCGACGCCGCGCATCTTGCGAAGCTTGAGTTCCGCGCCCGCGGCCTGAGCTTCGTTGCGCCGCCGCCGGTCTCGAGCATTCTGTCGGGCGACCACGCTTCGCGCCTGCGCGGGCGCGGCCTCAATTTCGAGGAGATTCGCGGCTATCTGCCGGGCGACGATATTCGTCATATCGACTGGAAGGTGTCCTTACGTTTGGGCAAGGCACAGGTGCGCACTTATACGGAGGAGCGCGACCGTCCGTTGCTGGTGGTCGTCGATCAGCGGATGAGCATGTTCTTCGGTTCGAACCGTGCCTTCAAGTCGGTGGTGGCGGCCGAGGCCGCGGCCCTTGCCGTATGGATGGGCTTCGCCGCCGGCGACCGGGTGGGTGGCGTGATTTTCGACGACAGCTCGGTTGTGCGCGTGAAGCCCTTGCGTAGCCGCAACCGCATCAAGCTGCTGTTCGGTGCGATCGCCAGAATGAACACTGCGTTGCATGCGGATAGCGTGCATCGCACCGACTACGGTCAGCTGGATAGCGCGCTCGAAGGTGTGCTGCATCTGGCGGCACACGACTATCTGATCTGCATCCTGAGCGACTTCGCCGGTGCGGGCGAGCGCACCCGGCAACTGCTACAGCAACTGTCGCGGCATAACGACGTGATTGCCGCGATGATCTTCGATCCGCTCTGGCAACACATGCCCGAACACCGCGCGCTGGTGGTGAGCGAAGGCCAACTGCAAGTCGAACTGCGGATCGACAACGAGCGGGTGCGGGTGCCGCTTGCGAGCATGCTCGAAGGGCGCGCGGCCGAGGTGGCGAAATTGCTGCGCTCGAGTGGGGTTCCATTGATGGCGCTGTCGACCGATGAACCTGCAGTCGATCAGGTGCGGCGGTTGTTTGGGCAACGTGCCCGCTTGCCGAGCGGAGCCGGCCTGTGATGGCGCCCGGAAGCCCTGCGGCCGCTCCGGCTCCCGCTCCCGCTGATACTCCAGGGGTGTTGCAGTCGCTGCAGGAATTGCCGCTACCGTCACCTGTTTCGTGGACGCCGCAGACGGCAGGGTGGATCGGCGTTGCGATCGTGCTGATCGCAGCCGCGTTATGCGGCGCATGGGCGGTATGGCGACGTCACGTCAGGAGACGCTATCGGCGGGTCGCGCTCGCACAGTTGGCTTGCATTGAAGCGGAACTGACGGACCCGGCGCAACGCGTGACGGCACTCGCGGCCATTCCGCCGTTGCTCAAGCGGGCCTCATTGGCTGCGGCGCCGCGTGAGCAGGTCGCCGCGCTCACGGGCGACGCGTGGCTGGCATTTCTCACACGGACACACGCGCACTTCGATACACAAAGCGGGGCGCTTCTTGCACTCGTCAGCTATGCCCCGGCGGAGCGGATCGCGGTGGTTTCGGAGCGCGATGCCACCGCGTTGCTGTGCGCGGCGCGCGACTGGATCGAGCACCATCATGTGGAAATTTGATTTCCCGTGGGCGTTCCTGTTGCTACCTGTGCCGATTCTGGTGTGGTGGCTGGTGCCGGCCTACCGCACGACGGCATCCGCGGTGCGCGTGCCGTTCTTTCACGAATTGGCCGACGCCGCCGGCGAAACCCCTGCGCCGGGCGGCGTACGCCTGCGCAGCAACTGGCTGCAGCGGCTGATGATGCCGCTGTTGTGGGCATTGCTGGTTGTCGCCGCAGCCAAACCCGTATTGGTCGAGCCGCCTGTCACGCATGAAGAACCCGCGCGCGACCTGATGCTGGCGATCGACCTGTCGCAATCGATGAGTTCGCGCGATTTCGTGAGCGTCTCGACCGGCGAGCGCATGGACCGGCTGACCGCCGTCAAGCGTGTGGTGAAGGACTTCGTCGCGCATCGCAAAGGGGACCGCATCGGCCTTGTCGTGTTCGGCCAGGCAGCTTATCCGCAGGCACCGCTGACGCTGGATCACGACAGCGCGCTGGTGCTGCTCGACCAGATGCAGATCGGCATGGCGGGCCCGCGTACGGCGATTGGCGATGCGATCGGCCTGACGGTGAAGCTGATGGACAACTCGCCGGCGCCGGAAAAAGTGCTGATCCTGCTGACCGACGGCAACGATACGGCCAGCGCGATACCCCCCGAACAGGCGGCGGAAATCGCCAAAGGGCACAAGCTGGTCATTCATACGATCGGCATTGGCGACCCTGAGGCGACCGGCGAGGACCGCGTGGATCTCGAGGCTTTGCAGCGGATCTCCGACATCACGGGCGGCCGGGCGTTTCGCGCGTTAGGCAAGGAGGAGGATCTGGTCGACGTGTACAGGACGCTCGATCGCATCACGCCCGAAAAAGTGAAACGTGAAATCTACCGGCCGCAACGCGATTTCTACTGGATTCCGCTAGCCGCTGCAGTGCTGTTGCTCACGCTGTACCACTGCCTGGCATTGCTAACGGCCACGCTGCGTGCGCCACGGCGTGACCCGGCTCCGGCGCGTGTTTTTCCCGCTAAGGTGCGTAACGAGGTGAGCGTTAAGGTGAGCACTGGGGCCAATCATGGAAATTGATCTCACGGCCTTTCATTTTCTGCGGCCGCTATGGCTCTGGCTACTGGTACCCGCCATCCTGCTGCCGGTCTGCTGGTTGCGCCGCCACGATGTGCGGGCCCGCTGGCGCAATATCATTGCGCCGGACCTGCTCGAGCATCTGATTGTTGGCGATAGCGCGAGGCGGCGCGTGCAGCCCATTCATACGCTGGCTCTTCTCATCGCGATTGGCGCGATCGCCGTCGCTGGACCCACGTGGCAGCAGGAGCGGCCACCCTTCACTCAGGACCAGGCGCCGCTCGTCGTCGTGCTCGAGCTCGCACGTTCGATGGATGCGACCGACGTCGCGCCCACCCGCCTCGAGCGTGCGAAGCAAAAAGTGCTCGACCTTGCGGCCGCGCGCAAAGGGGCGCGCACCGGACTGGTGGTCTTCTCTTCCACTGGCCACCTCGTCGTGCCGCCGACCGAGGATCCCGCCATGCTGCAGCTTTATGTGCCAGTACTATCGCCATCGCTGATGCCGGAGGATGGCAAGAACGTCGCAGCCGGGCTCGATATCGCCGAGCGACTGCTGGCGCATGATCCCGTCGCCGGCACGATCGTGTTGATGAGCGACGGTTTCGACGATCGCCAGGCCAGCGCATTTGTGGAAAAGGCCGGGCGGTCGCGGCACCAACTGCTGTGGCTCGCGGTCGGCACGGAAAACGGCGGACCGATTCTTGGAGCGGACGGGATGGTGCAGATGGACCCCGAAGGTCATCCGTTGATGGGTAGCTTCGACGCCGACGCGATCCGCAAGGTGGCCGACGAAGCCGGCATTCCGCTGGCGAGCATGCGCGTCGACAACGACGACGTCGTGTGGGTGCAGCACCGTGCGCGTGCGTGGCTCGCCGAGGCAGACGAATCGAAACGCGTGCCGCGCTGGCAGGAGTCCGGTTACTGGTTTCTGGTGCCGTTGTTGATCCTGGGTTTGCTGGGTTTTCGCCGCGGCTGGACCGTGAAATGGCTGCCCGTCGTTCTGATGGCGCTTGCCTGCGGTGCGGCGCCTCGCCATGCCGAGGCGGCCGCATGGGGTTCGTGGCACTGGCAGGACCTCTTTGCGACGCACGACCAGCAGGGCCGCTGGAGTTTCGAGCACGGCGACTTCAAGGCGGCAGCACAACGTTTCGACGATCCGATGTGGAAGGGGCGTGCCCAATACCTGGCCGGCAACTATGCAGGCTCACTCGAGACTTTTTCGCGGCTGAAAACGGCACAGTCGTATTTCTATATCGGCAACACGCTCGCGCATCTCGAAGACTACACGGGGGCCATCAAGGCTTTTGACAATGCATTGGCCCTGGACCCAACGCTCAGGCAGGCTGTGACAAACCGCCAGCTGATGCGGCAACTATTGATCAAGCCAAAACAGGATCCACAGAAAGATGAGGAAGACGAAGAATCTGACGACATCAAGATTCAGAAAAAGAAAGGTGGGGTCGAGCAAAGCACGCTGATGCCGGTACCGTCGGAGGATGTCTGGATGCGCAGCCTCAATATGTCTCCCGCCACGTTTTTGCGTCAGCGCTTCGAGCAGGAGTCGGGCGCGGCTAACGCGAGTACGCCATGAGCCTGCTGCGTCTGAATCGCTGGCTGTGCGTTCTCATGCTGCTTGCGGTAGCGGCAGCACGTGCCGCAGACAACACGCCACAGGCGATGGTGCGGGCGCACCTCGAACCGTCGGGCTCCGTCGTGGCGGGCAGTCAGATCAAGCTTGTCGTGGACTGCCTCACTACCAGCTGGTTTACGGAGGCGCCAGACTGGCCGCTCTTCGACGTAGCGGGTGCGATCGTCAGCCTGCCGGACGAGCAGGCTGAAAACCTCCACGAGGTCATCAACGGCGTGGACTGGTTTGGCGTAAGCCGGGCCTATCGCATTGTGCCGCAAACGGCTCAGGCGTTTGTTATCCACTCGTTCGCGATCACGGTTCAACCGGGGCAGATGAGCGGGCCGGTAAAGCTGATGACTCCAGAGCTGAAGTTTGCCGCCACGGTCCCCGCTGGAGCGGAGGGGATGCGCATCTTCTTTCCGACGCAAAAGCTGGTGGCGACCCAGCAGATCGAGCCTTCGCCGGCGCATGCCAAAGTAGGGGATGAGATCACGCGGACCGTGACGCAAAGAGCGACCGGCACGCAATCGATGCTCATTCCTCCGCTCGATTTTCCGGAAGTCGCGGGGTTAAAGCGCTATCCGGGGAACGCCACGACCAGGGATGTCGTGGAGGACAGGGCGGGGCTGGTAGCGGGTGAGCGAACCGATACCGCGACCTATCGGATCGAGCATGGCGGCAAGCTCAGGTTACCGGCGCTCACCATCGAGTGGTGGAATACGGCGGCACGCAGGAAGGAAACCATCGTCTTGCCGGAAGTGACTATTTCGGCGGTCGCGGCGACGGAAAAGCCAATCTTTGCGATTCCGGTCAATTCGCTCGGCAATGGCGCGGCACACCGGATCATCGTGGTAGACCGGGAGCAGATTGTGATTGCGGGCCTGATAGTGGCGTTGTTATCGGCGCTGGTTTGGGCGTATCCGCGCCTGGTGCGGTTCTATCAATCAGCCCAACGTTATATGCGCGAGGCCCGGCTTCGCCGTGCCGATGGTGCTGCGCCCGCCTGGCGCGCGTTGCGGCGCGCGACGCGTGAAGGCGTCCCGCAACACATTGTTCCAGCGCTTTACCGCTGGATGGACAAGAGTGGTGAATTCGGACATCCAGCGCGGATAGACGGCAGCGAGGGACTTGAACCTCTGGTGAATATCATCAACAGTCACTATTCCAACGGTGTCATGGGAGAGGTTCAGTGGACTGCAGTCGAGCGTGCGCTTCTGCGGACCACGAAGCGCGCGAGGAAACAGAGAAAGAAGCAATCTTCTCTTCCCCCTCTGAACCGCTATTGATTACTGCGCGATCTCGCCGCGATCGTTGATTCCCCGAACGATACCCATATGCTATGAACGGTCCCGGTTGCGAGTCCGGGTGGCGCCCGTGATGATCGCAACGCCGAGCATGATGACCGCGACGATTTCGATCGTGTGCTGGGAGACGTGCATGGCGATGAGCGCCCAGCACACGCCGCCTATCAGAATGATCCAACCGACAAGATAAATGACCAGGGTCATCGTTTTCTCCTTTGTGGTCGACGGCTGCGACGGGCTGCCTGCCTGTCACGCTTCATCCCGGTGCGGTCGTCGAATGATGGGGCTGGCGCGAGTGATCAGCCGGTCTGTTGAGTAGCAGATTCCGCGCCTGAGGCGGCCGACCGAAGCCCGAACCCGAGCCTGGCCAACGCCGCTAACGTGTCCCGTCACCCACCCGCAAGCCGACAACATTCTTCAGATAGCGCTCGAGCGACGCCAGATCCTCCGGCTCACCGCGCACAGCAACGACCTGGTCAGGTCTGATCAGCACCCATCCTGCGCCTTTGAAGCCGTAGCGTCGGCGCGCCTCGCCGGACGGATCGTCAGCAGCATCGAGCGCCACGATCTGGACCGCATCGGTATGTGGTGCAACCAGCGTCTCGGCACGCGCCACCTCGGCGCCATCGCGAAACGCGATCAACGTGTGACGTGCATCGAGCAGTGGCCATAGCGTGCGCGGCGTTCCGTCGACTGCAGCGCTCCAGTGCAGATCGAGCGCACGCGTGCCGGGCAAGCCGCGCGACGGATGACGCGCACTTTCGGCGAGCGCAACCAGCGGACCGTCGTGATAGGTCACGTCCGTCTCGGCCATCTCGGTGCGCAATCGCTCCTGCAATGCAGGCACATGATCGAGCACGGACACCGCCGCGTCGCGTGCGAGACGTGCAAGCGGATGCGGCGCCATGCCGACGTGTAGCAGTCGCGCCGCATTGGCGATCACGTTACGCGCGACCGGTCGCCGTTCGGCCTCGTAGCTGTCGAGCAGCGTCGCGGCGTCGCCGCGCCCCTGCAGCACGTAGGCGAGCTTCCAGCCGAGGTTCGCCGCGTCCTGGATCCCGGTGTTCATCCCCTGGCCGCCTGCGGGACTGTGAATGTGCGCAGCATCGCCGGCGAGAAACACGCGACCCTGGCGATAGCGCGCCGCGAGTCGCTCGTTGATCCGAAACGTCGACAGCCAGCCGGGTTCCGATAACGTCGCGCCCGGCGGCCCGTGGCGCGTGATCTTCTGCTGCAGTTCATCGAGGGTCGGCGGCTCTTCGCCGCGCGCCGCCGCTTCATCATCGACGCGGCGGCTGATCACCCGCCATACGTCATAAGCGAACGGAAACAGCGCGACCGTGCCGCCGCCGTGCCACCAGATGTGAATGCTGTGCCGGTCGAGATCGACTCCGTCAATGCGCACGTCGCCTAGCAGATACGTGTCCGGTTCCGTCTCCCCCTCGAACGCGATACCGAGTACATGCCGCGCCGCGCTGCGCGCGCCGTCGGCGCCGACCAGCCACGAGGCAGTCGTGCTCTCGATTCGTCCATCGGCGTGCCGCAGCGTCGCCGTCACCGTATCGGATGCTTCGCTGAGGCCAATCAGTTCCACCCCACGGTCGATCACGCCGCCCATATCGATGAACCTCGCCGTGAGGATCGCTTCGGTTTGCGACTGAGGGAGCAGAAGGGGATTGGGATGGGCGCTGTCGATGCCGTCCTGCATCGACACGCGCGCAAGCCGCCGCGCGCCATCGCCGAACGTCACCGCGCTCATCGCCACGGCAGCCTCGTCGAACGCCGCGCCGACGCCGAGGCTGCTCAACACCTCAAGGCTCGCAGGCCATACGGCGAGCGCTTTCGACAGGTCCGCGGGCTTCTCGAGCCTGTCGATCACCCGGGTCGCGATGCCGTAACGACGCAGCGTCAGCGCCAGCGTCAAGCCGGTCGGGCCGGCGCCGACGATCAAAACAGGGGTGTGCTGGTCCATGGCGAATTTCTCCCAAGATTGGCGGGTATCGGCATCAAGAGTAGATGGCGTATGACCCATCCGGTAAAGCCCGCTTTTAGCCGACGCAAGGGGCACGCCCGCGCTACCCGCTGACGCCGCGAACGATGCCGCCTTGGTGAAAGGCCCGATTGCAAATTTTTTTCAAAGCCGCATGATGGTGTAAGTATTTAATAAATGTTCCAGAAGCGCGTACCATAGCGGGTTCGCCGTCCTTGCCCACACCACAAGCCACGATTTATGACGCAGGAATCGACCCCTCCCGCCTCACCCGCAGCACCTGTCCAACATCCGCCGCTACAAGGCGGCCAGCTTGTGATCGCGACGATCGTGGTCGCGCTTGCGACCTTTATGACGGTTCTGGATACATCAATTGCGAACGTGGCGGTCCCCAATCTGTCGGGCAACCTCGGTGTGTCCGTCGACGAAGGGACGTGGGTCATCACGATCTTCGCGGCCGCCAATGCCGTGTCCATTCCGCTGACGGGGTGGCTCACGCAGCAGATCGGTCAGATCCGGCTTTTCGTCGGCGCGATCCTGATGTTCGTGTTTGCCTCGTGGCTCTGCGGCATCGCACCGGACCTGCCGTTCCTGCTGGGCGCGCGGATTCTGCAGGGACTCGTGGCAGGGCCGCTCATTCCGTTGTCTCAGGCTGTCTTGCTCAGTTCCTATCCGAAGGCCCGGGCCAACATGGCGTTAGCGCTCTGGGCAATGACTGCCACCGTGGGCCCGATCGCGGGGCCGGTGCTCGGCGGCTGGATCACGGACAACTACAGCTGGTCCTGGATCTTTTACGTCAACATTCCGGTCGGCTTTATCGCCGCCGGCGCCACCTGGTTCATTTACCGCAAGCGCGAAACGCCGACCAAAAAACTGCCGATCGACGGCGTCGGTCTCGCGCTGCTCGTCACATGGGTCGGATCGCTTCAGGTGATGCTCGACAAGGGGCGGGATCTCGATTGGTTCGCGTCTCCGTTCATCGTTGCGCTAGCGCTGATTGCGCTCGTCAGCTTCGCGTTCTTCCTCGTGTGGGAGTTGACCGAGAAGCATCCGGTCGTCGACCTCCGGCTCTTCGCGTTGCGCAATTTCAGCAGCGGCACGATTGCAATTTCGGTCTCCTACGCGCTGTATTTCGGCAACCTCGTGCTGTTGCCGCAGTGGATGCAGGAGTATCTCGGCTATCGCGCTTTCGACGCGGGTCTCGTCACCGCACCTGTTGGTATTTTCACGGTTCTGCTTTCGCCTTTTATCGGGCGCATGCTGCAATTAGTGGACGCCCGGGTGCTCGTGTCCGTCGCTTTCGTGGGTCTGGCGGGCGTGTTCTTCATGCGCACGCAGTATGTGAGTTCGGTGGACGCGTGGCATCTGGTGATCCCGACCTTGCTGCAGGGCATTCCGACCGTCCTCTGGTTCGTTCCGCTCGTGTCGATCATCCTCTCGGGGCTCCCGCCCGAACGTATTCCAGCGGCGGCCGGGCTCTCCAATTTCGCGCGTATTTTCTGCGGTGCGGTCGGCACGTCCATCGCGGGTACGGTGTGGGGTCACCGCACCGCCGTGCATCACGTTCGACTCATGGAGCAGGCGAACATCGACAACCCGGTTTTCAATGCAACCATCGCGTCGTTGCAATCGCAACTACATCTGGATGTGGGGGCCGCGCACGCAATGTTTGAATCGATGGTCACGAGTCAGGCTGCGGTCATGGGGCTGGACGATTTCTTCTATGCGTCCACGTTCATCTTCATTCTCATCATCCCGCTGATCTGGATCACCCGGCCGGCGAAGGGCGGAGCGGACTCTGGGGAAGCGTCCGCGGCGCATTGAGCCTGGCCGGGATCTCCGGGATAGTGCGATGCTGCGAATGGCGGCGATGCAGAAGCGAGGACCGGTGAGTCACAAGGCTTACCAGGTGCCGGCGGCCGTCACATCAATCCAGCGTCTGCCGGTACGGCGTGCCGGATTCGCCACGGGCTTGTCGGTGACGATCTGCGCTGGCCGACTGGTATGGCGCATCATCTCCGCTGCCACGTCTTCGCTCAACCAGTGCCACCGTGACGTGTTCCGCCTCCCGAGAAGAATCAGGTCGGCTCCCGTCTCTTCCGCAACGGCGGCAATCGCGCTGCCCACCGTCATGCCGGAAAACGGCAGCGTCACCATGCGGACTTCCGCCGGCAGCGCATGAGCATCCAGCACACTCCGGACGTGTGCGACGACCCGGTGCCCGTGTGCTTCCATGGCCTCGACGATCAGGCCGAAGTTGCAGTCCGCACCCCCAATATAGCTGGGCGATGGATCCACTACGTGGAGTGCAACAATTTGCGCATCGTACTTTCGCGCGGCTTCGATGGCGGGTGCCAGGACGCTATCGGCGGAGCTTGTACTGACTGCAACGAGAATCTTCTTGAACATGGTAGGTATCCTCAAGTATTTGCCAGGCAGGGCACGGCAACGGGTTGGTGCTCTCCGTGATCCATGGCCGCATCATCGCGCGGCAGAGTGAGCAGGGAATTGGCGCGGGCGCTCAGTAGGTCCGCTCAGTAAGCCCGCTCAGTAAGCCCAGTAGCCGTAGCGTTGCGGGTAGCCATAAACAATGGGCGCCGGTACTACAGCGACAGGCGGTGGAGCGTAGACAGGCACCGTGCTATAGACGTCCGGCTGGGAAATGGTGTTGCCCTTTGACGCCATACATTGCGCGTAGGCGGCGTTGTAGCGCGACTGCAGGCTGGCCGAAGTGGCTTGCGTGTCGTTTGCACCGACAGCACTGCCAAACAGCAGGCCGGCACCCGCACCGATTGCTGCGCCGATGCCGGCATTGCCCGCTGCGGCGCCGAGCAGCGCGCCGGCGGCTGCGCCGCCCACGGTGCCGATGGCGGTGCTGCCGACGCCTTCGGGTATTGCGCCATGGGCCGGTGCGGCGGCATTGTCGGAGCGGAACGCGTAGTCACGGCAGGCGTAATCTTCCTGCTGGAACACGTTCATCGGTTTGCCACTGGGGGGCAGTGCGACGACTGATGGGCCGGACGGCGGAATAACGGCGCAGCCGGTGAGCGCAATGGCGACGAGCCCCACGGGCAGCGCCAGGCGAGTGATTCGTACGAGCTTCATGATGTTTGCCTCCTCTGATTCGATGACGCCATCTTGAGGGGGCAAACTTAGCGGCGAATTAGGCTGGCGCCGCGTGGAGCATCCTCCGGCATAATTGGTTGAACGCATTCTTTTTTAATCTTGCCGCTCGGGAGGGCGTCATGCTTAAAAGCATTGCAACCAATCTGCTCGACGTTACCTATGACGAACAGGGCGATAGCGCAGGATGGCCCGTGATTCTGCTGCACGGTTTTCCCTACGATATCCACGCATACGACGAAGTGACGCCACGCCTGACCGCCAAAGGCGCGCGCGTTATCACGCCCTATCTTCGCGGCTATGGGCCAACGCGGTTTCTCGATTCGACTACGCTTCGTTCGGGCCAACAGGCCGCACTCGGCGCGGATCTGTTGGCTCTGCTCGACGCGCTTCAGATTGAACGAGCCGTGCTGGGTGGATATGACTGGGGCGGTCGCGCCGCGTGCATCGTCGCGGCGCTGTATCCAGCGAGAGCGCGCGGGCTTGTTTCCGTCAACGGCTACAACATCCAGAATATCGCCGCCGCCATGCAACCGAGTACGCCGGAAAAAGAATATCGCTTGTGGTACCAGTATTACTTTCATGGCGAGCGCGGCCAGGCCGGACTGACCGAACACCGCTTTGAGTTTTGCCGCCTGCTGTGGTCGTTATGGTCGCCCACCTGGCGCTTCGACGACGACACCTATGCGCGCTCAGCCGCCGCTTTCGATAATCCAGACTTCGTCGACGTGGTGATCCATTCGTATCGGCACCGTTACGGACTCGTTGATGGCGATCCCCAGTTTGATGATATGGAGCGACGCTTGTCCTCCATGCCGTCGATCACCATACCCGCGGTCACCCTGGAAGGGGACGCCGATGGTGTTACTCCTCAGGGTGGCAGTCAGGCGTCCCTGAAGCGGTTCACCGGGCACCACGAGAACCGCGTCGTGCCGAGTGCAGGCCACAATCTTCCGCAAGAGGCGCCGGACGCGTTCGCCAGCGCAGTTCTCGATGTCAACGCCTGGGCGGGTTGAGGGGGGCGGAATACGCGATGCCGCCCGCTCAGACAATGCCGCCCAGTTTTCCGCCGGCACGATTCGCCAGGATGTAGCGCAGCTTGTCGAGCGACAACGGCTTGGTGAGGTGATAGTCGAAACCCGCGGCCAGTGCCCGGGATTTGTCGGATTCCGCGGCATAGCCGGTCAACGCCACGAGCAGGACATCGTCGAACTGGCTGTCGGACCTTACCGCATGGGCGACATCGAAGCCGTCCATGTCGGGCATGCCGACATCGATGATGGCAACCTCGGGCAGCTCTTCCTTGATCAGGCGCACCGCTTCGCGCCCGCTGCCGCACATCGTGACGTGATGTCCATCCAGTTCCAGCAAAATGCCGAGCGACTGCAACGCATCCGCGTTGTCGTCGGCGAGCAGCAGACGCACCGATCCCAGGCCTAGCGATTCGGTCGTATCGCCGGTGACCGCTGATTCGTCGCGGACGCTCAGGATGGGCAGACGCAAGGTGACCGAGGTGCCCCTCCCGCTGCCTTCACTTTGCAGCGAGATTGTCCCGTCGTGAAGCTCGACCATGCGCTTGGCCACGGCAAGACCAATTCCCAGTCCACCTTCTGAGCGGGCATTGCCGCGGGCAGACTGGGCGAAGAGTTCGAATACATGCGGCTGGACCGCGCTGTCGATGCCAATGCCGTTGTCGGTCACTTCTATGACAACCATATCCTTCTGTTCCGGCTCGCGGTCTTCGGCCACGATCTTTACCGCCAGTTCGATGGTCCCGCCGATCGGCGTGTACTTCGCGGCGTTGGACAGCAGATTGCCGAGCACCTGGCTTAGCCTGATGTGATCGGCACGCACGGGCACGGGCTTCTCGAGGCCGGTCAACCTGAGTGAGTGCCGCCGCGACTGGATGTGGTGCTTGACGGCGGTCACGGCATCGAAGGCAATTTCGTTGAGCGTGGTATCGCTGTGTTTGATGGCGAGCTTGCCATGCTTTAGTCGCGCGGCATCGAGGAGGTCGTCGACCAGCGTTCGCAGATGCCTCATCTGCCGCTGCGCAATAGTCAGGACTTCAACCGCTTTTTGATTTTCCGCGCAGAGCTTGATGGCGGCGCCGACCGCGCTGTCGATCGGCGCCATTGGGTTTCTAAGCTCGTGCCCGAGCATCGCTATGAATTCGCTATGCCGGCGTTCGCTTTCCTCGCCGGTATCGCGGGCATCCACGGTGGTCAGCGCGGCACCGGCCGAGACCGCCAGGTCCGAGAGCAGGCGCACGTCTTCGAGATCGAACTGGCGTGCCGGGGTGTGCGACATCACCCATATCGCGCCGACGAGGCCATTGTCAGTCGGAATCGGCACGATGAGTCCTTCGGCAATCTCCACGCCGGGAAACTGCAAGCTGGGAAAGCGATCTTGCGGGAGAAGAAATAATTGGGGCTCCGCGGATTCCACCGCCAGCCGGCACGGGCATTCGTGCCATGCGGTCGTTTTGCCTTGCAAGCCCACGCATAAACCCGCCACGGCCAGCCAGCGAAAGTGCCGCTCGGCGTCGACGCCTTCCATGAGACTGATGCCGGCGCTACCCGCGTCGCAGAGCGACAGGGCAGCGTCTGCTATCTCCTGCAAGAGCTGCTCGCGCGATCCTGACTGGGCTCGAGCGAGCCTCAGCAGTACGCTGTTTTCCGCGGCATGGTCCGCTGGCCGCGCGGAACGCATACGGAGCACGTCCGTCTGTGCGGGTCTGTAATTGCTTTCCATGGCATTGAGGCGCGCTGAGAAAGGGCAGGTGAATTGTCGCGATGGGAAGGCTGCATGAAGCCCCGCAGGACGATAGGATGGCATCTCGCGGCAGAGGCACGTCTGCAGGCGACAAGGCTTGGCTAATCGCTCCGAAGAAGATTGTACGAGGCTTTCGCGCGGAGCGGGCGCGAGTCCTCACGCATGTCGTCGGTATGCTCGTCGTGTCGGGCGTCGACGGATTGGTTTTGCCTGAAGCGGGTTAACCCGTAACGCCTGCGAGCACGCTTTCGCTGCGCCGGTTTGTGTGTGGGTACGCAGGTTGCTCACCCCATCAAACGTGCCCCACATGCAGGATGCCGTGACCGCGGAAACCGGTCGGCTACCAGCTGGAGACGAGATGAAAACGAAAAAGGAACAGGGCTCCGAGCCCGATGCCGCTGAAGCGCGCTTTTCTGACTATGCCAAACCCTTGATTGACGAGGCGAATTCATCTGCGGCAGCGCTGCGCTCGGACTCCGACGCTGACGTTCTGCACACGTTGCGGGTTGCGCTCAGGCGTCTGCGAACGCTTCTCTGGGCCTACCGGCCGCTGCTTGGCGAGGAACTGGAGGGGCGGCAGGGAGATCGCTTCAGGTCTCTCGCCGGCGCCGCCGGCAAAACACGCGATTGGGACATCCTGATCGAATTGCTCAGTGATGCCCTGGGCGAGAAGCGGGCGCCCACTGAGCGTCTGCTTTCCGCACGCGCCGCTGCGCTCAGCGACAGCCGGGAGAGGTTGGCTCACGCCGGCATCAACTCGGAACTGCAGGACGCCCTGAACGATGCGAACGACACCCTGCGCCAAATGCGCAAACCGACGCCATTGAAGAAGTTTGCCCGCAAGCGCGTGGCGGCCGCGGAGAAATCGCTTCACAAACGCATGCGCCGCGCCAGAGGCGCCAAGGGCGGCGAATACACCTCGTATCACGACGTCCGCAAGGCGGGGAAGAAGGTTCGCTACCTGCTCGAATTTTTCGAGCCGCTGCTTTCCAGAAAGCAGTTGAAAACGCTGAAGGGCTTGAAGAAGCTCCAGAAGCGGTTCGGCGCGCTAAACGACGTGGTGGCGAGCGAAGAGCTGTTGCGAGGCAATAGCCGCGACATATTCAGTAATAGCCGATCGGTCGCTACTGCTCTGGCGGCTCTGGAGAAGCAGCGTAAGCGCCGGATTCGCGCTGCTGCGAAGCTGCTATGAAGGGAGCAGTAAAAAACTCCCCAAAACTGGCACACACGGTCAAGCCTGCCAGTAAAAATCGGTCAGAATGGCGTCCGGATGCTAGAGCGGGCGGAGAGACCCAATGAGCAATCTGACTAAAAACAAAAAAATCAAATAAAAAAAGCCGACCGGGTTACGGTCGGCGAAGGATTCTGGCCATCCGAGGGCCGTGCCAGAACCTGAGAGAGTTCGTATTATCGCATTGGCGGCCTGGTTGTATCGTCTACGCAACTCGCCCGGCTGTTTTTGACGCCGGGCGAATCCTTTTTCGTCCTCCAATTTGGAAAAATTCATGCAACGTGAATTTTTCGGTTAAATTTCAGGAGCGACGACCCCAGCAGACCTCTGGGGGACCATTCCAGTACAAGAATTGCGTTAAATGAACTCCCGCGTTAGTCCGGCTGATCTGCGCCGCCCGATGAAACAGGGCATTGCCTACAGCCATTTCAATGTGCAGGCGGAACCTCCGCAGCGGCGTTTGCTCGCCTGGCGCGATCGCGTTGGCCATGTCATTGACGTCTTGCCCTCGCGGTCCGATCTGGAAAGACCCTTCCAGGCTTCGATCGATCGTTATCAGGTCGGCGATCTGGTATTCACCGACTGCCGCTCGGATCTGATGGTGCTCGAGCGTTCGCTGGCGCGGATCTCGGTCGACAGCGTGCGCGATTTCGTCTTCCACGTGTTTCTGGAGGGCGGAATCGCGAACATCGCCCTGCCCAGGCAGCGCGAAGATAAGCCTGCTGTTGCGAGGATCGTTGCGCTGGATATGGGCCAGCCCGTGCGCATGCAGCGCAATGACTGCAGGGTGCTGACGTTTTTTGTACCCGGCGAACTCGTGCAGGAAGTATTTCCCGATCCGGAAGCCATCCACTGCCGCGCGCTTTCCGGTGCGGCGCCGCTCGCGGGGATGATCGTCAGGCACGTGGCGGCGCTCGCCCAGAACATCGGCAGCATGAGTGCCGGCGAAGCGGACAGCGCCATACGCGCGGGAGCCCAACTGCTCGTTGCGGGGTTTGGCAAGGACGCGGGGCTGAGTGGCAATGCTCGCGCGGCGGCCCGATCGGTCATGTTCGATGAGGCGCGACGCTATATCAAGTCGCATCTTTACGAAGAGACGCTTTCGCCCGAGAGCGTGCTCGGCGCGCTGCCGTTTCCGCGCCGGAGCCTGTATCGCCTGTTTGAACATGAGGGCGGTCTGAGCGCCTATATCCGTCATCTCCGGCTGCGCAGCGCGGCTGAAGATCTGACGCGCTACCCGCACGCGACCGTGACGGAGATTGCCTACGGTGTGGGCTTTAAAAGCGCTTCGGATTTTACGCGGGCATTCCGGCGGGCCTTCGATATGGCGCCGCAGGACTTCCGGGCTTTGGCTGCAGAGACGGCTTAGGCACGGCCAGCTGCCGCACGTAATTGTTACCTTTAGAACTGTCGATCATTCGCCTTCAGGCACATTCGACCTAGCGGATGAAGCCCCGTCGCGATCCGCGCCAGCCTTGTCCAGCAAGGCGCGCAGCAATCGGCATGTGCCGTTGTGATGACGCCCAGGCCCATGTTAAAGTCCATTGCGCCGTTGAGCAGTTGGTCTGGGCGCGAGCAAAACGACATTGTCGGCGCGTTGCGCCGTCAACTGATCATCGACTGGGGACACTGTATGGAAACGCTTGGCGGAACGCGTCTCGCTCGACTCTTCAATGAACGACAAAACGAGTTGCTCGGCGAATGGGTGCCGCAGCAGTATGCAATTGCGTCGCGCCGCGGCGGTGTTACCGAAGTGCAATTGCGTGACCAGTTTGTGCAGTTCGTTGCCGTCGTCTGTGCGGCACTTGAATCGTCAGACCGCGTGGACTTCAAGACTCGAGGGTGGGACGAAGTGCGCGGCTTTCTCGCGGATGTTTCGACGCAGCGCGCGCGACAAGGCTTTACGCCTGTCGAAACAGCAATGTTCGTGTTCTCCCTGAAGGAACCGCTGTTCGCCCGCTTGCGTGTCGAACTCGCGGCCGACCCTGCCACTCTCGCCGAGCTCACCTGGACTATCAGCACGTTGTTCGATGCGATGGGCCTCTACACCACAGAAGTCTTCCAGACCAGCCGCGAGCAGGTCATCGTGCGTCAGCAGCAGGAACTGCTCGAACTGTCGACGCCGGTCGTGCAGTTGTGGGACGGGATTCTGGCGTTGCCGCTGATCGGTACGCTCGATTCCGCGCGCACCCAGGTCGTGATGGAAAGCCTGCTGCAAAAGATCGTCGATACGGGCGCGGCTATCGCTGTCATCGACATCACCGGCGTGCCCACAGTCGACACCCTCGTTGCGCAGCATCTGCTCAAGACCGTGGCCGCCGCCCGGCTGATGGGCGCGGATTGCATCATCAGCGGCATCCGTCCGCAGATCGCACAGACCATCGTTCACCTCGGGGTGAATCTGCAGAACGTCATCACCAAGGCTACCCTCGCGGACGCATTCGTCGTGGCGCTGAGCCGTACGGGCAAGTCGGTCTCGGGCGCGGGTGCGCATGGCGAAGCGCCCGGCGCACCCGGTCCGTTGCGCGGCAACCAGTTCGCCGGCGACTGACGCCGGCTCACGCGGGTTCAACCGGACCACGACAATGGAACGCATTCCGATTCTGCGGATGGGCAAACTTCTGCTTGTCACCATTCAGGTCGACATGCACGATCGTCTCGCCATGACGCTGCAGGACGATTTGACGAGCCGCATCGTCAAAGATCGCGCCAAAGGCGTGCTGATCGATATTTCGTCGCTCGATGTGGTGGACTCGTTCATCGGCCGGATGATCGGCGACACGGCCGCGATGGCCCGTGTGCTCGACGCTGAAACCGTAGTGGTCGGCATGCAGCCTTCCGTCGCGATCACGCTGGTCGAACTCGGACTGGCGCTCCCCGGCGTGCGTACCGCGCTGAACGTCGAAAAAGGCATGGCGCTCCTGACCGGTACGTCACCGCTTTGAGCACGATCCCCGGCAAGACAATCGAGCCTAGCCCTCTATCCTCCATGCCCAGCGACGACAAGACTGCGGGCCCGGTAGGCGCTGACGGTCAGCCTCCTGACGAGATCATGCCGATTCGCTCCGATGAACAGATCGTGCGGTTGCGGCGTCTCGTGCGCGAAAAGGCGGTGGCCCACGGTTTTTCGCTGATCGATCAGACGAAATTTGTGACCGCGGCCAGCGAACTCGCGCGCAATACGCTGATATATGGCGGGGGAGGCGACGTACACTTATACACGTTGCGACGTAACGGCCGTGTTGGCCTGAGGCTCGAGTTCATCGACAACGGACCTGGCATCGCAGACCTGGCGCGTGCGTTGTCCGACGGCTATACCACCGGCAACGGTCTGGGTCTGGGCCTGGGCGGCGCCAAGCGGCTGTGCGATGAGTTCGAGATCCGTTCGGCGCCAGGCGAAGGTACACATATTTCGGTGACCAAATGGAAACCGTTTTGAATGGGCTGAGCGTGACCCAGCGGCAGTTCGAGATCGGCGATCCTAGCTCGATTTCGTTTGCGCGGCGTGGCATCAATGAAGTGGCGTATAACGTTGGCTTCAACGACACGGTGCTCGGCAAGCTGGCGATCATCGTGACCGAGTGCGCGACCAATCAGATCAAACATGCGCAACGCGGCGAACTGCTGGTGCGCTCGATTGTCCGCGAGAGCGAATCCGGCTCGCCGCTGCCTGTCCGTTACGGCGTCGAACTGCTCGCGATCGACAACGGCCCTGGCATCCTCGATCTGCACGCCTGTTTTGTCGACGGTTACACGACGGCCGGCAGTCCTGGCAACGGCATGGGTGCGCTTCAACGGCTGAGCGACGAGCTCGACATCTGGAGCGCGCCAGGCCGCGGTACGGCAATGCGTATCGTGACGTGGGCCGAGGAGGCCGACGCGAGCGTGCCAGAGAATCCATCGCCGATTGTGTACGGCGCGATCAATCTGCCGCTGCGCGGCGAGACGCTGTGCGGCGACGCGTGGATGTGCGGCTACGCGGACGGCGAATTCCAGGTGCTGGTTGTCGACGGCCTGGGGCACGGCCCGCTTGCCAACACAGCAGCGCTTGCCGCAACGGAGACGTTTGCGCGGCGCGGCGGCGCGGGCGTGACGGAGATTGTCGCGGTGTCGCATGAAGCGCTGCGGCCAACGCGCGGCGCCGCGCTCGGCGTCGCGAGCATTCCGGCACCCGAGGCGGGAGAAGGCGCTCTCGGCAGCGCACGCTTTTGCGGCGTCGGCAATATCGCAGCAAGCGTGTGGACGTCGTCGAGTCATCGTCATCTGGTGTCGCACGCGGGCATCGTGGGCCATCAGATGCGTAAGACCCAGGAGTTTCAGGTCGACTGGCCTCATGACGGAATACTGATTCTCCATTCCGATGGCCTCGCAACGCGCTGGGACCTGGGCCACTACCCGGGTCTGGCGCAGCATCATCCCGCGTTGATTGCGGCGGTACTCTATCGCGACTTCACGCGCGGTCGCGACGACGTGACGGTGTTTGTCGCGCGCGCGCGGCGCAGCGGGGACGCATGATGGCCGAGTCGCTGCAAGTTCTTCCGCTCGACAGCGAACTCTCAGTGGTCGCCGCACGCCGGCGTGCCCGCGAACTCAGCGAAGCGCTCGCTTTCACAAAGCATGATCAGATCCGCATCGCAACCTCCGTGCTCGAGGTTGCACGGGTCGTATTCCTCGCGACCTCCGGCGGCCGTGCCGAATTTTTGCTTGAGAGGGCGGATCAACCGCCAGGTCTGTTGATCCGTCTGGTGGCGCCTTCAACGTCTGTCGCAAAGCTGCTAGAAAGGCCGGCCGGCGCCGAACACACCGACAGCGGCGAGGTTCCGGGTCCGCTCGGGGTACTCGCGGCTCAACGGCTGATGGATGCGTGTTCGATCGACGACGTGGCAGGCGACGCCATCGTCACGCTGGTGAAACACCTGTCGGCACAGGCGCCGCTCGCTGTCGATAAAGGTGCTGCAGTGCTCGCCCAGCAAACCGTTACGCCGGGCGCAGGAGGTTCGTTCGACGAAATGCAGTGGCAAAGTCGCGAGCTGGCTGCGGCGCTCGATGAACTGCAGGAACGTCAGGAAGAACTCACGCGGCTCACCCGCGAACTGGAAGACACCAATCGCGGCGTGGTCGCGCTCTACGCGGAACTGGACGAGCGCGCAGACCATCTGCGCCGCGCCGACGACGCCAAGTCGCGCTTCCTGTCGAACATGAGTCACGAGTTCCGTTCGCCGCTGTATTCCATCCGCGCGCTGTCGAAACTGCTGATGGATCGCACCGACGGCGAATTGACGGACGAGCAGGCCAAACAGGTTCGCTTCATCCGCAAGGCGGCAGAAGAGCTCTCCGAGACCGTCGACGACCTGCTCGATCTCGCCAAGATCGAAGCGGGCAAAGTCGAATTGCGCCCGGCCGAGTTCGAGGTCGCTAATCTCTTTTCGGCGTTGCGTGGCATGCTACGCCCGCTCTTGCCGACGGCGGACGTCGAACTGGTGTTCGAGCCGTGCGACGAGATTCCACCGGTCTACACCGACGAAGGCAAGGTTTCGCAGATTCTCCGCAATTTTGTATCCAATGCATTAAAGTTTACCGAGCACGGCGAAGTCCGTGTGCGGGCGCAATACGACGCTGACCAGCAGTTGTTGACGTTCGCGGTTTCGGATACGGGCATCGGAATTGCGTCTGAGTATCAACAAAGTATTTTCGAAGAATTTGAACAGGTGGAAAACCGGCTGCAGACCTATGTAAAAGGCACCGGCCTCGGACTTCCGCTGTGTAACAAGCTCTGCAAGCTGTTAGGCGGCACGGTGGGTCTGGTGAGCGAGCCCGGCAACGGCTCGACTTTCACGGCGACCATTCCGGCGTATCTACCGCAGATCGCCGGGCAGGAGTCTCGTCCGCCTCTCGCTAGCGATGCCGATACCGGGCGCGATATGGTGCTCTTTGTGTCGACCAGTCTGAATGACCGGCTGCGTTACGAGGCGTCCTTGCACAACACGCGCTACCGGTCTGCCACCGCGGCCACCGTGCGGGAAGCCAGGTCGACGCTGGCGATGACGGCAGCGTGTGCCGTGCTGATCGATATGGAATCCGGACGCGAAGACGGTTGGTCCTGGTTAGGCGAATTGCGCGAGCATGACTCGCTTCTAAGCCGGGTCGAAGGCGCGGTGAGAGCGGCCAGCGACTCACGCAAACGGCACGTGCCGGTGATTGTTTTGAGCGATGTGGACCAGCGTGGCCGCGCCGAGTCTCTTGGCGCAGACGCTTTTTTTATCAAGCCGCTGTCGGGCAACGAACTGCTCACTTCGCTGGACGCGATGTTGAGCGCCCCATGACCGATCCACGGACAAGTATCTTCCATGAATGACGCGACCGCCAACCTGATACTGAACGTCGACGACAACGACGGCGCCCGCTATGCGAAGAGTCGAATCCTCTCACGTGCCGGCTTCGAAGTGATCGAGGCCGCCAATGGCACGCAGGCCCTTGAGCTTGCGCGGGCCTCACTGCCCGACCTGATTCTGCTCGACGTCAAGCTGCCGGACATCAACGGCTTCGAGGTATGCCGGCAGATCAAGGCCTCTCCAGAGACGGCGGCCATTCTGGTGCTGCAGACCTCCGCTGCTGCGGTGCAGAGTATCGACCGGATCAGAGGGCTCGATGGAGGCGCGGACAGCTACCTGGTTGAGCCGATCGAACCCGCCGAACTCATCGCGCACGTGCGCGCGCTGCTGCGCGTGCGTCGCGCGGAGGGTGCCTTGCGCGAAAGCGAGGAGCGCTTTCGGCAGATGGCGGAAAACATCGACGACGTGTTCTGGATGCTCGACCCGGCGACGGATCAGTTGCTTTACGTCAGTCCTGCTTATCATCATTTGTGGGGAGACTCGGCGATCCTGCCACAGCCAGGACCGGCGCACTGGGCAGGCAGCGTTCACCCGGAGGACGAAGCCACGGTCGAGGCGGCGTACCGGGCGCTTGCCAGCGGCACGCCGTACGAGATCGAATACCGGATCGTGCGTCCCAACGGCACGACACGCTGGGTTGCCGAGCGCGCCTTTCCGGTGCGCGATTCGCGTGACTCGATCTATCGGCTAGCCGGTATCGTCAACGATATCTCCGAGCGCAAGGCCAACGAAATGGTGTTGCGTGACGCGGATCGACGCAAGGACGAGTTTCTCGCCATGCTCGCGCATGAGTTGCGCAATCCGCTTGCCCCGATCCGCAACGCGATTGAGTTGCTCGATCCGAGCCGCGCGCCCACCACACAGAATTTCGAAACGATGCGCGAGGTGATCGGACGCCAGGTGAGGCATCTGAGCCGGCTCGTCGACGACCTGCTCGATGTGGCGCGTATCACGCAGGGCAAAATCACGCTACGCCAGGAGAACGTCAGTCTTGTCGCAGCGATCGAAGCGGCCATCGAAACCGTCGCGCCTGCGCTAACCAAAAAAGCGCATACGCTGAGAACCGAGATGCCGGACGACTCGGTGTACATCGTCGGCGATGGCGTACGGATTGCGCAGGTGCTCGGCAACATTCTCTCGAACGCGGTGAAATATACGCCGCAAGAAGGCGAAATTCTGGTCGACGTGCACGAGTCGGATGAAGACGTGCAAATTACCGTTCGCGATAACGGGGTTGGGATGAGTGCTGAGACGATCCCGCATATCTTCGATCTGTTCGTGCAATCGCAGAACTCGCTGGAACGCTCTGAGGGTGGCCTCGGTATCGGCCTGCCTTTGGCGCGCACGCTGGTGGAATTGCACGGCGGCCAGATCCAGGTATTCTCGGCTGGCGCCGGGCAGGGCAGCGAGTTCGTGGTGCGCTTGCCGCTCACGCGCCGCGTGCAGTCGGGGCAACCGGCGGTGCCGGACGAGCCCGTCGCGGCATTACCCGTCGAACCAGGTACAGGACCGGCGTTGCGCCTGCTACTGGTGGACGACAGCGTGGACGCGGCGACTCTTCTGTCGATGGTTCTCGAAGCGGACGGCTACGACGTACGCATTGCGCACGAGTCAACACAGGCGCTGGAAATCGCGGCGCAGTTCAAGCCTGAGGTTGTCTTGCTGGATCTGGGCCTGCCGGGTATGGACGGCTTTCAGCTCGCACAGGAAATGCGCAAGCTGGATAGCACCGCCAGCGCGCTGTTAGTGGCCGTCACCGGTTACGGTCAGGCGGGCGACCGTCAGCGATCCCACGACGCGGGTTTCGACTATCACCTGGTCAAACCGGTGGCAGTGGACGAGATCCACCGTGTGATCGAGACTCGCTTCCCTAAGACCTCGAGTCTGTCCGGAAGCGGAGTGTCGGAGGCCTAAGCATTCGTTCTTGCGAACGCTATTGGATTTTCGCGGGACGTCGCGCTGCGGCTGGCCGGTTATTGATCTGGGTCGGTTCGCGCCAGTTCGGCTCGAGTCCCATGAACTTGTCGAAGAACGCGATGGCAAGGCCGGGCTCCTCGATCATGTTCTCGCGAAACGATTGCCATACCGCCGGGTGGGAGATCGCGTCGGACGCTTGCACTTCCACCGCGCACTGTTCGCGCAGGGTGGCTTTGAGCGTGCCGATGCAAAAGTGGGTCAGCACGTAACCGGTCGGCCACCAGTCGGCGATGTTCCCCGGCGACGGCCGCAACTGCGTCGACGCGTCTTTCTTCAGGTGAATCGCTTTCTCGCGCAGCAAATCTCGCAGCAGCACGCCGAACACGAACTGGAAGTAGTCCTGTTCGTTCTGACGGCGATAGTCTGCACTGCGCTCGACGACATCGATCCACGCAAAAAACGCTGTGGTGAAATTCCGGTCATCGATTTCGACCGGCAACGCGTGCCGTTCGCGGTACTCGTCGCAGCACCGTTGCAAAAGCTGGCGGCATAGCGTGAGCTTCTGCACACGCTTCCACGTCGCTATTTCCTGTCCTTCGATGCTACAGATCGGTTGGCTCATTCGCACAACTCCTCGCAGACACGCAGCGCCGGCCTCAACAAAGATGGGCGATCGCGTACTCGATTTCGTGACTCAACGCATGCAGCGGTTCGGGGCCCTTGAGTGCCTGCTTGAACGCTGTTTCGCGCGCACCCACTACGTCGGAGAAAAATCGCACTGCCGCATCGGGTTCGGTAGGGATGCCTGAAGTACAGGTGTCCTTCGCGAGCGACACTAACGACAGCATCAGGAACACATAGGCGTTCGGTTCGGTGACGAGCCACCACGGTGCATTGACATCCGGTAGGACTTCGAAGCGGGTGCTGCGGATCGGTTGCGTATCGAGCAGCGACAACACGAGTTGTGCGCATGCGAGGCATAGCGCGCTGCGCGAGGACATCGCACGGGCCGCTTGCGGCGCCGACAACGCCGCGCCCATGCGTTCGAGCGTCGTGCAGATGCGGTGCTCGAAAATCAGCACGTCGGTTGCGCCGCTTTGCATGATCATCCGCTTTGCCGCCGCGTAATACGACATCGAAAATTTGCGCAGCGTCTTTGCCGGGCCACTGGCCATCTCGAGGTAAGTCGTGAGCGGTTCCAGCAGAACCGGCGATTTCCAGTGATCCTGCAGGGTCGGTACAGCGTGACCCGCAAACGATTCGGCGGTTTCGATCAGGCCGTCCGCAAGATGAGCGACCGATTCCAGCGATAGATGGGGGGACGGTTTGAGCGGTGTCGCGGAAGACGCGAGCGGCGCCACGGGCCGGTCGCTTCTGAGCGGTCCGGGCACGTTGCGTGCCGCGTAACGCAGTTGACGCGCACAATCGCGCAGCGCGAGCCCGAGCTGGTTGATGTCGCGGCTGAGATGCTGCGGCAAGGGCGATTTTGACTCCATGGGCGTCTCAATGTTGCAACATTTGAAGTTAAGATAGCACAAGTGTTCAGTGCGTAGATTGCCTTTTTTCATCATAGGAGCCGAGGTTGCAGAAAGCGAGTGTTGCCCCGGAAAGCGTCGAGAACGACGAACAGAATCCCGCGCGGCGTCTGCGTTTGCGGGCCGCGTGGATGTATTTCGTCGAGGAAATGACCCAGAACGAAATCGCCCTGAAGCTGGGAGTGGGACGCGTGACCGTCGTGCGCCTGCTGGCGGCTGCGCGCGAGCGCAATGAAGTGAAGATCACGATCGGCGATCGGCTGGCGGAGTGCGTCGAGGCAGAGCGTCTGCTCGAAGGCCGCTTCGGCATCGACGAGGCGATCGTCGTGCCGCTCTCGGCGCGCGGCGCCGACGCAACCGGCCCGATCGCGGCGGCGACCGGCGCCTATGTGTCGTCGCTGGTGCGCGCCGACATGCGGATTGGCGTGGCCTGGGGCCGGACCCTGGTCAGCTCGCTCGCCTTCATGAGCGAGCGCACGGTGGAGAATGTCTCCGTGGTGTCGCTGCTCGGCGGCATCATGAAAGCGCGCAAGTTCAACCCGGCTGAATTCGCCTGGCGTTTTGCTTCGTTGTTTCAGGCGGATTGCTATCTGATGACCGCACCGCTGGTGGTGGATAGTGCGGCCACGCGTCAGACCCTGATCGAACGCTGCGGCCTTGGTGATATTTTCGAACTCGCGAAGGCGCTTGACGCGGTCGTGCTCGGCGCCGCGGGCATGGGGGCGGATGCGACGGCGCACGTGTCGAAATTTATCTCCAACGCCGACCGGGCGTCGCTGCTGAAGGCCGGTGCAGTGGGCGACGTGCTGTTCAACTTCTTCGATGCCGGCGGCAACCTGGTCGATCATCCGATCAATGAACGCGTGATGTCGGTGCCGCTCGATATCATCAAGAAGGTGCCCGTACGCGTGATGGCTGCGGGCGGGGCCAGCAAGGTGCCGGCGCTCGCGGCCGCGTTGAAGATAATCAAGCCGACCGTCCTTATCACGGACGAGTACACCGCAAAAGACGTGCTGAAACTTGCCGGCCCCGGCTGAGTAGCACGTCCCCGAAAACGGTGGGGGTGGCGTGCGCTGATTGACCTGCGCGCGCCGCCTGACCGGCATCTACCCAAATTTCTCCTCCCTCCGCATTAATCAGCGCGCGCTTGCGCATGCGTGCGCTCGTTCGTTCTCCTCTGAACTTTCAGGCTCCAGATAAACCTTGGACGTCGCCATCGGCGCGTCGTAGGCACGCGTCCGCGTACGGGTAAATACCGAGCCTGAAAACGCGGTTCGGGCAAAATTCGATCTTGTCCCTTGCGTGAACAAAGTGCTATTCTGAAATACAGAAGTTCTGTTCGATTTAGGAACGAGTAAGCGCCTGCCGATCCGTCTTCGCGCGTTCGTGCGCTGAATTTCAGGAGCAATGCCCATGCATAACATCACTCCCAGTGGCCTCGCGGCCGACCTCGAAAAGCGTGCCGCCTCCGGACGTCCGATTCGCATTGGTCTGATTGGCAGCGGCGAGATGGGCACGGATATCGTGACCCAGGTGCGGCAGATGCACGGCCTGGCAATCGGCGCGATCGCCGATCTGCGGCCCGAGGCTGCGCGCGCCGCCGTGCGTGTCGCCAACGGCGCGGACACGGGTTACCGGATGGTCGACACGCGCAGTGCGCTCGAACAGGCGATCGAGGCCGGCGAGATTGCGATTACGCAGGACGTCAACGCGGTCTGCACGAGCGACCTGATCGACGTAGTGATCGACGCCACCGGCAAGCCCGCGGTCGGCGCGCAGATCGGCCTGCTGGCGATGGAGCACGGCAAGCACCTGGTGATGATGAACGTGGAAGCGGACGTGACCATCGGCGCCTATCTGCGGCGCGAGGCGGAGCGGCTAGGCGTGGTGTATTCGCTGGGCGCCGGCGACGAACCGAGCTCGACTATCGAACTGATCCAGTTCGTGAGCGCGCTCGGTTATCCGATCGTCGCAGCGGGCAAGGGCAAGAACAACCCGCTCAATATCGACGCGACGCCCGATGTCTATATGGACGAGGCCAAACGCCGCAACATGAATCCGCGCATGCTGGTGGAGTTCGTCGACGGTTCGAAGACGGCGGTCGAGATGGCGGCAATCGGTAACGCCACCGGCCTCACGCCGGACGTGCCCGGCATGCATGGGCCGTCGGCGACGCTCGAGGAACTGCACAAGGTGCTGTGCCCGGTGGCCGATGGCGGCATCCTGTCGCGCAAGGGTGTGGTCGATTACACGATAGGCAAGGGCGTGGCGCCCGGCGTGTTCGTCGTCGCGGAACTGGCGCATCCGCGCCTGCGTGAGCGGATGGAGGACCTGAAGCTCGGCGCGGGGCCGTACTACACGTTCTATCGCCCGTATCACTTGACCAGTCTTGAAGTGCCGCTCACCTGCGCGCGCTCGGTGCTGTACCGCCGCGCGGATATGGAGCCGTTGCCGGTGCCGGTCGTCGAGGTCTGCGCCGTCGCCAAGAAAGACCTGCAGCCGGGCGAACGGCTCGACGCGATTGGTGAATACACCTATCGAGCGTGGGCCATGACCGTGGGCGACGCGCGCGCGCAGCATGCCGTGCCGTGCGGGCTGATCGAAAACGGCCGCGTCACGCAGCCGATTCGCCGCGGCGAACTGCTGACCTATCGCAACTGCGCCGTGGACAGCGACTCGCCGATCGTCGCGCTACGCCGCCTGCAGGACGAGATGGTGTACGGCAAGCCGCTCGCCGTCGCGTAACGAACGGGTGCACCGCCCGTCAAGGAGGATGGACATGCAGGAGATCGTAGAAGCATTGCCCACCAGGCCGGCCATGGCACTGCGCGGGGTATTGTTCCGGCACGGGGCCGCGACGCTGCGCGAAGCCTTGCGCAAGATGATTCTTGTGCGGCGTTTCGAAGAGAGCGCCGAGCAGGCGTATATGCGTGGCCTGATCCACGGCACCATGCACCTTTCCATCGGCCAGGAAGCGAGCGCGATTGGCGCGACGCTGCCGCTCACCGACGACGACTACATCACCTCCACGCACCGTGGCCACGGCCATTGCATCGGTAAAGGCGCGGACCCGAAGCGCATGTTCGCGGAGTTTTTCGGCAAGGAGACCGGCTATTGCCGCGGTCGCGGCGGCTCGATGCATATCGCCGACGTGAGCCGGGGCAACCTGGGAGCGAACGGTATCGTGGGCGGCGGCATGCCGATCGCGGTGGGCGCCGCGCTATCCATCAAGCGGCAGCGCAAGGACCGCGTGGTGATGTGTTTCTTCGGCGACGGCGCCAATAACGAGGGCGCCTTCCACGAATCGCTGAACTTCGCTTCGATCTGGAAACTGCCGGTGATCTTCGTGTGCGAGAACAACCGCTACGGGATGTCGATGTCGGTGGAGCGTTCCACTGCGGTCGCGCACATCGCACAGCGCGCCTTGGCTTACGACATGCCAGGCGTGACCGTCGACGGCAACAGCTTCGTCGAGGTGCTCAACGCCAGCGAAGAGGCCGTTGCTCATGCACGCAAGGGCAACGGGCCTACGCTGCTCGAATGCGAGACCTACCGTCTGCGTGGCCACTCGAAGAGCGACCGCAATCGCTACCGCACGCGCGAGGAAATCGACGCGTGGAGTGCGCGCGACCCAATCGTGCGATTCGAGAACGAATTGCTGCAGTGCGGCTTGCTCGATGCCGCAAGTATCGCCACGCTGCGGGAAGAAGTCGAAGCGCAGATCGAGGCCGGCCTCGAGTTTGCACAGAACAGTCCGTCGCCGGCGCGGGCCGAACTGACCCGTTACGTGTATGCGTCGACCACTGGGAGCGAGCAATGACAGCGGACGTGCTTGAACACACGCATACGGTGCAAGCAGAGAAGACGCACGACGCAGTGCGCGAACTGACCTACGCCCAGGCGATTCAGGAAGCGATGGCCATTGCGATGGAGCGCGACGAGCGCGTGTTCCTGATGGGCGAGGACATTGGCGTCTATGGCGGCGCGTTTCAGGTCACCGGTGACCTCTACCAGCGCTTTGGACCGGAACGGGTGATGGACACGCCCATTTCCGAACTGGGCGGCGCGGGCGTCGCAGTGGGCGCGGCGATGACCGGCTCGCGGCCGATCTACGAATTCCAGTTCTCCGACTTCGCCACGCTGGCGATGGAGCAGATCGTCAACCAGGCGGCCAAGATGCGCTTCATGCTGGGCGGGGAAGCGTCGGTGCCGTTGGTGATGCGCTTTCCGGCGGGCTCGGGAACCGGTGCGGCCGCGCAGCATAGCCAGAGCCTCGAAGCCTGGTTTGCTCATGTGCCGGGCCTGAAGGTGGTCCAGCCAAGCACACCGCACGATGCGAAGGGCCTGCTGCTGGCCGCGCTCGAAGACCCGGACCCGGTGATGATCTTCGAGCACAAGCTGCTGTACAAGAGCAAAGGACCGGTGCCCGAGGGCTACTACACCGTGCCGATCGGCAAGGCGGCTGTGCGTCGCGTGGGACGCGACGTCACGATCGTGGCGACCTCGATTATGGCGATCCGCTCGCTGGAAGCCGCAGCGCAGCTCGAACAGGAAGGTGTGGATGCCGAAGTGATCGACCTGCGCAGCATCCGGCCGATCGACCGCGAAGCGATCATCGAGAGCATTCGCAAGACCTCGCGGCTGATCTGCGTGTACGAGGGCGTGCAGCAGCTCGGCATAGGTGCGGAGATCGCTGCCATTGCGTGCGAGAGTGAGGCCTTCGATTACCTCGACGCGCCGGTGATTCGGCTGGGCGGCGCCGATTGTCCGCTGCCGTACAACCCCGAGCTGGAAAAGGCCGCGGTCCCGCAGATCGACGATATCGTCGCGGCGGCACGGCGCATCGTCGGCAGGAGAGGGTGAGATGCCGACCGAAGTCATCTTGCCACGCGTCGACATGGACATGACAGAGGGCATGATCGCCGCCTGGCATGTCGACGAAGGCGACGAGGTACGCGAAGGAATGCTGATCTTCGAGATCGAGACCAGCAAGGCGACCATGGAAATCGACGCGCCGGCCAGCGGCATCATCCGTCAGATCAATGCGCCCGTTGGTGAGTCGGTGCCGGTGGGCAAGGCGGTCGCGTGGATTTATGCGGCGGGTGAGGCGTTGGTCGACCACCGCGAGCGCGGCGGCGCAGCGGTGGCGGGTGGCGCGTCGATGCACCCGGAAGAGGCAACGCAGGGGCAGACGCAGACAAAGACGCCGCAAACCTACGCTACGGAGGCGTATGAGTACGCAGCACCCTCCGATCAGAATCCTCACGCGGCCGACGACTTCGCGTCTACTGAAGGGCAAGAGCCTTTACGGGCGACCCCCGCTGCGCGGCGCCTCGCTCGCGAGCACGAACTGCGGCTCGTGGAGATTGCCGGGTCCGGGCCGCATGGACGTATCGCTGCGCAAGATGTGCTGCGTGCGGCCATGCTAGAGGAGACGCCAGGGCAGGTACTTAGCAGCGCACCGCACACGCGCCTGCACAGCATCACGTTACGCAAGGGAAGCGGCGATCCGCTGGTGCTATTGCACGGCTTCGCCGCGGAATCCAATAGCTGGCGACCGTTCTCGCAGGCGGTGGTGCGCCTCGGCGGGACGGAGGCCGGCATGCTGGCCGTGGACTTGCCGGCGCACGGCAAATCGCCGGTAGAGGCTGCGGGCTCGCTGGAAGACATGGTCGCGGCGCTCGAGCAAACTTTGCTCGACGCTGGCATCGAGCGTTGTCACCTGGTCGGCCATTCTTGCGGTGGCGCTTTGGCCCTGGCCACCTCGGCGCAGGCGTCGCGGCTTGAGGTGCGCTCACTGGCTCTGCTTGCTCCGGCGGGTCTGGGACCCGAGAGCAACGGTGCGTTCCTGCGTGGCCTTACTGACGCGACGCGGCGTTCGAGTCTCGTCCCATGGCTCAGGCAGTTGTTTGCGGACCCGGCGCGGCTGGATGAAGGGTTTGTCGCCACTGCGTGGCAGCAACTGGAGAGCCCCGAGGTTCGCGAACGGCTTGCGATGGTGGCGGATACGTTCTTTCCCGACGGCACACAGATGCTGGATCTACGGCATCTGCTCAACGATCTGACGATGCCCGTACGCGTGCTCTGGGGGCAGCAGGACCGCATACTGCCGGTTAGGCATGCAGACGGGTTGCCCGGCCATATCGCGGTGCACCGGTTCACGGGTGTGGGTCATTTGCCGTACGTCGAAGCCGAGGCGGAGGTGGCCCGGGTGGTCGTGCAAAACATGGCATCTGCAATGGCGGTGAACACGAGCGCGCGTGTCGCGATACGATAGCGCACCATGCGGCTTGTGCAACAGTTCGGCAAGGCGCGTGATGAGAGAGTGAGTGGGGAGTGGATGGCGTTTTCCCCAATGATATTCTAGATGAACAATTGTATTATCCAAAGTACAAGATGTTCACAGATAACTATGTTGCATGGGACATAGGAGACGACGATGGACTTTGTGCGCGGTGCCTTACTCGCCCTGGCGGTGTTCTGGGCGTTGCAACTGGTCGGTTCATGGTTTCAGATGCGCCGCTATGGCGACGCGATCCGCGATACCACAAAGCGCTGGCAGAGCGGCTTTCTGGGCGTCGGCGCCTGCAAGGTCAAACTCGGACGCGGCGCGGTCGCTATCGTCGTGCTGTCCCCCGATCTGCGCGTTTGCCAGTTTCTCAGCATGTCCGGTCTCACGGTCTTCACGCGCTTCCGTCCTCACGAAGGTTTTACCGGCTTGTCGACGAGCGAGTTCAACGCGCGCCTGAAGACCTCGAAGTTGCGCCGCAGCATTGCGCAGGCTGCCACCGATGCACTCGAGCGCGCCCAACGCGCCGCGCAAGCACCTACCTGATTCCCTGATTAGATAGTTTAGCAAACTGTTGTTTCCGGTTCCGCCGGGTGACGCTGAATCAAGTCCTGCGGAGCTTTTCGCGATCGTTTCGGTTTATCTGGGAGATTCGCCATGTTCATGCTTGATTGGCTCACGCATGTCGCTGAAGGGTTCATCGGCATCTTCAATGCCGGCGGTAAAACGTTTGTGGGTTTCGTGGTGGGCATCCTGCCCACGCTGATCGTGCTGTTGACCGCGGTGTACACGTTGATCGCGCTGATCGGCGAGCAGCGGGTGCAAGGCCTCGCGCGCTTTTTCTCGAAGAATGTCATCACCCGCTACACGCTGTTGCCGCTGCTCGCGATGTTCTTCCTGACCAATCCGATGGCCTACACGTTTGGGGTGTTTCTCGAAGAGAAGCACAAGCCCGCGTTTTACGATTCCGCTGTTTCGCTGTGCCACCCGATTACCGGCCTCTTTCCGCACTGCAATCCTGGCGAACTGTTTGTCTGGCTCGGCGTGGCGGCTGGTCTCACCAAACTGGCGGAAAGCCATGCATTGGCGTTTTCCATTCCGAAGCTCGCGTTGTTCTACCTGATCGTCGGTCTTTTTGTGAATCTGCTGAAAGGCATCCTTACTGAGGCGTTGACCCGGATTCTGGCTCACCGTGAAAACATCGAACTGTGATGCACTGCCGTCGCCGGCAATCCAACATCGAGACTGAGGAGACCTGACATGGATACGAGAGCATACAGAACGGTGAAGGTCGAGCGTGGACCCAACGGTTGGGGTGGCCCGCTCCTGATTCATCCCACGGCGGAGCGCAACAAGATCGTCGCCGTGACGGGCGGTAGCATCCCTGAACTGGCGAGGGTTCTCGCCGAAATGACGGGCGGCGTGCTTGTCGACGGCTTCCGCAACCCGCCGCCCGAGTCGGAGATGGCCGCGGTGGTGATCGACTGCGGCGGCACGGCGCGCTGCGGAGTCTATCCGCGCAAGAAGATTCCGACCATCAATCTGACGTCCGTCGGCCAATCGGGCCCGCTGGCTCAATTTATTACCGAGGATACCTATGTATCCGGCGTCACTCCGGCGAACCTGACGGCGGTCGAAGACGACGAGCCAGGCGCTGCCCGCGCAAGCGCCGCGCGTACCGCAAGCAGCAGCACCTCGCCGTTCGCCGAGCCTACCGGCATCGTCGGCGCTGCCACGCGCGAAGCTGAAAGCTCGCGTGGCCTGATCGGCTTCATCACGCGGATCGGGCGCGGCATGGGCGGTGTCGTCAACGTGCTGTTCAACAGCGGTCGCAAGGCGATCGATACGGTGATCCGCAACGTGCTGCCGTTCATGGCCTTCGTGACGATGCTGATCGGTATCATCAACTCGACTGGGATCGGCACGGGGCTGGCCCATCTGCTGTCGCCGCTCGCCGGCAACATCGTCGGCCTGATCGTGCTATCCGCGATCTGCGGCTTGCCGTTCCTTTCCCCGATACTTGGACCCGGAGCGGTAATCGCCCAGGTGATCGGCGCGGCAATCATTGGGCCGGCCATCGGCAACGGCACGATTCCGCCGCAGATGGCGCTCCCGGCGCTGTTCGCATACGACACCCAGGTCGGCTGCGACTTCGTGCCGGTCGGCATGGCGCTTGGCGAAGCGAAGCCGGAGACGATCCGCATTGGCGTGCCGGCGGTCCTGATCAGCCGGCAGATCATGGGGCCGATTTCGGTTCTGATCGCGTGGGCGGCAAGCTTTGCACTTTAACGGGTGAGATGGAATGACTATGCATTACTACAAGACGGTGATCTCGGAGGTCGGTCCCGAAGTGAGGGACCTGCTGGAAGGCGGCGTGCTGATTCTCTACGCGGATGGCGCGCCGCCTGAACTCGCCGAAGTGTCGGTGCTGCATCGGGCCGAGCAACTGCATCCCGAGGCACCGCGCGCGGGTTCGCAGTTGCGCATCGGCGAGGTCAGCGCGTTCGTCACCGCAGTGGGGCCGACGGCATGGAACAAGGTGAACGAGATGGGTCACGTGGTGATCAATTTCAACGGTTCGAGCACCGCTGAGCGTCCCGGCGAAATCTGCGCGCAACCGGTCGATACGGATGCGCTGCTTGCGTGGATCCGCAGCGGCACCGTGATCGAGATCGTCGATGTTTGATGCAGCAGCCCGTTATGCATTGATAGCGCGGTCAAGGTTGCAATAGAGCAGTAGTCGGTTGAATGCTTTACGTGAGAAGGTCCTGTCATGCTAGAAACCGCAATCGTCGTGAAGGTAAACGAAGGACTGCATGCGCGTCCCGCCACGCAGTTCGCCAAGCTTGCGAAAGAGTTTTCCTGTTCGCTGCAGGTCTTTCGCGGCACGACGTGCGCCGATGCAAAAAGCGCGGTGAAACTCATGCTGCTCGGCGTCAAACAGGACGATCAGATTCTGCTGCGAGCGGACGGTTCGGACGAAAGCGATGCGGTGCGCCGGCTGTTGCAGTTTCTCTCGGAGCCTACTGCAGGGGTGGCGCTTGCGCGGCATGACGGAAATGGCGGTTCGGGGGAACAGGCTGGGGTAACCGAGCTCATAAAGGCTGCGGGTCTGGCGGAAGCCGCTCAGACGCAGCAGCAGGAGCAGAAGCAGTCGCTCGTAGCGGAGGGAGCAGCCGCCAGCGAACCATCAGTGCGTGGCGTGGCGGCGAGCGAAGGCCTGGCATACGGCGAGGCGTTCGTGTACTTGCCCGAAGCGTTGCGTGCTGCGCGGCAGTTTATCGAGCCGGATGAAGTGGAAGGGGAGTTGGCCCGCTTCGGTGTGGCGTTTCGCGAAGCGATCGCCGCACTGGATACGCAGTTCGAAACGATGGGGCAGCACGGCGACATCGTCGAGGCACTGACGGACGTCGCTCAAAGCGATGAGTTTTCCGGCGCAGTCAAGGATCGCATCACGTCGGGTTGGGATGCGGCCGCGGCGACGTTGCAGGTGGGCGAAGAACTCGCCGCCGCCTTTCTCGCGATGGACGATGAATATGTGAGAAGCCGCGCCGACGATATCCGCGGCATCGCGCGTCAGGTGACGTTACGACTGCTCGGTCGCGATGACGTTAGCCTTGCGTCATTGACGCAGCCCTGCATCGTGCTGGCCTCCGATCTGAGCGCCCTCGATTTCGCGCGCGCTTGTGTCGCTAACATCAAGGGTCTGGTCTGCATCAAGGGGAGCGCGACTTCGCACCTTGCCATCATGGCGCGTGCGCATGGCATCCCGGCAGTGCTGGGCTTGCCGGTGCCGGAGGAGCGCTTGCGCGAAGCGACAGCCGTCGCGCTCGACGGCGCGCAGGGGCATGTATGGTTCGATCCGTCGTCCGGGTTACGGGCGGACTTTGCCGAGCGTATCGCGCAGGACCGTAGCCGGCGTGCCGCATTGAGCGTGTATCGCGATGTGGCTCCGGTGACGCGTGACGGCCGGCACATCGAGATCGCGGCGAACCTCGGTTCACTGACGGAGATCGACGCGGCGCTCGAAGCCGGCGCGATGGGCGTGGGCCTGTTCCGTACAGAACTGCTGTTCATGGATCGCCGCAGCTTGCCCGACGAGGATGAACAGTACGGCGTTTACAGCCAGCTGGCGCAGGCTTTTTATCCGCGTCCGGTGGTGATCCGTACGCTAGATGTCGGCGGCGACAAGCCGGTGCCCGGCATCGTCTTTCCGCAGGAGGACAATCCGTTCCTCGGCTGGCGTGGCGTGCGCATGTGCCTCGATCGTCCCGACGTGTTCAAGCCGCAATTGCGCGCGTTGCTGCGTGCGGCGGTGGTGGGCAATGTGCGCGTGATGTTGCCGATGATCGATGATCTCGACGAAATTCGGCGTGTGAAGACGCTGCTTGCAATCTGTGCGCAAGAGCTTTCCCAGGAAGGCGTGACCTACGCACAGCCGAAACTGGGCATCATGGTCGAGACGCCGGCCGCAGCGCTCACGGCCGATCTGCTGGCGCCCGAAGTGGACTTCTTCTCGATCGGCACGAACGATCTGACGCAGTATGTGATGGCCGTCGATCGCGTCAATCCGAATCTGGCGGCGCTATACAGGACCGATCATCCGGCGGTACTGCGCGCAATTGGCATGGTCTGCGAGGCGGCGAAGAAGGCGAACATCAGCGTGGCCGTGTGCGGCGAGGCGGCGGCGCGGCCCGAGATGATCCCGGTCCTCATCGGCCTGGGGGTCAACGAACTCAGTATGAGTCCATCGTCGGTGTTGAGGGCGAAGAAGATTGTGAGCGAGTTGTAGTTCACGGGTTTTTTTCTGGTAGATGTCGATCCTGCCGGGGTTCAAACGTCGTTGCTTTGAACGCAACCGGTCAACAGCCGAGGGTTTGCTGTTGTAATCGGGTTCCAGCCGCCATGGCAATCCGACCCAGGAGAAAACACAGTGGACAAAGCCGACAATCCGATCCTGCAGGTTCTGGATGACTACAAAGCTGCGGTATTCGCAAAGAACGTCGACTCGTTCGTTGCGCTGTATGACCCGCACGTATCGGTCTTCGACATGTGGGGCGCATGGTCTTACACCGGCATCGCGTCCTGGCGAGAAATGGTGGTGACCTGGTTCGACTCGCTGGGTACGGAACGCGTTATCGTTGATTTCAGCGACGCACAAACGACCGTCGCCCAGGACCTCGCCGTTATCCACGCCTTCGTGACATACAAAGCGGTCAATGCCGACGGCGCGGATTTGCGCTCGCTGGACAATCGGATGACCGTGACGCTCAGGCGGAAGGACGACGCGTGGAAAATTATCCACGAACATACCTCCTCTCCGATCGACTTCGATACGACGAAGGCTATTTTCAAGCGTTGACAAAGCGTGTTCGAGGCCCTAGGGCGTCGTGACACAGCAAAGCGGCCCACGGCAGGCAGTCACGCATTCGGTCCGGCGTCCCCTCGAGTCAAAGGTCGAGGTGGTCAGGGTCGTAGTGGGTACGCCAAGCGTCCGGTTGAAGACATCGGATACGCTTTCTTGTGGAGTTGGCTTGTCCCCGTACACAAAGATCGTGTTCGGATGCTCACGCTCGAACTCGATGCGTCGCTGCAAAGCCTGCTCGGCTGCGGTTTGATCTGCCTGCGCTTGCGCGCGCTGCGCCTGATCGCGCGCCGTGGCCGGATCGAGCAACTGATGTTCAGGAGCAATGGGCCGCGACGGCGTATTGCAACTGAGTACTACCGAGGAACATCCCGGCTCGGCGGGAACTTCGGAGGCGGCAATCGGAGGGGCAACTTCGACACTTGCGGGCGCGGTATCCGGAGTATCTGCAGTATTCGCAGTACCGGAAGCCTGGCCAAAACACGCGCCGCTCGCGCTGAATAGCACTGCGGCGGCGAGCTGGGCCACCGTGGCACGGACTTTCTTTTGGCTTACAGAGAGCGCCATCCATTTATCCTGTAACGAGTCTATGCAATTCCGACAAGCGCAAGCCTCGACAGTTCGCGGATCGACCCACCACGAGTGCACTAAAGACGGGAAATTGACTATCGCAGCGTTGCCTGGAAAAACTGCACCACGCTGGCGTTGAATTGGTCATGGAACGCCGCGCGGTCGAAGCCCGGCTGGCTGTCGCAGATTTCCGGCTTCTTCCGCGACAGACGCGCATCGCACGGTGGCAGAAAGTCGTAATGGCCTGCGTTGGCGACCACGTGATATTCCGGCGGGCGGGGCAGGTCGGCGCGGACGGCTTCCTCGTAGTAGGGATGCGGTTGATGACGATCGTCAGCGGCTCGCCAGAGCTGCACGGGGATGTGCACGCTGCTTAACCCAGCGCTGCCGAAGGCAAAACCGAACGCGGGCGCAGCGATGACTGCGGCCCTGATACGTGGATCGTGAACCCAGGCGCCGGCGGGAACATCGTCGCTGAGACGGGGATCGACGCCGGCCTGTTTCAGAGTCGCGCAGAGGTCATGATCGGGGTGGGCGTCGCAATACGGGGCGATCTGGGCGAGGTCCGGGGTCCCGCCTGCGGCTACGAGCACGGTGAAGCCGCCGTTGGAAAAGCCGAACGCGCCGACACGGGCCGCATTCAGCCGTCCATGCCCACGCCACTCGTCAAGCATGTAGTCAACCAGCAGGTGAAGCTGGGCGGGACGGCGCCACAATTGCAAGACCCGGCTCTGGTCATCGAACGTGTCGCCGGTGTGACTGACCGAGGCCACCACGAAGCCGGCGTGAGCGAGAGCAAGAGCCGTATCGTAGTGGCCGTCGTACCATCCGCCTCCGCCGTGCGACATCACCACCAGCGGCAGGCGATGACCCGCGATCGGAGCGTCCGGCGCCACAGTCTGGGTGACGTTGCCCAAGGCGTGCGGTGTCGCCGGGGTGTCGGTCGGATACCAGATCCCGGCCGTTAGCGGCGGCTCTGCGCCGCTCGCTATCTTGACCTCCTCGAAACCGACATCGGCGGCGAAGGCAGGCGCAGCAGCCAGCGCAAAAAGAGTGGTGATCATGGCCATTAATCTCACGGCGCTCTCCAGTGTTTGCGTCGACGTCACTCTGACATGCAAAAGACCGCCGCCGGTTAAAGCGCCAGCGAACGTCGGCATTCAGGGAAGCGCCAACAGCGCGGATTGTACGTCGACCGGCAACGCTGTAGACTCGTTGAGCGCCGATCGTTCGCTTTTCAGAATCTGCTACTCATAGCCGACGAGCAAACCCTCTGACCCGAGCCGGCGCGGTTCCAGGCCATACGGAACAACCACGCGCCAGGCGCGTATGCCTTCATGGTGGCCACTCTGACGAGGTGCTGCTATATGAAACTCCGGCAGTTGCGTTATTTCGTGACAATCGTCGATGCCGGCAGTTTCTCGCGCGCGGCACAGGTTGCCCATGTGGCCCAGCCTGCCCTGAGTCAGCAGATCGCCGACCTCGAAGATCAGCTCGGCGTATCGCTACTGCAACGCAGCGCTCGCGGCGTGAACGCCACGGCTGCGGGCGAGCGGCTTTACGTGGAGGCGAGTGCGATTCTGCGACGCGTCGAGCGCTTGCCTGAGGTCGTACGTGGACAAGGCGAAGAGGTGGAGGGTTGCGTTTCCATCGGCATGGCTTTCCCCCTTGCGGCGCAACTCGCCGGGCCGATCATGGCGGCATGCTGCACTGCGTTGCCAAAAGTGCGGCTGAAGCTTTCGTCCGCTGGCAGCATTCAATTGGCCACGAGCATTCGCGAACACGCCATCGACCTTGCTGTGCTCTTCGAAGGTGAGCCGTATGCGGGTTGTGTCCGTGTGCCGCTATTCGATCGACGGCTCTTTCTCCTGCGACGTACAAACGGATCGGTCAGACCTGGATCGATCACATTTCAGGAACTCGCGGGCCTCCCGCTCGTGCTGCCGCATCAGCCGAATATCGTGCGACTTGTACTCGACCGGCTGTTCGCAGAGGCGGGGATCGAGCCGCATGTCGCGGCTGAAGCCGACGTGAGTGCCGACATGCTCGCGGCCGTACAAGCCGGTGTCGGCGATACCATCTTGCCGCTTGGCGGCACGGACGAACTGCCCGGTAATATTTTCGCGCAAGCCATCGAACCCGCAGTTTCGTTGACGGCCAGCATCGTCTCTTCTGCGGAGACGCCGCTCTCTGCCGCGGGGGAAGCCGTGCGGGATTTCATTGCGGGCTTTGTGAAACAGCACCTGTCCGAGCACCCGGTGCCCGGCGTCGAACCAGTCGGGGAATGACCCATGGCGAGCTATCGCGGCCGCTTATACCCGCATCGCAAGACAGTATTTTCCCCATCCTGAAAAAGCGCTCAGACTTGGGCCTTGGCATCCTGGAGACGACATGAGGTCGTCCGATGCATGGCGTGAGGGTTGGTGGCGTGGCGAAATTAATCTATCGGGTGGTCGCCACGAGCGCCGCATTGGGTGCCGGATTCCCGCAGGAATCGCTGCAAAAGGCGCTGGCTGGCCGTATCGACGCTGTGATCGCCAACGCAGGTTCGATGAGTGCGGGTCCGTATTGCCCTGGCAGCGGCGCCCAATACTTCGAGCGTGATGCGCTCAAGAAAGACTTTCGCAAGATGGTCGAGGCCGTAGAACTTGTCGCGGCCCCGGTGATTCTCGGTAACTGCGGGATGGCGGGCGGTAATCGGAATCTCGACTGGATGCTCGAGGTCGCCAGAGAGGTATTCGAAGAACTCGACGTGCGCGATGCGAAAGTGGCCGTCATCCGGTCTGAACTGGATCCGGCTATCGTGATCGATGAAGCGCGCGCCGGAGCATTGCACCCGCTCGGCGCGGGACCCGCGCTCGATGAAGCGTCGCTGCGCGAAAGCACGATCGTCGGGCAGATGGGCATCCATCCGCTGCTTGCAGCGCTGCATGGCGGCGCGAAGTATGTCTTCGCGGGCCGTTCGTGTGGCGCGACGCTCTTCGCAGCCGACATGCTCCGCTGCGGCATCGCGCCGGGGCTTGCCTATCACGTCGGGCATGTGCTCGAGTCCGGTGCGCTCGCTTGCGATCCCGGCTCGCCATCGGACTGTCTCGTGGCGGAGATTTACGACGACGGCAGTGCGGTTTTTATCGCACCCGACGAGAACCGTTCGTGTACGCCGTATTCCCTCGCTGCGCATTCGCTTCATGGGCAAGCTCACCCGCAGTTGCAGTTCTTTCCTGAAGGCGTGCTCGCGATGGCCAAGACGGAGTTCTTCGCCGTCGGTACGCGCAGCGCGGGCATTCGCAAGAGCCGCTTTTATCGCACCGGCAAGCCGTGGCCGTTGAGCATCAAGCTTGAGGGCGTGCGTCGCGTGGGTTTGTCCAAGGGGGCGCTGTTCGACCTCGATACGCCCGATACGTATGAATGGACGCTCTATCACCTCCTTCAAAACGAAGACGTCATTCACAACCGGATGTTTCCTGTTCACTACTACAGCGCAAATGGCCGCGAATGGAGCAGGACAGGGGAGGCGAAAGCAGAGTATTTCGACGTGGGCGAACCGGCAGGCACGCAGAATCTCGACGACAGAACGCTCTGCGCGATCGAGGACGTGCCGCCACAAGCGACGCCATCGGGAAGCCGGCCTTTGCTCGACATCGCCCGTGTGATCCGAAGCGCAAACGCAGGCATCAACTGGATAACATTCGACGTGCTGTTCGTATCGAAGGACGCGTATGAGGCGGCACTGCGCTCGAACTTCTTCTGCGCGCGCAATGTGGCGGACGAACTGGGCTTCGAGCTGACCTCAGTGTTGGGCACTTATTTCGTCGACAACTGCAACGCGATCAAGATCACCTTGGAGAAGCCGATCGTATCGGCGTCGCTCGCGCCCGGTGAACGCGATGTATTTGGCGCTCGACAGCAGTCCATGCTGGAGCGGCTGGTCATTCCGATGTTCGCATAAAGCTAGTAGGTTGTTGCGCACCAGTGCAACCCTATTCAGCGATATCGTCATTGCGCAGACTCAAGAAGATCAGCACGAGGGAAAATGTCGCGAAGAACCGGAACGCGCTTTCCTCGCCATTCCACGTAGAGGACATCCACATTCCGAACCATTCGCCGCCGATCGACATGAAGGCGACCTGCCACGTGAGGAACCCGAGCGTGAGTCCGGCAATCGCCCGCCGTTTCGAGCGGTTGAATGCGCCACGGTCCGCGCGGCGCGCGCGCCACATATTGAAGGCGCCGATCCAGCAGCAGACGGCGACCACGGTCTCAAGCGCAATGATTGATACATAACCTGCGTTCTGGATGACAGGCGACGTTATCGCGCGATAACCGATCGCGCTGCCCGGAAAGATCGTATCCATGCGGAAGACGTGCTGCACGAACGCGAGGTTGCTGCCGTAGTCGGTGAGGTTGCCGAAGCTCACAAGCGACGCGAGCAGCGCCATCGACATTACGAGCAGCAGTTTGGAAACACGGATAGTCACGATGACCTCGTTTTGGCAAAAATGTCCTGTTGAGCCATAGATTAAACCGGCTGATGAAGGTTCAGGGACCTGCAGCCAGCGAGGCGGCGGCATGCCGGATTTTTCACATCGACAATTAGCGGCGAATTATCTGCGCTTCGTCCCAGTCGTTCTAATTCCCACCTCATATTCGCGGCCTAAATTGTCTGCGTGATCAGACCGTCAAGCGACGGCTTGGCCCGGAACCCGAAGAAGTGGCCAGAGATTGCCGCCATCGTGGACCGGCCGCCCCATTTTCATTTGATTTTTTTGTCAGGAGCCCACCATGCAGAGCCTTCACTGCGAACTTACCTCCCAAAGCCGGCCACGGACCGCGAGAAGAATATATCGCCGCGCCTCGCCGACAGAGATGATCTACATGCAGACGCACACGAATGTGGTGAGCCGGAGCAGTATCGCAGGCGCGATCAACAGGGAGCAATTTGACACCGCCGTGGCGTGTCTGGAGGCTCGCTACAGCATTCTCCGTGCGGTCGTTGAGGATGGGCAATACGTGGAGCGGACGGACAACTGGCAGGCGGTTGAATCCTGGTTGTCTGCCGATCGGTGTTCCGCCGATGGCTTATATGCGAAGTTGCTGAATGCCGAGCTGGATACGCGGAAAAAAATCTACAGTCTCCACGTCATTGCCGGTGACGATACGCTCGACGTCTTCATGCTAAGCACGCACGCAGTGACAGACGCGACGTCGCTCGTCGAACTGCATGCCTGTCTTGCTTACATCTGCGATTGCATCGTGCGCGGCATAGCCCCGGCGTTGGAGACACAGTCCGTTCCGAGCCCGCTCGATGCGGCGGTGAGTCAAAGCCTGGCCGCGCTTCCAGCAGACCACCTAGGCGTCCCCATTTCGTATTCGGGGGCATTTGCGCAAATCCCGCCGCGGGCGCGGCAAGATGGTGGGCCTCCGAGGCGACGCCTCGAGCGGACGATGATCCAGGCAGACGCCATGCAGCGAATCCACGCCGCAGCCCATGCGCACGGTTCCTCAGTGCACTCGCTTCTGCTCGCCGCGTTTGCGCTCGCGATTGGCGACGTGGCGACAGAGCAGCCGCGGCAGATTCTGATGCGATCGAGCGTCGATATGCGCCGCAGGCTTGAACCGCACGTTTCGCATGAACTCGTGTTTACGGCCATTACAGGACACATCACGCGGATCCCCGATCTGGATCGTCCCCTCTTCGACATCGCGAAACTCGTTTTTCACGATATCCACGAGGGCGTGACTAACGGTTCAGTGTTTCATACTTACCTGAATTACCCGAGATTGTTTGGCGGAATGCAACAACCACCTGTTGCGCTCAATGTCTCCGACATGCAGGCGATCAAATTTCGTTGGCCGACACAGCGGCTGAAAGTGACCGGCTTTGATTATGCGTGTGGCTTGAAGAATTTCCCCAACGTTTCGGTCGCGATTTTCGACGGATTGCTGGTCGCAAACACCGTGTACGCGGAAGAGTTCATCGACCCCGCGGTCATGCGGGCGATCTCGGAAAGTGTCGTGAAGAGACTGGATTCCGCTTGCCAGTAACGGCAGCCCGCGCCTGGCGGGCTGGAAATCACCATGGGCGGTGCGAGCTATATGCGCTGCTTATATTGGCATCGGCAGTCGGTATTTTCGCTATTCCAGAAAATCCTGCACACTGCGCCCCGTAGTATCAAGACGACCACTTGTCGTGATTCGATCCAGGGCAAAACCATGCGCGGGGATGCGCAAGACTCTTCACAAATGTGAATTCCAGGTGATTTAAGCCCAACACAATACGTTATCCGAATCAACAGGGGGATTTCCAGTTTCAATAGCGTGCGGCCGACGTAGAGCGAACGCTATCCAGAACGGTGGGACATCATGCGAGTTTTACTGGTTGAAGAGGATGTGCAGATTGGCGAAAGCCTGCTTCGCGCATTGAAGGATGCGGATTGCAGTGTCGACTGGGTTCGCGACGGCAAGGCGGGT
>NZ_JAMFSB010000410.1 GCF_026225065.1 Paraburkholderia sp. | reverse complement strand
GCCATCGTCCACGGAGTAGACGGAGATCCCCCGGTCATCGCCGATCCAGAGCTCCGAAGGGCCGGAGAGGGCCGCAGCGTCATTGGGACTCTCTATCGGCGTACCGCGCTCGTCGTGCATCTCCACGCAGGCGTTCCCCACCATGCGACAAAGATACCGGCCGGTCTGGAACCATTCGTGCGTTCCATCCGCGAGCACACCCACCAGGGGCAAGGCGTCTTGCATCGTGGCAAGCGGTGGTTCGCTGCGCAGGTAAGGGGGCCACGGAGTCAACCGTTGCGCGCCTCGAGGGGTCGAGAGGAAGAGGCCGTTCACTCCCTGGATGACCTGGCCCAGGTGCGCATCATTCAAGATCACCCGCGGCTTGGTTTCAGTGGGGCGCAGCATCAATAGTCGGCCGGCGTCCACCCACCACAATGCACCGAGCGCATCGACACCCAACGATGTGACGAGGCCGTCGGTCGCCGGCGGCGTGCGCAAGGCGCGGAACCGGTGTGCCGACTCGTCCAGCCACGCGATGCCCTTCGCCGTGGCCGCCCACAGCCGGCCGCCCCCCGCGCGGGCGAACGCAGTCACGGCCGGGTGCGGCAGCCCGTTGGCTGTGGTCCAGTGGACGACCGCCCCATAGCCGATCCACCGATGAAGGCCGCGGCCATTCGTTCCCAGCCACAGGAAGCCCTCGGCATCGAAAATCAGGGCGCGGACGACCGTTTCAGGCATCCCGTCGCGTTGCGTCCATTGCCGCCATTGCCGGCCGTCCCAGTGTGCCACGCCGTTATCGGTGGCCGTGACGATGGCTCCCATCGGGTCTTCTGCCAGCGCGATGGAGCCGGCGAATCTGAGCGCGAGAGGCGCATCGAGCGCCGTGAACCGCTCGCTTCCCGGCGTGAGACGTGCCAGGAAGCGGCTGCTGCGTGCCCACACGCTGCCATCCCGTGCAAGCAGGAGCGCGAACCAGGCCGCGAGCGGCAGGCCTTGTGTCGGGCCCCAGGTACTGAGCCGGCCACCCTGCGACAGGCACAGGCCCGAACCGCAACCGAACCACAGCGCGTTGCCGACGGCGAGCACCGGTCCGCCGCGAGCCTCTCGGGTTTCCTCGAAAGGCGCAAATGCAGGCACGGCCACAGGCTGTGCCACCGGCGCTTGCGACGGGGAGGCCGGCACCGTGACGGACCAAAGTCGACTTCGCCAATCCATGGCGAACAGGGCATCGCGGTCGTCGAGAGCAAGTCGCTGGCCCGGGTCCACGAACACCTCCTTGCCATCGGCCCGCAGCACGGCGCTCCAGCGTGGCGTACCCTCCACCTCGCGCCGCAGGTAGAGGCAGGCGCCGGTTTCCACCCAAAGGCGGCCTTGGCGGTCTGCGAGCGCGTTGTCGATCGCCTCTCCCGCTTCGGCGGGCAGAAGCTCGCGGTGGACGCGAAAGCCGTCGAAACGGAACAGCCCATTGTCGGTGCAGATCCAGAGCGTGCCATCTACGGCCTGGGTCAGGCAACTCGCCGACAGGTTGGTGAGGCCGTCGTTCTCCTGGTACGAGTCGAAAATGACGGACTGAGCTTGCGCACCGCGCACGATGGACGCGAGGAGCAGCGAAGCGGCCAGCGCGGCCCGCAGCATCTTAGTGTTCTGATTGAGAAATTCGCAGACAAAATCGCTCGATGCTGGCAAGGATGTCATCCGCAGTCTTCGACCAGGAAAACGGCTGCGGCGAAGCATTGTTGACGTCGAGGTAAGTGCGGATCGACTTCTCAAGTTCTTGCGTCGAACGATGCGTGCCACGTCGAGTGCAACGCTCAGTTAGCGTTGAGAACCAGCGCTCGACCTGATTCATCCACGAGGCAGAGGTTGGTGTGAAGTGGACCTGGAATCGCGGTCGTGCGGCGAGCCACCGCTTGATCGTATCGGTCTTGTGCGTGCCATAGTTGTCCATCACAAGATGGATGTCCAGCGTCGATGGAACGTTGGCTTCGATAGTACGAAGAAACTGCAGGAATTCGCTGCTGCGGTGCCTGCGGTTCGTCTCGCCAATGACTTTTCCGGTGGCCACGTCCAGGGCGGCAAACAATGTCGTCGTGCCGTGGCGCACGTAGTCGTGCGTGCGTTTCTCGGGCAACCCGGGGCTCAACGGCAGCATCGGCTGCGTGCGGTCGAGGGCTTGAATTTGGCTCTTCTCGTCTACGCACAGAACCATCGCCTTCACCGGCGGATTCAGGTACAGGCCCACGATGTCGCGCACCTTTTCGACGAACAGTGGGTCGGTCGATAGTTTGAAGGTTTCCTGCCGATGAGGCTGCAGTCCGAAGGCGTGCCAGATGCGCAGAATCGCGTTTTTGGTCATGCCCATGTCGCGCGCCATCAACCGCGTACTCCAGTGCGTCGCGCCTTTGGGCACGGACTCCAACGTCTTGGCGATCACCGCTTCGACCCGCTCGTCTTCGATCGAGCGCGGCGCGCCGGATCGAGGCGCGTCAAGCAGCCCATCGCGCCGGTATTTGACGAAGCGGCCGCGCCATTTAGACACCGTCTGCTTCGTCACTTTCAAGCGCTCGGCCACGGTGTTGTTGTCCATGCCGTCAGCGCACGCCAAGACGATTCGCGCACGCAGCGCCACGGCCTGTGCGGTCTTGCGTCGCACGGCGAGCGCCTGCAGATCGCCGCGCTCAGCTTCGGTCAATACCAGGGGCGCCTTCGGTCTTCCACGCATTGCAACCTCATCGAGTACTCACGGTATACGATGGACCCAGACGCTCGCAAATAGTTCAACGAACTTCTCAATCACGACACTAG
>NZ_JAMFSB010000060.1 GCF_026225065.1 Paraburkholderia sp. | reverse complement strand
CGGCGCTGAAAGGCACGCGTGCCGAGCGCGACTGGTTTCTATCGAGAATCTGCGCGATGTCCAGCACCATGTTCATCCTTGGCCTGGTTGCGACCGATGTCGCGATGCTGGTCATCGCACCATGCAGCCCGTGGTAGCCGCTGTGGCGCGAACGGCGACACGAGAATTATCCCGTCACGGCCGTGCGGCAACCTCGTCGAGATGCAGCAGCAGATCGGCAGGGTCTTCATAGACGCGCAACGCACCGGCACGTTCGAGTTCATCCTGACCGTAGCCGCCCGACAGCACCCCAACTCCCAATGCACGGCAGCGCTGTGCGGCCAGCATGTCCCAGATGCTATCGCCCACCACGACGCTCTGTTCGATCTGCACGCCCAGGCGGTGTGCTGCGGCAATGAACAGATCGGGATCGGGTTTGGCGTATTTGACGGCGTCGTGTGTAACGACCACCGTTTTCTCAGGATCGACCCCGAGCGCAGCCAGATTCACCGCGGCGGTTTCCATGCGGCCGCTCGTCGCGATGGCCCAGCGCGTGCCGCTCTCGGTTAGCGCGGCGAGCAGTTCGCGCGCGCCGGGTAATGGACGCACCTGGTTGCCCAGCTTTTTATAGGCCTCGGCATGCGCGTGCCGCAAGCGCTCGATGCGCTCCGCGCTCATTTCGCTGCGCGTTTCGCGCAGTAACTGGTTGGTGAAGAGACCGCCGCTCATACCGATCTTGCGATGGATGCGCCATACCGACAGTTCGATTCCTTCCTGATCGAGCGCCTGCTTCCACGCAAGGACGTGTTGATAGACGCTGTCGACCAGCGTGCCGTCAAGATCGAACAGAAAGGCGGTCTGGATGCGCATGGTGTTCCTCCGAAAACGGTTGAGTGATAGTGCCGGGAAAGTGACGAAATCTATGAGGCACTATGGTGCACCTTTGCGGACGAAAGGGGGGCGAAAATTGGCGCGGCCGGCGGCTAGGCGCGGCGCGTTCGGCGCGCCCGACGATTTTCTCATGGCGCGAGATTTGGTAAGGAGTGCAGTGAGTTGAGCGTCGCTCACCGAATTCGCTGTGTCAGCCGCCTCGCGCGCAAGCGTCGTACTGGTCGAGGTGCTGGACGAGCGGCGCTTGCGTGCACCGTTAGCCGCCTGTCGTGCAGCCTGCTTCGCGCTGCGCGAGAGCAGGATGGCGAAAGCCGCTTCGTCGACCCGCAGGCCTCGACGTGGTCGGCAATTCGCAATGCCCTGCAGTTCATCGGCTTCGAAAGCCGCAATCACAGCTGGGTGGATATAGCAGCGTCGGCACACCGCAGGCGTATTGCGTAACAACGCAGCGACTTCTTTCACGGTCGCTACCACATGCCGTCGCGCCTCCGCAGCGGTATCGCACAGCAGACGGCGCAATGCAGCGAACGCGTACACGCTGCCAGCCCACGTTCGGTAATCCTTAGCAGTGAAATCGGCATCGCTGGCGCGTTTCAGATAATCGTTAATTTCGGCCGAACCGACCGTGTGGCGCGTGCCGTCCTCATCGACGTATTGAAACAGATCGTGCCCAGGCAACTCGGCGCAGCGAAGCACGATGCGCTTCACGCGCGGATTGTCGATGGTCACGTCATGCTCGATACCGCTCTTGCCGCGAAAGCGGAAGCGAACCTGGCCTGCTTCCACCTTCAGATGTTTTTTGCGCAACGTCGTGAGTCCATACGACTGATTGTCGCGTGCGTATTCGACGCTGCCGATCCGGATCAGCGTGGAATCAAGCAACTGCACGATGGCGGCGATCACTTTGTCGCCTGGCATGCCGCGAAGCTTCAGGTCGCGTGACACGCGCGCGCGAATTTTTGGCAATGCCCGGCCGAATGCCGTCATGCGTTCGTATTTGTCGGCGTCGCGCGTTTCGCGCCAGCGCGGATGGTAGCGGTACTGCTTGCGTCCCCGCGCGTCGCGGCCAGTCGCCTGGAGATGGCCGCGCGGATCAGGGCAGATCCAGACGTCGGCGTAAGCCGGCGGAATTGCGAGTGCGTTGATACGGGCGATCTCATCGGCATCCTCGATCCGCTCGCCCGCCACATCGAAATAAGCAAAGCCTTCTTTAAGCAGCTTGCGCGAGTAGCCGGGACGTGTGTCGTCGGCGTGCCGCAAGCCGCTGGGCATTGTGCTTTGCGTTTCGGCTGTCGACGCTGTCGCGCTTGTGCGGGCAGCGGCGGTCGTGGACTGATGTCGGGCAGATCGGGGCGAGGCGGTCATGTTTGCCGGTAATCCATGCAGTAAGTGATGCAACGAGGTGGAATCACTTAGCCACTCAACGAGGTTGACTCAACCTCAGTCAGGTGGACCCAACAGGCGATCCCTGGATTCGCTTCAAGCAAGGGCAGTGCCCGTCGACGGCGCCGCGTGCGGAACGCTCCTTGCGGCGCCTCAATGCAGGTGTCGAAACCCCAAGGAGGTTGAAATGAGCAGCACTCTGAATCCTGATGAGGAACCGCAACACGAGGTTCGTGAAACGGCCAGTTCGACCGGCGCGTTAGGCCCCAGCCACTCCTCCGACAGTGGCAGCGACGTCGCTGGCGCCAAGCGTCACGTGTTCGACGTGGACTCGGAACTCGACAATCACGCGCTTGAAACCGGCGACGCCGAGCTACGCAGCGACACGGACCGCCACGGCACCGGCGAACGCGCCGCCGCGGACGGCGACGCCACGCTCTCTGCCGACGCAGACATCGAACCAGACCGCGTCGATGAGCCGTTTGCGCCCGACGAATCAGATGATGCAGACGATCCAGATGCATCGAACCCCACCTGACCTTGCACAGGCACAGCTCTTGCTCGATAGCTCTGGAAACGGAGCTAACGAGTTCAGGGCGAGACCCGGCGCAGCGCCGGTCGAATCATTTTCATGCTCGCAAAGGAGAAACACTAATGGCTAAGTCACTTCAAGGCTGCAAGGTAGCAGTCCTCGCATTAGACGGCTTTGAGCAGGCAGAACTGCTCGAGCCGCAACGCGCGCTCGCTGAGGCGGGCGCAACGGTTCATGTGATCTCGGCAAAGCCGGGCAAGATCCAGGGCTTCAAGCACGTCGACAAGGGCGACTCTGTTGCAGTCGACGCCACCTTCGATAAGGCCACGGCGGCTGAATACGACGCCGTCGTTTTGCCCGGCGGAGTGGTGAACGGTGACGCGATCCGCTCGCTGCCGCAAGCGCAGGCCTTTGTGAAGGCCGCCAACAGCGCACACAAGCCGATCGCGGTGATCTGTCACGGCACATGGCTGCCCGTGTCGGCGGGCATTATCAAAGGCCGCACCGTAACGAGCTGGCCCAGCCTGCAGGACGACATTCGCAACGCGGGCGGCACGTGGGTCGATCAGGAAGTGGTCGAAGACGACAACTTCATCACGAGCCGCAAACCCGACGACCTGCCGGCCTTCAATAGAACGTTGATCGCGCAACTAACCAGGCGCAAGGCCGCTTGATTGCGGTTATTGCGTTGAGCCCCCTGAAGCAGGTCAGCCGGTCGCAATGGCTGGCCCGCAGAAGGCCCGCTGAACTGGGAGAAAGTGCATGAGATTCCGGTATTCCATACAAGCCATGATTGCGGCGATGGGACTGGGCGCCGCCATGCTGGCCGCTATGCAGACACAAGCTGGCGCTACCAGTCAGGCGAAGCCCAAGGCGCAGGTTATTGCTGCCCAGCCGACGCCGCAGTCAGGCCCACAGCGCACTGCCGATACCCAGCAGCTTGCCACCAGGAAGCCGAGTGGGCCCCACGTGAAGACATTCGAGCCGAGCGCGCCATGAACGCCATTATTCTGCCGCGCCCCGCCTACGAGGACGCCACCATGCGCATTACTTTTCCTGACGAAGCACCGGGCTTTGACGGCTCGAGCCTGACCGTGCAATTCACGGCGCGTGTCGACGGCGAACCGGTTATCTGTGCAATCACAGCGGAGGCACTGGAGGATCATTTCGGCGCCGAGTCTGCGCTTGAGGACGCCTTGCTTGGGGCGTTCAGGCAGGGCCGCCGGCGGATCCATTCAGTGTGTGCAGAGGCGCTTGACCAAAGCGACGGCGCGAGCGTAATACTGCATAGCGGACTATTCCGTGTCGAGGGGATGGAATCCGGTCACGACCGGTAGGCACTGGTCAGGACCGCCAATGGTGGGTCTGTAATCATTCTTCCGCGATGAAAGGAGGATCTATGTCACTCATCGTCGCAGCACGTTTCACGACGTTTCCGGCCGCTGAAGATGCAGCCCAACGTCTTTTCAACAGTGGTTTCGTCGAAGAGGACGTGACGCTGTTTTTCGTCAATCCGACCGGGCAGCATGCACGTTATCCAATTGGCGGCGATACCGATACAGACATCGGGTCCGCGGAGGCGCCCAAAGGCGCGGGCAAGGGCGTGACGATCGGCGCCGTGGTGGGCGCGGCAGTGGGCGTCGGCATCTTTACCGTGTTTTCGGCGCCGCTACTCGTATCGGTTATCGCAGCCGGGGTGGGTGCCTATATCGGCTCGCTGGTAGGCGCCATGTCGCATACGCGCAAGGGCGGCCGGTCAGGACGCCACGGGACGCAGCAGCACGAGACGCGCGATTCAGGTGTGCTGCTGGCGGTTCATGTTTCGCCGGATAGCCAGTACGACGCTGCGCGTATCTTGCGCGAGACAGGTGGTGCTGCAATCGAACGTGCGAACGGACGTTGGCAACGCGGCCGTTGGGCCGATTTCGATCCCACGCGTCCGCCGGAAACGATGCCTGAGCTCAACGAGAAGCATGCCTGAGCGAGATTGCGGCGGGGCCACAAATAACGCCGGGCCAACTCATGGCCCGTACATAAAAGGAGCGGCGGCCGCAATCGATGCGGTCGCCGCGCTTTATATCGTAGATCGCTTATACCCAGATACGCAGGGCCGCTTGCTGTGGACGAGCCGCTCCGTCCACGGAACGTTCGCCGCGCACAGTCGCGCAAGCCGCTGGCGCTAACCCTTGATGTGTCGCACCACAACTCATCGTTTGCACGGCCCCTTGCGGCGCGGTCTTCAGGACGTATTCACGGACCTGCATGACAGCAGCCGACGTGACGATTGCCACAGCCAGCAAAAACTCGGCTCTCCTGATCTTCATGATGAGGCTCCCTTTGTCGTTGCGTGCCCATTGATTTTCGATTGCGGCGCGCTCGTCCTGTGTTTCAGGAGGTGCATACCGGTGCGGGCAGCACCATCGGTACAGCAACATCTATGCCATTGGACCGAATTCGCTCATGGGCCCGGTAGAAGGCCGTCTGAAGCCAGTCCGCAGAGCGTCCGAGGGGCATATGGCGCTTTGCCGGACGTGCGCGAACGACTGCAGCCGGGCAACATTTACGCGGCTGGGTAACTTTGCCAAACGTGGGTGTGCGGGCAGGGGCGGACCGCACGGGCTGCATGCGCGCTACTGCTCCATACGCACTGCGAGGGGCTCGCGAACGCGGCCCAGGCACACCGCATGCGGCATCAAAAGGGACCGACTGCCCCCGGCAGTTGTCCGATGAACTACGAAACGGAGGAATGCAATGTCTACCAACGTGACCGCTGTATTGAACGATCTGGTTGAAACATCGAAGGATGGCGAGCGCGGCTTTCGCAAGGCTGCCGAAGACACGCATGACGCGCAACTCAAGTCGCTCTTTGTCTCGCGTGCCGACGACTGCACACGCGGAGCACGCGAGTTGCAAGACCTGGTCCAGCGACTGGGCGGCAAGCCGGAGACTGGCGGCACTGTGACCGGCGCGCTCCATCGCGGCTGGACAGACGTCAAAAGCGCCGTCGCCGGTCGTAACGACCACTCGATCCTTGCAGATTGCGAAAAGGGCGAGGACGTAGCGAAGAAGCATTATCACGACGCGCTCGACAAGGAACTGCCGGCTGACGTGCGAATTGTGGTGGAAAAGCAGTATCAGGGCGTTCTGCTAAATCACGATCGCATTCGCGATCTGCGTGATCAGTTTGCGGCTGCCAAGCATTAAGCATTAAAAGCCCAAAAGCAAGAGGCCGTCCGCAATGCGGACGGCCTCTTTTTCATCAGGACACCGGCGCAGCGATGTCCGAACGAACAGTAGCTGGCGGCTTTACTCGGCCACCACCTTCAGATGGTTCTTTACGCTTTCCACGCCATCGACGTCTTTCGCGACTTCCGCTGCAGCGGCCTTGTCATCCGAGCTCGGCACGGTACCCGTGAGCCACACCACGCCCTGGCGGGTCTTCACGTGGATATGCGTCGACTTGACGTTCTTGGCGCCGAGCAGATCGGCCTTCACCTTGGTGGTGATGGTGCCGTCGTCGACGTGCTGGCCGACCGTTTCCGAACTGGCGGACGGTGCATTGGTCTGGGCCGAGGCGTTCAGGGCGAAAGCGACACAGGCAGCGACGCCAGCGGTCTTCAGAAAATGGATGGTCTTCATATAACTGCTCCTTCGTGTTGTTGAAAAGAGATGCGGTCTTGTTACCTATGTGGTCGATCGCG
>NZ_JAMFSB010000409.1 GCF_026225065.1 Paraburkholderia sp. | reverse complement strand
TGGGTGAAAGCGCCAACGCGCGCGTACCCGTGATCGCCGCGCTGGTGGTTGTCAGTTCCGCGCTCGCCGTCGGCGTCATGCTCGCTTCGCTGATGGTGCGTAGCGACGAAGCAGCCGAGCGCAGCGAACTGCTGGGCGATACCGTTGAGCAAGCCGCGACATTGTCAGTCATCCTGGAGAATACGCAGGATCATGCCAACGCATTCGCCACGAGGCAGCGGAGCCGTTTGCAGCATACGCCCTGCGTAGGCAGCGTCGAATCGTGTGCGGCTGCGCTCGACATGAGCGCCTATGTGGGCCCCGACGCGTTTGCCAGCATCCGGCTGATCGGCAGCGACGGTCGGGTACTCTCCAGCGCGGGGAGGCGCCTGGCCGCGCCGGATCAGATCGTTCCGGTGCGCCCCTCTGTCGATCAACCCGGCGTCAAGGCGCAATTGCTGTGGCACGCGGGTTTCGTCTATCGTCAGCGCTCCGAACTTCTGCTGCAAGACGCCGACGGAATTCTTGTCCCACTCGCGCTTGAAACCGAGCAGACGTTGCCGATACTGGATTCGATCGCGGCGACACGCTCGCGTGAAGGGCGGCGGTCCGTGCTGTGTGGTCTCGAGGGGAGGCTGCTACGTTGCTTTGCGGCGACCCCTTCCGAATTGCCACACAACCTGGCGATCGATCCGGCGCTCGGGAATCGCCCGCTGATCACGCCTGCATTTCACGGTGAAGCGGGCACGCAGCGGCACAGGGATTCGCGCAGCGACGACGTCGTGGTGGCCTATGCGCCGGTCGGCAAGACCGGACTCGCGACAGCCTCCAAGATCAAGACTGAGGTTTTTCTCGCTCCCGTGCAGCACGCGCTGCTGGTGGCCGTCGGCGTGATGGCGCTATGTGCGCTGGCAGGCACACTGTTTCTTCGGGCCCGCATCGTGCCCATTGTCAAGGCCCAGCATAGCGCTGCCGGCACCGCAGCACGCAGCGAGGCGCAACTCCGGGCTATCACCGACGCGTTGCCTTCCCTGGTCGGCTTCGTGGATACCTCGGAAACCTACCGCTATGCGAACGCGGCGTTTGCAACCATGCTCGGTACTCCTCCAGAAGAAGTGATTGGCAGGACGATGCGAGAGCACCTGGGCGACGCGCAATACCAGATTTCCGAGCGATACATCCAGCGTGCATTGGCGGGAGAGCCTCAGCAGTTCGAGCGTAGCGTTATGTCGCCCCACGGGTCGATCTACGTCGACATGCGATATATCCCGCACCGGAATGCGGAGGAACGCGTCGACGGCTTTCACGTCGTGGTGACGGACATCACCGCCCGCGTGGAACAGGTCACAGCGCTCGAGCGTGCTGCCAAGATCGATCCGCTGACGGGCTCCGCTAACCGCCGCGCCTTCATGCATGCAGTCGGCGATGCCGTGAATGACCGCCGGCGTCACGGCACGCGGGTGGGACTCTGCTATATCGACGTCGACCACTTCAAGATCATCAACGACACCTATGGTCATGCAGCAGGCGATGAGGTGCTGCGTGTCGCGGCACAACGACTGCGTACTGCGACACGTGACGATGACCTTGTCGGGCGACTTGGTGGAGACGAATTTGTCGTGCTGCTTGGCCGCTTACGTGACGACGATGCGGCGCGCGTAGTTGCGCGGAAACTGGTTGACGCGTTCTCAACGCCCGTCACTTTCCGCGGACAGGCGATCCCGGTCTCGATCAGCGTCGGCGTCGCGCTGGACGAAGAAGGCACCCGATATACGCCAGACGAACTGCTTCAGGCCGCTGACTGCGCGCTCTACGAAGTCAAACGCAACGGCCGCGCATCATGGCGGCTCGCCACTGCGGTCGCTCATGGGCCGGTTGATCGTGCCGCCGACTGACTGATCCCAAGTCCGCAAGACCCCTCCAGTAGTCCCTCCCAGCCTCGCAAAACGAGAATCGCTTGAGCCGAATGCCTCGGAACGCTGCTCCTCACAACGAGGAGCAGGCGACCTTGGCTCGCGCGTGCGTTGTTGCGGACAACGAAGTGAAATCTCACCCGTCACCCGCCGTCGGCCAATTATGACCGATCGTATTAGCAATAATATTTGCCGGCCGTCAAGCCGCATTTATGGTAGCTCTAGGCGCTGAGGCGCAGCCGCTGGACTTCTTCCGCCGTGTAAGGGATTGTACTGAGACGTAAAATCGATATTATTGACTAATATTATTACTCGACGCGGCTGCCAGATAGCCACGCCGCATCGGATGCTGCTCCACTGGGGCGGACAACCGGTGCAATGACAATGGAGACAAGCATGGTGAGTCACGGAGTGTTTCGACGGACGCTGGTGATGCTGCCGGCCGGCGTACAGCGCTAGCCGCCGGCCCAGCGAGACACAATGAACCCAATGCTGCCCCCACCCGCCGCGGTGCCCGGACCTCACGGCACCCGCAAACCCACGCTGATCAAATTACAAACTGGATTGCTTCCGCCCGACGTGCGCGAACTCGTGCCCGACGGCTGAACTGGATTGCCGGATGGAGCGTGGCCGGGACGGCGCGTTGCGCCGGTTGGTAGCGCATTGTCTAACCCTTTTGGAAGTCTGACGGTTCCGCATGGCAGTTGCTTGATCAGTGGCGTTTCTGAGTGCATCAATCCGTACAACTAAATTGTTGAGTCAAATCCAAAGCTTGGTCTTCCAGGAGGAGGTCATGATGTCCAGAGGAGTTGGGTTAATTTCCGTGCTGTTGGCGATGACAGTCGCGCTCGCCGCATGTGACGGCAGCGGTAGCGGCACATCCGCGTCTCAGGCCGTAGCAGCCGCCAGTTCGTCGCCAACGCAAGCCGCGGCGCAGACGAGCGCCAATACATCATTGGAAGAGGCGTCATCGGCGAATCCTCTGCCGTGTGACAGCGCAGCCGAGGCCAACACACCGTGCTCTGCGGCCCACAGCGTGACACGACTGCTGACAAAGCATTACACGGGGCCGCTATTCCAGATTCAACGGGCGTCCGACAATACAACGCTGAACGTCTATCCCTATACGTCGGGCAACTTGCCCAATGGCTCCGACCGCTCGTTGGTCGGCTCGGCGAATGTCAAAAGCACAGACTCGTTCTGCAACAAGACAACCTGCTCCGTCACGTACATCTACGATCAGATCGACCTGGTCGCGCCTTTGAAGGGCGGTGCGTTCGGCAATGTGACGGGGACGCTGACACTCAACTCGGACGGAACAGAGTCACTGACCATTCCGGGCACCAGCGCAGCGGCAAGTACCAGTGCCGCGGCGAAAAAGTCGACAACTGTCCCGGTGCTGAACGGCTTTGCGACGATCACGCTTCCTGGAACCAGTGGCACGCTGACCGTGCAATTGTCGCAGCCGCCCACTGCATTGACCACTGCGGCGCCGACCGAACAGGTATCTATCGGTAACGATCTGCCGGCGCTGCCCGGCACCCCCGCACAACTCGGCTTCGTGCCGCTGCAAGGCGTTGAGGTTCCAGCGCTGGGCACGTTGGCGGGACAGGCATATCGCAACCGTTTCGGCACCGTCAACCAGTCGATCGGAGACTCGGAGATTGCCGAATACATGGTCGCAGGGGCGCACTATAGCCAGTCCTCGACTTGCTGCGGAACATACGGAAACATGGAAAACAGTGCCAACCCGGGCACCTATGCGCATGGAGAAATTGAAGGCGAAATGTTTGCGCTGGCGTTCTCAAACGGCAATGCCGCAGTGTTTGGTTATTGCGACGGTGATTCGGCCCAACCATCCACTGTAAAAGACCCCGTGTGCAACGCACTCGATACCAATTGGCCGGGCGTCGACGCAGAAGCCGGCGTCTACCTCTATGGTCCGCAGCAGCCTGCGAAGGAGAAATTTGTCACCGTACTCTCCAAATACTCACCAGTGACGGCGTCCAACATCTTCGTTGTCAAGGGCGGCTCCGCTTCACAGAGCGTACTGACTTCAGTCTACGATGCGGCGCCTCCGGAAGCGCTTAACTTTGAGAGCGATGCGGGCCATGCCTTCAATGGGCAATGGCAAGGTGGCCTCTCGCTTGGCGAAGGTGGTGACGGTAGCGCTGCGCCTATCCAGTTCTTCGAAGGCGCGGTGATCACCAAGGCAACCACCGACACGACCGACAACGCAATCCAGGCGAGCATTT
>NZ_JAMFSB010000408.1 GCF_026225065.1 Paraburkholderia sp. | reverse complement strand
TTCGCAGCATAGAGCGCCGTGCCCGCGTTCAGTGTGACAATCTCACGCGCCACGCCCGGTTTGTTCTCGAGCGCTTCGAGCAGCATCAGTTTGGATTCGGTGGCGTCAGCCACTTTCAGCGAGCGGTTCGACACCATCTGCATGCCGAAGTCTTCCGGGTGAATCTCGTACTCGAGAATTTCGCCGTTGCGCAGTTCGCCGACTTGCGTCGCCGCGCCGAGCGAAACTTCGTCCATGCCATCCATGCCATAGACGACCAGCACGTGCTTCGCGCCAAGGCGCTGCATCACGCGCACCTGGATGCCGACGAGGTCCCCGTGGAACACGCCCATCAACTGGTTCGGCGCGCTGGCCGGATTGGTGAGCGGCCCGAGGATGTTGAAGAGGGTCCGCACGCCGAGTTCGCGACGCACCGGTGCGATGTTCTTCATTGCCGGGTGATGGTTCGGCGCGAACATGAAACCCATGCCGGTTTCGGCAATGGACGCCGCTACCTGTTCGGGCTGCAGATCGATATTGACGCCGAGTGCTTCGAGGACATCCGCACTACCTGACTTGCTCGATACGCTGCGACCGCCGTGCTTCGCCACCTTTGCGCCGGCTCCGGCGGTGACGAACATGGTTGCCGTGGAGATGTTGAACGTATGCGCGCCGTCGCCGCCGGTACCGACGATATCGACAAAGTTGGAGTTGTCCTGCACCTCAACGTGCCGGGCAAACTCGCGCATCACCGTGGCGGCCGCGGTGATCTCGCCGATAGTCTCTTTTTTGACGCGCAGCCCTGTGATGATGGCGGCCGCCATCACCGGTGACAGCTCGCCGCGCATGATGAGGCGCATCAGATGCAGCATTTCGTCGTGGAAAATCTCGCGGTGCTCGATCGTGCGCTGCAACGCTTCCTGGGGGGTAATCGTCATGACGTCACCTCGGGTGATCAAGCGTTGCGCCTGGACGAAACGGCCTTCGACTGCTTCACGAAATTCTCGAGCAGGGCGTGTCCTTGTTCGGACAGAATGGATTCCGGGTGGAACTGCACGCCTTCGACGGCCAGTTCCTTGTGACGCACGCCCATGATCTCGCCGTCGTCGGTCCACGCGGACACTTCGAGGCACTCGGGCAGAGACTCGCGTTCGATGGCGAGCGAGTGATAACGCGTCACGACGAAGTGCTTCGGCAGGTCGGCGAAGACGCCTTTGCAGTCGGTTTCGATCGTGCTCACCTTGCCGTGCATGATGGTCTGCGCGCGCACGACGCGGCCGCCGAATGCTTCGCCGATGGCTTGATGACCGAGGCATACGCCCAGGATCGGATATCTGCCGGAGAATTCGCGCAGCACGTCGAGCGTGATGCCCGCGTGTTGCGGGTTGCTCGGCCCTGGCGACAGACAAATGCGCTCGGGATTGAGCTTCGCGATTTCGTCCAGCGTGATTTCGTCGTTGCGATAGGTCCGCACGTCTTCGCCGAGTTCGCCGAAGTACTGGACCAGGTTGTAAGTGAATGAGTCGTAGTTGTCGATCATCAGCAGCATGGTCTGTCTCCGGTCAGAAGTCGCTATCGAGGCCGTCTTGCACCTGCTCGGCGGCGCGCAACACCGCGCGCGCCTTGTTTTCGGTCTCTTGCCATTCGGATTCAGGCACCGAATCCGCGACAATGCCTGCTGCCGCCTGCACATACAGATTACCGTTGCTGATCACGCCGGTGCGGATCGTGATGGCCAGATCCATTTCGCCGGTGAACGACAGGTAGCCGACTGCGCCGCCGTACAGGCCGCGTTTGATGGGTTCGAGCTCGTCGATCAGTTCCATCGCGCGGACCTTCGGCGCACCGGACAGCGTGCCGGCCGGGAAGGTGGCGCGCAGCACGTCGAAATTGGTGGTGCCGGGTTTCAGCTTGCCTTCGACCGAGCTCACGATGTGCTGCACGTGCGAGTACTTCTCGATCACCATCTTGTCGGTGACAACCACCGAGCCGATCTGCGCGATGCGGCCCACGTCGTTACGCGCGAGGTCGATCAGCATGACGTGCTCGGCGATTTCCTTCGGGTCGTTCAGCAGTTCGGTGGCGAGTTCGGCATCGCGCTCCGGCGTGTTGCCGCGCGGACGGGTGCCGGCGAGCGGCCGGATCGTGACGATGCGATCCTCACCGCGCTTTTCCTGACGCACCAGAATTTCCGGCGACGCGCCGACCACGTGGAAGTCGCCGAAGTTGTAGTAATACATGTACGGCGACGGGTTCAGCGAACGCAGTGCGCGGTACAGCGAAAGGGGATTGTCGCGGTAGGGTTTCGTCAGACGTTGGCCGACTTGCACCTGCATCAGCTCACCGGCGGCGATGTATTCCTTCGCCTTGCGCACGGCGGCGAGGTAGTCGTCTTTCGCGAATTCGCGGTAAGTCTCGGTGCGCACGCTTGCCGAAGTCACCGGCGGCTGCACGGTAGTGCGCAGGCGCTGACGCAGATCGCGCAGACGCTGCTTGGCGCGGGTGTAGGCCTCAGGCGTGGTGGGGTCCGCGTAGATCACCAGATATAGCTTGCCCGCGAGGTTATCGATCACCGCGACTTCTTCAGTCAGGAGCAACTGGATGTCCGGCAGGTTCAAGTCGTCCGGCGGCGCGCTGTGCGCGAGTTTCTTCTCGATGTAGCGGACCGCGTCATAACCGAAATAGCCTGCAAGACCGCCTGCAAAACGCGGCAGTCCCGGACGTTGCGCCACTTTGAAGCGGCCCTGGAATTGCTGGATGAAGTCGAGCGGATCGCCTTCGTGCGTTTCGACCACGCTACCGTCACGTACCACTTCCGATATCCCGTTGCGGGTGCGCAGCAGCGTGCGGGCGGGCAGGCCGATGAACGAATAGCGTCCAAACCGTTCGCCACCCACCACCGATTCCAGCAGGAACGAGTTGGCGCCGTTTCGCTCGGGCTGGGCGAGCTTCAGATATAGCGACAGCGGGGTTTCCAGGTCGGCGAGCGCTTCGGCGATCAGCGGGATGCGGTTATAGCCCTCGTTCGCGAGGGACTGGAATTCGAGTTCGGTCATGTTCCGATCCTGTTCATAGGTCCGTGCGCGGCGTGCGGCGGACAAAGCGGGGCGATGCGCTGTCTACGTGGCCGGTTTGGGCGAAGCCTGGTCTGGCGATGCTAAAGACAAGGTTAGGCCAACCGGCGCGAGCTTTCCCACGAAGCGTGTACGGGACGGGCGCGCCACGGTACCTGGAGGTACACGACGGCTGCATGAACCGATGCAACGAGAACTACGGGGAAAGGCGCGTGAGCGCAGCGAAGCAAAAAACGGTGCCGAAGACGAGCTTCAGCGTACCTCAGGCGAGGTTAGCGCGACCAGCGACGCCAGGGCCAGGCTCCCCGGTCGATGCTGCTCAGACTCCGTTTTTTGTTCAGAAACATGAGGATGATGGACTTGTTAAGTCGATGTATGGTGAGCTGCGTGTTGCGCTGCAATGGCCTTGGCGGCTTCAAGCAGCGAGGCAACTATACCATCCGATTTTATTGTTTGTATAGCCTGGCCATGGTTGTAGCCGTAGGGCACGGTCAGCGTCGCCATACCCGCTGCACGGCCGGCCAGCGCGTCGTTTTCGGAGTCGCCGATCGCTAC
>NZ_JAMFSB010000407.1 GCF_026225065.1 Paraburkholderia sp. | reverse complement strand
TTCGGCAGATAGCCATTGGCCGCCTGCGCGCGTTGCAGGTAAGGGCGGCTGGCCTCGGGGGCGCTGTCGATGGTGTGGGCGTGCAGACGGCTCATGGCGGTTCCTCGCAGATAAGGCCTCATTGTGAATCCAGGGGCCGTGTCGGAACAATGCGGGGCTGTCTGCGAATCCTGCGAGTTTGTCCAGCGTCAGGTGCTTGCGCACTCGTACAGCGCCGCGCTCAATGCAATGCGATGAGTGGCGTGCTACCGGTGGCCGCAGGCTGACGTCCTGTGTGTTTCGTGGCGCGGCGGCGATAGGCGCCCGGCTGGACACCTGTGACGCGCTTGAATGCCTGCGCAAACGCGGACTCCGACTGATAGCCGACCCGTTCCGCGGCATCCGGCATGCTCGAGCCGCCACGCAGCATGGCCGCCGCCATTTTCATGCGCACCAGCGTGACAAACTGGGCGGGCGGCTGGCCGGCAATATCGACGAACTGTTTGCAAAAGCGCGCCCTCGACATATGGACGAAACTCGCCATGGTGTCGGTGGTCCAGCGTTCGGCCGGGGTTTCGATGATAGCCGCGACGAGCGGCGCAAATTCCGGGCGGCGCATCAACGACCAGAAGCAGGGCGCGATTTCGTCGCGTCCTGGTATGGCGCGCAGCACGTAGACAAACAGCAGGTCTGTAAGACGCGCAATGAGTGGTGATGGCGTATGCACGTCGCGCAGCGCTTCGGCGCGAATCAGGTCGAAAATCGCCCGCGCACCGTCGAGCGAAGGATTGTCGCGCCTCGCGACGATGTGATCGGGCAACAGGCTGAGCAGCATGTCGTCGAGGCCGGAGTTGAACTCGAAGAAACCACAGGCGATGCCCACGCTGCCGTCGGCGGGCGCGAGCGAATCGTCGGGCGAGGCGAGCGGCGACATGGTGCCGATCCGTTCGCTTTCGTGGCCGCTTGCTGGAGGACGCGGATCCGGTGACAGGCAATGCGGCATGTCGTGCAGCAGAAACACCGCGTCGCCGGGCGCGAGGCGCAGGCTCTGCGCGGCGCGCTCTGCACTCGCCGGCAGATGCAGCCAGCATTCGCCATGCAGTGCGAGGTGGAAGCTGGCCCGATGGCGTCCCGCCGTCGACGCTTGCCACGCGCCACAATATTGGCCGACGTGAAAGATCGTACTCTTCAGTTCGAGACCGGCTAACAACCAGTCGGCAATCGTTTCGGCATGGGGTGACATGGACATGGGATCGATTCGTCATGCGGCGATGCAAGGTGGATTTATTTCATAAGGGTTTCGTCCGGGCGATGCAACGAATTTTTTGTTGGAAGCTTATGCCTTGAAAAGGGGCCGGTATGAGTCGGACGGTGCCAGGCCTCTTTCTCGCAGCGTTAAGTTGCTGGCCGCATATCCTTGTGCGGATTTATTCGTGGCGCGATGCCGTTCGAGGGTTGAGAATCGTTCGATTCATCCCCTTATGGATACGCCGCACATCATGAGCCGAGACCTGCTCTTACTCCTCGAACCTGGCTTTACCGATCCGAAGCACCCCGGCGAACGCTTCATTTGCCCCCATGGCGCGCCAATCGAAGGACTGCTTGCAAGCGACCCGTCGAAGAACGCCAGCCTCGATATCCAGCGTTTGCCGTTTGCGCGTCCGCGCGAGGTGGCAATCCAGGCGCTCGATGCAGATCATCAGGGCCTGCCCGTGCTGATCCTCGGCGACGAGGCGCCGGCGCCCGACGACGCGCAGACGCTAGGCAACAAGCGTTTCGTCACCGACACCAACCGCATCCTTGCGTTGCTAGCCGAACGCCACGGCTTCCCGAAGGTCCATTGACGCTGGCTGGCGGCCTCTCCACCGGTCCGCGCAGTCGCGCCGGTTATGGGGCCGCGCTACGCGCCGCTCGCTCTCGCGAGGCGAGCAAAAACGATCTCGCCACGGAGACTTTCCCATGAGCCACGCTGTAGGCCGGCAAGCGCCGCGCCAGTTGCATCTGAACATCAATATCCTGCACTCCGGTTTCGTCCCGTCAGCATGGCGAATCGCGGAGGCGGATCCGCATGCGTTTATCGACGTCGGTCATTACGTCCGTGTCGCGCAGATTGCCGAGGCGGCCAAATTCGATGCTGTGTTCCTCGCCGATAATGCCTCGATCGCCGACCAGATCAACTTTCGTCCGATCACAGCCCTCGAACCGACGGTGTTGCTGGCGAGTATTGCTGCGGCCACCTCGCGCATTGGCGTGATCGGGACGGCATCGACCAGCTACAACGAGCCGTACAACATTGCGCGGCGTTTCTCGACGCTCGATCACGTCAGCGCAGGGCGCGCCGGCTGGAACGTCGTCACGACCGCGGACCTGGGTTCGGCGCGCAATTTCGGCCGCGAGGCGGTGCCGGAGCATACCGAGCGCTACGCGCGTGCGGCCGAGTTCACCGAGGTGGTCAAGGCGCTCTGGGACAGCTGGGAGGGCGACGCGTTCATTGGCGACAAGGCCAGTGGACATTTCGTCGATACCGACAAGGTTCATCCGATAGCCCACCACGGCAAGTATTTCGACGTTCAAGGACCGCTGAATCTGCCGCGCTCGCCGCAGGGGCATCCAGTGCTGGTGCAGGCCGGGGCCTCGCCGGACGGCCGCGATCTCGCGGCACGCCATGCCGAAGCGGTCTTCTCCGCCTCGCAGTCGTTTGAAGAGTCGCTCGCCTATGGACGCGAACTGAAGGCCCGTGCAGCAACCTACGGGCGCAACGCAGTGAAGGTGTTGGCGGGCCTGACGACGATTATCGGCGCCACGGAAAGCGAAGCCTTGCGGCGTCGCGACGAACTGGTCGATCTGATTCCCTGGAGCTACAGCGTGGCGCGCCTTGCCGGCACGCTTGGTGTTCCCGCGGACAGACTCAAACTCGATGAGCAACTGCCAGACAATCTCACGTTGCCAGGTGGCGGTAATGGCAACCATACCTTCTTTCACGCGACTATCGCGCAGGCACGTCGGCACGGCTATACGGTACGTGAGTTGATCCGCTCGCTCGCGGGTGGCGGTGGCCATCGCGTGATCGTCGGGACCCCTGAGCAGATCGCAGACGACATCGAGCATTGGTTCAAAGCCGGTGCGGCCGATGGCTTCAACCTGATGCCCGACGTTCTGCCGGGTGGCCTGCAGGATTTCGCCGATGGCGTCGTGCCGATCCTGCAGCAGCGTGGCATTTTCCGTACCGACTATGAAGGCCGCACGTTGCGCGAGCACCTCGGTCTCGCGCGCCCCGATAACGGACGTGTCTGGCAAAAGAGCGCCTAGCCCCTGCGCGTCGACTCCTCATCTTCACCACCTATCACTATGACCCAACGCACTGGCCAACTGCGCCTCGGCGCTTTTCTCTATCCCTCAGGACACCATATCGCAGCATGGCGTCATCCCGAAGCCCAGGCCGATGCTGGCATCAATTTCAGGCATTACGTGCGGCTCGCCCAGGCGGCGGAAGCGGCAAAATTCGACCTGGTGTTTCTCGCGGATGGCGTAGGCACGCGTGGCGACAACGTGGAGTTTCTCAGCCGCACGGCACACAGCTACGTCGCGCAATTCGAACCGATTACGTTGCTCTCGGCGCTGGCGGCCGTCACGGAACATGTGGGTCTGGTCGCAACGGCGTCCACCAGCTTTAACGAGCCGTATCACATCGCGCGTAAATTCGCGTCGCTCGATCACATTAGCGGCGGTCGTGCCGGATGGAACCTGGTGACGTCGTCGAACGAACATGAGGCGAAAAACTTTAACCGCGACAAACATTTCGGTCATGCGGAGCGCTATGAGCGCGCGATCGAGTTCGCCGAGGTAGTAGGGGGCCTGTGGGATAGTTGGGATGACGATGCGTTCTTGCGCGACAAGGCCCAAGGGCGCTTCTTCGATCCAGAGCGGCGTCACGTGCTCGATCACAAGGGACGCTTTTTCCAGGTCAAGGGCCCGCTGAATGTGGCCCGTTCACCGCAGGGACATCCGGTCGTCGTGCAAGCCGGATCGTCGGAGGCGGGGCGCGACCTCGCAGCCCGCACGGCCGAGGTCATCTTCACAGCGCAGCAGACGCTCGAAGACGCGATAGATTTCTATTCGGACGTCAAAGGACGCCTCGCTCAATATGGCCGGCACCCCGACGACCTGAAAATCATGCCTGGCGTGTTTCCCATCGTGGGGCGCAGCGAAAGCGAGGCGCGGGAGAAGTTCGAGCAGTTGCAGGCGCTGATCGATCCAAAGGTGGGCCTCGCGCTGGTCTCCGGGCTGACCGGGGGCTTCGATCTGTCGGGCTATCCGCTCGACGGTCCGATCCCCGAATTGCCCGAGACAAACGCGAGCAAGAGCCGCCAGTTGTTGACGATCGAGTTGGCCCGGCGCGAGAATCTGACGATCCGGCAGTTGTATCTGCGGGTGGCGGGTGCCCGAGGGCACTGGCAACTCGTCGGCACACCGGCGCAGATTGTCGATCAGCTCGAGGAACGCTTTGTGAAAGGGGGAGCCGACGGTTATAACGTCATGCCGCCGGTCCTGCCAGCCGGGCTGGACGATTTCGTCGAACTCGTGATCCCCGAGCTCAGACGCCGTGGCCTGTTCCGCAGTGAATACGAGGGCCGCACGTTGCGCGATAATCTGGGACTTCGACGACCGGTCAACCGGCATGCACGAGCCGCGTAAGGCAACCAGGAAACCCGATGAGTACGATCCACAATGAAGTCGATCTCGACGCCGATGGACGTCACGTCGGTTATCTGCGCCTGCCTTATTCGGTGCATCGTTCCGCATACGGGTGGGTGCCAATTCCGATCGCATCTGTGCGTAACGGTGATGGCCCTGTCGTGCTGCTCATGGGTGGCAACCACGGTGACGAATACGAGGGACAGGTACTTGTTTCCAGCTTGATCCGCGAGATCGAGCCGCAGTGGGTACGCGGTCAACTGATTTTCCTGCCGATGGCGAATTTTCCGGCCGCTGCGGCGGGGCTGAGGACTTCTCCGCTCGACGGCGGCAATCTGAACCGTAGTTTTCCGGGCGATGCCGAAGGCTCGCCAACGGCGGCGATCGCCGATTACATCGAGCACACGCTGCTCGCGCGTTCGCAATACCTGATCGACGTGCATTCGGGCGGCAGTTCGTTGCTCTACGATGGCGCCAATATGCTGGCCATCGAGCCGCGCGACCCCGAGGAAGAGGAGCGGCTCAAGGCGTTGCTCACCGCTTTCGGCTTACCGCGTGCGTTTTTGCATCGGCCGAATCCCGTCCATGCAGCGACCGCGGCGCGCCGCCAGGGCGCGATCTCCATCCTCACCGAACTCGGCGGCGGCGGTACCGTGCAGGCCAAGCTGTTGCGCGACGCGCGGCAGGGCCTGCTGAATCTGCTGGCTTTCATCGGACTGCTGAGCGGCCCGCTCGTACCGGGTGGACCGCCTGCGCAAACACGCTTCTTTACCGTGTCCGGCTCGCGTCATTACGTGTACGCCTACGATCGCGGCGTGTACGAGCCGCTCGTTGAACTCGGCGACCAGGTCGTGGCCGGCCAGCCCGCCGCACGCATTCACTTCCCGGACACGCCGCTGCGTGAGCCGGTCACGATGTTTTTCGCCGCAGCGGGCGAGGTTGTCTGCAAGCGCGTGCCGGCTGCAGTCGAGCGCGGTGACTGTCTGTTCCATCTCGCGGAACCCGTTTGAAAGCAATCCGAAATAAATAGTCCGCCAATATCGCGGCAATTCCAACGTTTTATTCGCGATCGAATAGTCCGTTAATGCCGCACGAATTATATATATGGACTCCATGGAATAACCATACGTAAATTGTTTGGTTCGATCCTCAATAGCAGCCTGTTATCTTCTTTTTAATTCGACGGACATCAAGGTCGCACGGAAAAGAGATTCAACAAAAAAGGGGGAAACACGATCCCCCTGTCTGCTATGACATACGAAATCATCGATACCACATTGCTGGATCCCGTTGCGCAACCTCTCCTGGATGCGCTGAATATCGAGTACACCACACGCTATAGCGAGTTCCGGCCCGCCGGCTCCGCTACGGTGAGCGAAGAACTCGCACGCTATCCGGCCGAACTGTTCGTGCCGCCTGAAGGGGCTTTCATAGTCATCCTGCGCGACGGTGAGACGGTCGGCGGCGGCGCGTTCAAGCGCTATGACGCGACGACTGCAGAGCTCAAGCGTATCTGGACCCATGCGAGTCAGCGGCGCCAGGGCCTCGCGCGCCGGGTCGTTCAGGAGCTCGAAACGCGTGCGATGCGCCAGGGTTATCGCCGCGTGTATCTGACTACCGGTTTCCGGCAGCCGGAGGCCGCTGGACTCTATACCCATGCTGGCTACGAAGCCCTGTTCGATCGTTCGATCGCACCGGAGATCCACTTTCGTCTTCCGTTCGGCAAGGATTTGCTGGAACCGGGCCGCACCGATTCGCTGCGCGATCTGATCCATCCTGGGCCGCTCGGCCGCCGGTAGGAAAGCACGCGCATTACTCGTCGATCAGATCGTCTATTTCAACAGGACATATCAAGTCATGAAGCAAGGTCGGAAAGTTTTATTGGCAATCGCCGGAACGTTCTTCGCATTGGCACTGGGCGTTGCAGGTACAGCGTGGGCCGCGAATACGTTCAATCTGAGCCCGGATCAGCACGACCGTGTCCGGACCACGCCTGATGCGGCGGCGATCAAGGCCGTCCCCCCTTCGTTTCAGTTCGCATCGAAGGACGAAGTGGTGATCGGCATGGCAGTCGCGTGGCCGCCGCTTGGTGCGTACGCAACAGATGAGAAGACGATCGTCGGATTCGACCCGGACCTCGCGCAACTGGTCGCTGACGGCCTGGGACGGAAGCTGAAAATCGTCGTGCTCGCCTGGGAAGACTGGCCGCTCGCGTTGCAGTCGGGCAAGGTCGATGCGGTTCTGTCGAACGTGACCGTTACCGAGGAGCGTAAGGAGAAGTTCGACTTTTCGACTTACCGTCGTGACGTGCTCGGCTTCTACGTGGCGGATTCGAGCCCGATCAAGGTGATCCGCGAACCGAAGGACGTTGCCGGACTGCGTGTCATTACCGATTCAGGAACGAATCAGGAAAAGATCCTGCTCGCGTGGGACAAGGAAAATGTCGCGCATGGTCTGAAACCGGTTCAGGTTCAGTACTACGACGACATCGCCGTGCGCGACGTGGCACTGCGCTCAGGACGCGCGGACGCGATTCTGAGCGTCAACTCGGCGCTCGCCTACGCGGCTGCGCAGAAGGGCGGAATACGGGCGGTTGGCACCATCAGTGGCGGCTGGCCGATTCTGGCCGACGTCGCGATCACGACCCGCAAGGGCAGTGGACTCGCGGCACCGCTCACGCTGCTGCTAAACGACCTCATTGGCAGTGGGAAATACACTCAGGCACTCGAGCGCTGGAGCCTGGGTTCGGAAGCGATCGACAAGGCCCGGACGAATCCGCCGGGTCTGCCGAAAAGCTAAGTCAACCGGGCAGCGCCAGCTGCCTGGATAGAGCTCTGTTTTATCTCTTCGCTGTACATCCTAAGTATTACTAAGAACTAAAAGATTGCTCCTCACACTGTTGAAATAAGCCGGTGTGGCGGAGCGTTGTCTTCGCCTACCACCAACGGACAGTTCGATGCGCAAGAAAAACAGGAAAAATGAGGCCGCCCGGGCCACCACTGGAGTTCGCATAAAGTTGCTCTCGGCCGCCGTTCTGGCGGTTACATGCAACGGCGCGGCATGG
>NZ_JAMFSB010000406.1 GCF_026225065.1 Paraburkholderia sp. | reverse complement strand
GTCAGGTCGAGTGCCTGGTCCGCGCCGACTACCGTGGTGGCGAGTGCCCACGAAGCCCCCGAACGCTGCAGCAGGCCCATGTTCACGCCATAGCCCGCCGCGCCCAGCGGCGAGACGAGGAACGCGAAATCGGTGACGACGGTAATCGTCAGCGTGCGCAGGAAGCGCAACCGCAGGCCAAGTGCGCCTTGCATCAGATGCAGCTTGCCCGCCTTGGCCGCAGCGCTTAGCGCGGCGCTTGCCGCCAGCGCTGCAAAGATCTGCAGGGACACGCTGCGCAAACCGTTCAGCACGTCATGCGCGCCGAGGATGAACGGCGCACCCATTGCGAGTCCCACGCCGAGTACGGCCAGCGTGGTTGCCGCATGACGGATGTGCAGTCGCGTCATGAGTTTCGCCCAGGCCCCCGCCGGGGGCTCGGAGCGTTGCGCGGAACCGGCGCCGCGCGCGTGTTGGTCGTCAGAGGTTGGGGTTCGCAAGGAAGTAGAATAAACATGCGGAAAGCAGGATCGTGACAGGCAAGGTAACCAGCCAGGTGAGTGCGATACGCCATAGCATACCGCCTTGCACACCTTGGCCACCCGCTACCATCGTGCCGGCAATTCCCGACGTAATGATGTGAGTTGTACTGACCGGTAGTCCAGTAAATCCAGCCGTGCCGATCAGCACCGAGCCGACCAGTTCCGCGCTGGCCCCTTGGCCCGGCGTCATATGTTGCCTGCCGAGCCGTTCGCCCAACGTACGTACCACGCGTTTGTAGCCAATCATCGTGCCGACACCCAGGCATAGAGCGCTTAGCACACGGACCCACCATGGCGCATATTGCACCGGCGGCCCCATTTTCTTTAGCAGGTCCGTTGCCTGCGCCTTCTCGTCCTTGCTAGCGCTGTTCTGCTCGCCGACGTGCTTGAGTTCCGAGAGCACATCGTACACGGCTCCGCGCAGTTGTGCCCGCACCGCCACCGTTTGCGGTGAATTCGCGGAATCGTCGTACGTCTTGAGTTCATGCGCCTCGCTGGCCAGTTGCGGACCAGCGTTTTGCAGCAAGGTCGCGGACTTCAGCGCCTGATCCTTGACGTCGTCGCCATAGTGTTGAATCAGCGGAATTGCGGCAGCCGCGTTCTGGCTGAGTTCGGTCATCTGACCTGTGGCCTGCGGGTTGAGCGCATAGGCCGCTGGCAGCAGGCCGATAATCGTCAGCATGATGAGGCCGATGCTTTTCTGACCGTCATTGGTGCCGTGCGAAAAGCTGACCGTGGTGCAGGTGAGAACCAGCAGCCCTCTTAGCCACCAGACCGGTGGCTCGCCTTCCTTCGGCGCTTCGAACAGATGACCGCGCCGCACGACGAGCCGCATGATGGCGTACAGTCCCCCAGCCAGCAGCAGACCCAGTATCGGCGAGATGGCAAGCCCCTTTAGCACGATCACGATCTGCTTCCAGTCCACCCCTTGCGTCATGCTGCGCGCTTTGATCAGCGCGTCGGCCGCTGCGACGCCGATCAGCGCGCCAATGATGCAATGTGAACTGCTGTTGGGTATCGCAAACGCCCACGTCAGGATGTTCCGGAACAGGGCGGCCGCGAAGATCGACACCAGCATAGGGACGGCGGGTGAACCGTCCGGTGGCGTCAACACATCGGGCGGCAGTATTTCGACTAGCGCATAGGCGACAGAAATTCCCCCCACCATCACCCCGATAAAATTCATCAGGCCGGACCAGATCACGGCCTGGCCAGGCTTGAGCGACTGCGTGTAGATGACGGTGGCGACCGCGTTGGAGGAATCGTGGAATCCGTTGGTCGCCTCGAATGCCAGCACCATCACGAGACAGACGACCAGCATGGCGACGACGATGCCGGATGACGGCATGAAGTGAACGAGCATTTGCACTCCCGGAAGCGGGTGGGGGGCAAAGTCGCGGACGTCGGCTGGCTGCTCCGTGAGTGCGAACGTTTCATCCTAGGTTGCCCCGATGAACCTTTTAAGTCAGCGACAGTGCCCTGCTTTGCACCGTGCGACGACTGCGGCAGCACGCGGCATGCCTGCGAAGGGTTCATTTCCGCTTGTGGTTCGGTGCTTATTCGACTGCGATCGAGGGCGGGGCGTGCTCGTCCATCGAATTGACAGCGAGCCGTTGTTCGGATGCTTTCATCGAGTGCAGCGGAAGCGCGACAAACACGCTTATGCGGCGCAGAATCTGCCGGAACACCTGCTCAAAGAGACGCCTTTGCTCGGCGTCGTCGCTGCCTGCTGCGAGCGGGTCGGAAAAATTCCATTCGCAGAAGATCGGCTTGCCGGGAAATGCAGGCGCATGCGCTTCGCCGGCTTCTTCACACATTGCGATCACTACGTCCATCACGGGCGCATCTGCTTTCGTATAGACGTTCCAGCTTTTTGGCCGCACGCGGCCGAGATCGCCCATCGTGGGGCGTAGTTGCGCAAGCGTGAGGGGGTGCACGTCGTCGGCCGGTTCAATGCCGGCGCTAAACGCTTCAAAACGATCGCCGCCGAGCTCGCGAAGCAGCGCTTCGGCCATGACGCTGCGCGCAGAATTCGCGCGGCACAGGAACAACACATTGCATTTCCGGCTCATTGAACTACCCCCGTAATATTCCGGTGACAATCTTTGTTGAGAATTGTGCCGGTGGAGTTTTGCGTACCTATGACAACTAACGCTTGAGGGCCGTTTGAATCACTTTGCCAAATCGATGTCGGTGCATTCACAGATGCATCGAAGCGTGGAAGAACTGTCTTTTGCATTTGTTGTTCTGTTGAACCAGCCGCTTGCGAGACTGGAGGCGGCGAACCGCTTCGAGCGATTGTGGAATGAGACCAACGAAGCTGCGAGCGCGAGTCTCGGTACCGAGCGCGCCGTGAGCTACATCGCGCTGCTAAAAGACATGGATATGCGGTGGCGCCGCCTGAGGGTGCTGAGCTAGATCCTGACGTTGCACACGACGCATGGCATGGAACGCATGGGGTGAAGTATTAACGGCATCAATCAAGAAAACTTTAGGGAAACTCTAAAGAAATTGAGCATATTCAAGATTCGCAATAATTACGTTTTATTGCTCTCTAATTTCTTAGGCGTTTAAATCAGGGCGCTATCTTTAGTCATCGATCTGTCACATGCGGTCTACGATAATCGTGGCGCCCGACAATTCCGACCAACATAACAAGGTCGGGCGGCTCTCATGAAGAGCAAAAATCACACGCTAGACCTCGGGGATTTACACAAATGACTATCCGTCATCGCATCACGCTATTGGTAATTCTGATGTTCGTCGCGCTGTCCGCCATCGGCGGCTATGCGGTCTATCAGACCCGGCACAGCGCTGCCGAGGTCAAGCAGGTCACAGAAGGAGTAGTGCCCAGTGCGCTCGCCTCGGCCGATCTGGTCTCCCAGGTCAAGGACGTGCAGCTCGCCATCATGACACTCGTGTATGCGCCGGACGGTAACGTCGTCGCGCAGGCACAGGACGAACTCGCCAAAAAGAAAGCGACCTTGCAGCAGGCGCTCGCATTGCAGGCGCACGCCGCCGCCAGCCAGGCGCAGAAGGGTCTTGTATCTCAGGCCGCCGACAGCCTCGAGAACTATTTCTCGGCAATCGACGACACCGCCAAGATGAAGGCCGCCGGCAAGAACGAACTGGCGCAAGCGTATCTGTTCGCGAACGTGGCGCAGTATCGCGACGAGCTCGAGGGCATCGTCGAGACGCTGCGTATCGAGAAGAACCGCGAGAAAGACGAGGCCATCACTACGCTGAACGGTACGCTGGCGACGACCACTACCGCCATTGCCATCGTCACCGGTATCGCGATCATCCTGCTGACTTCGATCGGTTCGCTGCTGTACCGCCAGATCACGCGACCGCTGACCCGCATGCAGGAGATGATGAGCGAGATCGCATCGAGCCAGGACTTCACACGCCGCGTGCCGGTGGGCCGCATGGATGAAATCGGTCACTCGATCATGGCGTTCAACGGCATGATCGAGAAGATTCAGGAAAGCTCGCTACAGCTCAAGCAGAAGACCGCGGACATTCAGGCGATGTTGCAGAACATGCAACAGGGCATTCTGACTGTGGTGGAAGGGGCGGTGGTCCACTCCGAGTATTCCGCCTATCTGGAAGCGATCTTCGAGACCAACGACATTGCTGGCCGCAGCCTGATGGACCTGGTGTTCGCCGATACCGACCTCGGCGCGGACGTGTTGTCGCAAGTCGATGCTGCGAGCTTTGCGTGTCTCGGCGAAGATGCGATCAACTTTGCGTTCAACGAACATTTGCTGGTCACTGAGATCTCGAAGCGCATGCCCGACGGCCGTGTGAAGATTCTCGACCTGAACTGGTCGGCCATTACCGACGACAGCGACATGATCGTGCGGCTAATGCTGTGCATTCGTGACGTCACCGAGTTGCGCAAGCTCGCGGCAGAGGCCGGCGAGCAGAGGCGCCAGCTCGAAATGATCGGCGAAATTCTGGCGGTGAGCGAAGAGAAGTTCCACCACTTCATCGAGAGCTCCGCAGGCTTTATCAACGAGAACGAGCGCATCATTCGCCAGCATTCGCAGGCGGACCGCGCAGCGATCTCGGAGTTGTTCCGCAACATGCACACCATCAAGGGCAACGCGCGGACCTACAACCTGCAGCACCTGACCAACATCGTGCACGAGACGGAGCAGCGCTATCACGAACTGCATCACTCGGAAGAGGTGCACGCGGCGTGGGATCAGGAGAGTCTGATGCAGGAACTGGCCCGTGTGCGCGCCGCCGTCGAAAGCTACGCGATGATCAACGAAGTCAGTCTTGGCCGCAAAGGTGTGAGCCGCGGCGAGAGCGCGGAGCGCTTCCTGATGGTCGACATCGCGCATATCCAGGAGAGCCTGCGTTTGCTCGAAGCCGCGAAGGCCGACGATCTGCACGCGCTCCAGTCGATGCGCCAGAACGTGCGTCAGGCTTTGCGCGTGCTCGGCACGGAAAGCGTGGGCGAGGCGCTGTCAGGCGTGCTTGAATCGCTGCCGTCGCTGGCGCAGGAACTGGGCAAGTCAACGCCGCAAGTGCAGATTGACGACAATGGCTACCGTCTGCGCCGTGAAGCGGGTGGCGCGCTGAAGAACGTGTTTATGCACCTGCTGCGCAATTCCGTCGACCATGGCCTCGAAGCTGCCGACGTGCGCACTGCGCAAGGCAAGCCCGCTGCGGGCGCGATCAATATCGAAGTGGGCATGCACGAAGCAACGGTGCAGATCACACTCAGCGACGACGGCCGCGGCCTCGCGCTGCAGCGAATTCGCGGCATGGCGCTCGAGAAGGGCTGGATCGCAGCCGATCTGGCGCTGAGCGACGAGGAACTCGCCGAGATGATCTTCCGTCCAGGCTTCTCGACGGCCGATAAGGTTACCGAAGTATCAGGGCGCGGTGTCGGTATGGACGCTGTGCGCGACTTCCTCAAGCGTGAGCACGGCAGCATTGCCTTGCGCTTCACCGACGACCACAAGGGCGCCGGTTTCCGCCAGTTCCAGACCATCGTGAGCCTGCCGGCGAGCCTTGTTGTCGACACCGCGGGCATCCAGGCACGCGGCGACGCGGACCAGCTGGAACTCGATACGCTGGCCGACTGAGCGGCTGACTCTTGCCCCTCGGCGTAATGGACATTCGGAAGGATTGGCTGTGATTCAACAGGTTCTAGTAGCAGCGCTGGCTGGCAGCGCCGTCACCGCCCTCGTGGCGCTGGCCGCGCACCGGCTCGCGAGCGCCAAAGCGATGCACCGCTTGCGCTCAGAAGCAGATCGTCAGACGGAAACGCTTTCGCAGGCAAGCGCCTCGCAAAGCGAGTTGATCAGCATGCACGAGCAACACATGCAAGAACTCGAAGCCACGCTCGCCGGGTTGCGTGACGAGCTTAAGACGCAGTCGGACAGTGCGGACTCGGTGCGCGCGGAGCTGAAGGCCGTGCTCGACAGCAAGGACCAGTTGGCGCATAAGGCCGCTCAGCTTGCGGCTGAAGCGGCGCGCCTCAAAGGTCTGGCGGGCACGTTCGAGCGCTGGCACGAACAGATGATCTCGCTAATGACGCAGAACCAGGACATGCACACGAAAAACCGCGAGCTGTCTTCGATTGTTCGCCACGTGGTGATCGTTTCGTTGAATGCGTCGATCGAGGCAGCCCGTGCGGGCACGGCAGGCCGTGGCTTCGCGGTCGTGGCAAGCGAGGTGCGGGCACTCGCCGCGCGCTCCGAAGAGCTGTCGAAGAGTTACCGCGACAGTCTGCATAGAAACGACCTCACGACCACGGCGACCTTCCAGGACATCCAGGCAGGCGGCAAGATGATTACCGCGTCGCTCTCGAGCGTCGAGTCGCTGGCTAACCAGTTTCAGGCGACGCTTCACTAGTGGGTATCGACGTGATCAGTACCCATGCAAAGGAAAGCCTCGAACGCATCTTCTTCAGGGCGACCAGATCTCGCCTCACGATGGAGGCGGGCGATATCTGCGAAATCGCGCCAGCGGGTGCGCATGGCGCGCACAGCCCGCCCGATGGCAACCTGGTTATCCTGACGATCTCGGGCATCGCGTTCCGTCTGTTGCTGATTCTTCACTACGATGAAGACGAGCGTACCCAAAACTACTTTCTTGGGGAAGAGTCGGAGCGTCCATTCCTTGAAGTGTTCCTTGAGATCTGCAATCTGTGCTGTGGAGCCGTGAATCAGGAGTTGCTCCAGTACTTTCCGGATCTAGGCATGTCTACCCCTTATGTGCTGAGCGCGCGTTGCATACCGTATCTGGAGGCACTCAAGCCGGAGTTTCTGGCGTCGTATGCCGTGTCGATCAACGATGCTGTTAGCTTGGGTGCGACGATCTGCATGTGCGCGCATGCGCCGATCGATTTTGTCGCCGAAGCGAGCGCGGTCGAAGATACCAGCGGTGAACTTGAACTGTTTTGAAACCGGCCTCGACTTACTTTGATTGATGCCATAGGAAATAGACATGTCGAAAATTCTTGTTGTGGATGACTCGAGCACGGTGCGTGACGAGGTCGCCGGCTTTCTGAAGAAAAATGGCCTTGACGTCGATACGGCAGTGGACGGCAAAGACGGCCTCACCAAGCTCAGAGGCAACCCTGGCATCAGGCTCGTGATCAGCGACGTCAACATGCCGAACATGGACGGCCTGACGATGGTCGAAAAGATCCGCGGCGAACTCGGCAACAGCACGGTCAACGTCATCATGCTGACCACCGAAAGCAGCCCGGCCATGAAGGAACGGGGCAAGGCAGCGGGCGTGAAGGGCTGGATCGTCAAACCGTTCAAGGGCGATGCCGTGCTGGAAACGTTCAGGAAGCTGGCAAGTTGATTGACACCGGGTGTGCAGGGGCGCTTAGCCTATGCACGCCTGGATTGCCGCGGCCGCAATGGCCGCGGATTTGCGTCTCTCATTTCCTGAGAGCGCTTTAATCCCCTCGCCGCGATGGCGGGGTTGCGCCATGCCGTAAGCGAAATTCCGTGCGCTTCAGTATCATTGACACCGAATGGCCGACGGTGCGTGCCAGTCTGGAGCGAAAGATGGCACGCGCGGAGGGCGGCTGAGCGGCGCCAGTCCGCGCAAAACATCAATAAAACACGGAGATTTCCAGTGACATCCGAACAAGTGATCGAGACATGGCTCGCCGAGGAGGCGGAGATTGTGAGCCGGCTGGAAGCGGGTCCAGGTCCTGGACTGGCGAGCCCCGAACAGGTCGCCGGCAAGACCGGGCTGGAATTCCTGCAGGCCATGCTGCGCGGCGAAGTACCCTACGCGGCGATAGCGAAGACCCTGGACTTCACGATTGTGGAAGCCAGTGACGGCCGCTGCGTTTTTCAGGGGGAACCGCGAGCACAGCACCTGAACCCCCTCGGCACGGTTCACGGCGGCTGGGTCGCCACACTGCTCGATTCGGCACTTGGCTGTTCCGTACACACGAAGATGCCGCCTGGCCGGGGCTACACCACGGCCGAACTCAGCGTGAACTACGTCAAGGGACTGACGCCTCGCGTAAAACGTGTGCGCGCAGAGGGCAAAGTGATTCATTGCGGCCGCCAGCTGGCAACCGCGGAGGCGCGCCTGGTCGGGCCCGACGGCACTTTGTATGCGCATGCCACGACGACTTGTCTCGTGTTCGAGATGCCCCAGCGATAACGCGCTTTCCTTTACATTGCGAGAATCATCATCGATTCTGAAACATCTCTCCGGGCTACGGCCCGGCAAACCCAACCGGCAGCTGCGTCCGCCCCCGTATCCTCCATGCAGCCTGTCGTCTCGGTCACGAATCTCTCCAAGACCTACGCGTCCGGTTTCCACGCGCTTAAAAACATCAATCTGTCGATTCGCCGCGGTGAGATCTTCGCGTTGCTGGGTCCGAACGGTGCCGGCAAAACCACGCTGATCAGTATCATTTGCGGCATCGTGAAGGCGTCGGAAGGCTCCGTGGTGGTGGACGGTCATGATATTGGCACTGCTTACCGGGCGGCGCGTTCTCTGATCGGTCTGGTGCCGCAAGAGCTCACTACCGACGCGTTCGAGACGGTCTGGGCCACGGTCTCGTTTAGCCGCGGACTGTTCGGCAAACCGGCGAACCCTGCCTACATCGAGAAAGTGCTCCGGGACCTGTCGCTGTGGGACAAGCGCAACAACAAGATCATCCAGCTTTCGGGCGGCATGAAACGCCGCGTGCTGATCGCCAAAGCGCTTTCGCACGAACCGCGCGTGCTGTTTCTCGACGAACCCACGGCGGGTGTCGACGTCGAGTTGCGGCGCGACATGTGGCAACTGGTGCGCTCGCTGAGCGCTAGCGGTGTGACCATCATTCTCACCACGCACTATATCGACGAAGCTGAAGAAATGGCTGACCGCATCGGCGTGATCAACGCGGGCGAGATCATGCTGGTCGAAGACAAGGCCGAACTGATGCGCAAGCTCGGCAAGAAGCAACTGACACTGCAACTCGAAAGCCCGCTGGAACAGGTGCCGCTGGCGCTCGCGGACTATCGCCTCGCACTCTCCGCGGACGGCAGCGAGTTGATCTATACCTACGATACGGAACGCGAGCAAAACAGCATCATTGCCTTGCTCAAAGCGCTGGAGGACGCAGGCATTCGCTTCAAGGATCTGCAGACGACGCAGAGTTCGCTCGAAGACATCTTCGTCAGTCTGCTCAGAGGTGATCAATGAACATTTACGCAATCCGCGCAATCTACAAGTTCGAAATGGCGCGCACCTGGCGCACTCTGATGCAGAGCATCATCGCGCCGGTGATTTCCACTTCGCTGTATTTCGTCGTATTCGGCGCGGCAATCGGCTCGCGTATCAAGGAAGTGGACGGCATCACTTACGGTGCGTTCATCGTGCCGGGGCTGATCATGTTGTCGCTGTTGTCGCAAAGCATTTCGAATGCGTCGTTTGGGATCTACTTTCCAAGGTTCACGGGAACGATCTACGAGTTGCTGTCGGCGCCGGTCTCGTATCTTGAGATCGTGGTGAGCTATGTCGGTGCGGCTGCGACCAAATCGATTCTATTGGGGCTGATCATTCTCGCCACCGCAGGGCTCTTTGTGCCGCTGCAGGTGCTGCATCCGTTCTGGATGGTGCTGTTCCTGGTGCTCACGGCGGTGACGTTTAGCCTGTTTGGCTTCATCATCGGCATCTGGGCGGACAGTTTCGAGAAGCTGCAGCTCGTGCCGCTGCTGATCATCACGCCGCTGACGTTTCTCGGCGGAAGCTTTTATGCGGTCAACATGTTGCCGCCGTTCTGGAAGGTCGTTACCCTGTTCAATCCGATCGTGTACCTGGTGAGCGGCTTTCGCTGGAGTTTCTACGGTATGGCAGATGTGGACGTCGCGGTAAGTCTCGGTATGACTGCGCTGTTTCTGGCTATTTTTCTGGTTATCATCGCGTGGATCTTCAAGACGGGGTACCGGTTGAAGAGCTGACGGGTTGCTATGCTCCGGTCCGTCGATTCAGCCCTTATCGACCCTGCAACGACACATTAAGGATTTCCTTACCATCGATTCAGCATCCATGTCGGGCATTTTCCACGCTTCCTGACTGCAACGCGTTGACCGCGCGCCTAGCATTGGATATCGAAATCGTTTACCCGGTTGGTGCGTCATGGTTCCCTATCTGTCCGAGCGCGAAAATGCAGTGGAGCAGATCAGTTCGATCTGTATGCATCTGTTCGACACATGGTGTGAGCAGCGAAACGTCACGTCGCTGGCGTATCTGCTGCATTGCTGGCCATTGACCGATAGCGAGCCCGCATCGATTCGCAGGCTCGGTGAGACCTTATGGGAACTGCGGAAAACCCACAGTGAACTGCTGGGTGGCGCGGTTGTGCGGACCTTGCTGAATGTGGCGGATCTGGTGGACGAGGTTCTGTTGCACGCCACGGTGCCGGATACCCTCGCCATGGCCGGCTAATCAGGCTTGCGTCAACAGGCTGGCAGCCGGCTAGCGCAGCGAATTGGGATCGAACCAGAGGTCCTTGCGAGACAACGGAACCCATGCGGGCAAGTACGGATTCTGGAGTTCGATGACCGTACGATCCGGCAGTTTGAGATCGACTAGTTGCCGCGCGAAATGCTGGTTGAAGAACGCGTCGAAGCTGCCGTCTTTTTTCATTTGCTCGAGCCCATCGCGGATGCGGGCGGCGAGGCGCGGCTCTGACTTGCTGACATAAAAGAACTGCGCAAACGGATAGCGGATCAGCAGATGCCGATCTATCGCCAGGCGCGGATACTGAGGGCCATAAGCACGTACTTCCCCCGGGGCCTCCGTGACACCCCGTGGAAACAGGTCGAAACGTCCATGTAAAAGCATCAGAAAAAGCGATTCGTAGGTTTGTGCGGTTCTTACGGGCACATGGTTGTATTCATAGACGCGGAGGTCGCCCCAGTTGCTTCCCTGGCCGACCGACAGCGTGCGGAGTTGCTCGAGCGTCTGAACGGCGTCGATCTTCGACTGGTTATCCGAGTCGATCAGCGCAACGCGGTAGCCGAGCAGCCCCTTGTCGATCGGGAACGGAACGGGAATCATGTCCTCGTCGAATTCCTTGTGTCCAGCATCGCTGATCATGATGTTGATGCGGTCGCCCTTCAGGGCTTCTTCATGCGAACGCGCGACCGAAATGGTTTCGGTGTAGGGCTCTTCGACGTAAGGGCCGTAGGTTGGCGTCGTACGTTTGAGTACTTCCGTAAGGAGTTCGAATGGGTAGGCGTAGCGAACCCGGAATTCATCAGACTTTAGTGGTTTGACGGTATCCAGGGCGAACGCTGGCAGGGCGGTTGCAGCGCAGACAAGCAGCCCCGCCGCGACGCCACGCACCACTGAGAGGGCGCTTCGGCGCCGTGGCGCGCTGCTACCCGGCGCTCTATGGGTAGACCGCGGATCGGCAACGAGTGCAGAATAGGCAAAACGAGAACCAGGGCACTCGCGGGGGAATATGGCTCTCAACACGTTCGGCGCATGGTGGGGTTCGCTCAATCGCTTTCGCCACAGCGTGGTTCTGCGGCTTCTCGCGACGGTATTCCTTTTCAGCTGCGTAGTCACGCTTTTGCTGACTGCGCTGCAACTCTACCGTGATTATGACCGAGGAATCGAACTGGTCCAAAATCGTCTCGCGGACATCGACAGAAGCTACGGCGGCGGCGTCGGCGAGGCGCTCTGGCGGCTCGATCAGCCGCAACTGCAAATCGAGCTGGATGGCATTCTGCGTCTCGAAGATATCTGCGCCGCGGAGGTTGTCGAAGCCGGTGCGAGCGCTGCGCCGATGGTCGTGACGGCGGGGCGGCGCACGGCCGGTCCGTCAATAGCCCGCGAATTTCCGCTGCTCTACCGGGTGCAGGGCAAGGATCAGCGGATCGGCACGCTCTATGTCCAGGCCACGCTGGCTAATCTGTACCACGAACTGACGCATACGGCGCTGCTCATTCTTGTGAGCCAGGCGGCCAATACGTTCCTGGTTTCGTTGTTCGCGATCTACATCCTGTCCCGGCTCGTGACGCGGCATCTTGCTGCGATCGCGAGTGGCGTGGGCGACTACGATTTTCGCGAGACGCCGCAACCGCTTGGCCTGCAGCGGCGGGCACCCAACGCACCGGATGAACTCGACCGCGTGGTGGCGGCTTTCAACGCGATGGGCGCGCGGCTGCATCATGCGTATCTCGAGGAGCGCGCGGCCGTGATGGAGCGCGAGGCGCGCCAGGCCGCCGAGGCGGCGAACCGCGCCAAGGGCGAGTTTCTGGCCAATATGAGCCACGAACTGCGCACGCCGCTGAACGGTATTCTCGGCTACGCCCAGATCCTGCGGCGTGACCCTGCGCTCGGCGAGCGGCAGCTCGAAGGTGTTGCGGTGATCCAGCGCAGTGGCGAACACCTGTTGACGCTGATCGACGACACGCTCGACTTCGCAAAGATCGAAGCCGGCAAATTGCGTGTCCAGATCGGCGACGTGCCGTTGGGGGGGCTGGTTGACGTGCTGCGCGAGATCATCAGTGTGAAAGCGGAGCAAAAGGGTCTGGATTTCATCTGCGAAATCGCTGTCGATGCGCCTGCCGGCGTGCGCGCAGACGGACAACGCCTGCGCCAGGTGCTGCTCAATCTGCTCGCGAATGCCGTCAAATTCACCGACCATGGCAGCGTGAGTCTGCATATCATGAGGGCTGAGTCGGGGGCGGTGCGCTTTGAGGTACGGGACACGGGTGTCGGCATGCTCGCTGAGCAGTTGGAGACGATTTTCGAGCCCTTTGAACAGGTCGGCGGTCACGAGCGGCGAATTGGCGGCACGGGGCTGGGTCTTGCGATTAGCCGCCAGTTCTTGCGTGCGATGGGCGCAGAGATCCACGTCGAAAGCCGGCTTGGAGAAGGCAGCGTATTCTGGTTCGAGCTTGCGGCGGCGCTTGCGTTGCTGGACGTCCCGGTGATTGCGCCGCCCGCGCGGGATGCGACGGGTTACGACGGTCCGCGCAAGAAGGTGCTGGTGATCGACGACGTGCCGGTCAATCGGGCGGTTGTCGTTGCGTTGCTCGAGCGGCTCGGCTTCGACACCGTCGAAGCAGCGACCGGTCGTGAAGGGCTTGCACAGGCGCAACACGAGCGGCCGTCCCTGGTTGTTACAGATATCGTGATGTCCGACATGGACGGCCTCGAAGTGACGCAGCGGTTGCGCCAGTCGCCGGGCATTGCGGATGTGCCGATCATCGCGATGTCCGCGAGTCCGTCCGGCACTGACGAGAAACGGAGCCTCGATGCCGGCGTGAATGCCTTTCTTCCGAAGCCAGTCGATTTCGACCGGCTGCTTGCGAAGATCGCGGCGTTGCTCGGCCTGGAGTGGACGTATGCAGCAGTGCCGGCGACGGCAACCGCCACCGCCGTGCAACAGGGCGTGTCGTTGTCCGAAGCGAGTCTTGCAGTGCCACCTCAGGAAATGAACGAGTTGCACCGCCTCGCCCGTCACGGGGACATGAGGGAAATTTCGCTCTGGAGCGAGCGCGTCGCGGCACTCGACGCACGCTATGTCCCGTTCGCGGAGCAGGTGCGTCTACTGGCGAAGGGCTACCAGTCGAAGGCGATTCTTGAGTTGGTCGAACAAAATATTGCGCAAAGGCCGGCACCATGAGCGACGCAACGGGCCAATTCAGCGAGCAGCCCACTATCCTCATCGCCGACGATACGCCTGCCAATCTGGGCGTCGTCGTCGACAGTCTGACTGAACGCGGCTTTCGCGTCCTTGTCGCGCTCGACGGCGCGGAGGCGCTCGAGCGCGCGCAGTTTTCGCAACCTGATCTGATTCTGCTCGACGTCAAGATGCCCGGCATCGACGGCTTCGAAACCTGCCGGCGTCTGAAGCTGGACGATCGCACGCGCGATATTGCGGTGATCTTCATGACCTCGCGTACCGGCAGCGAGGATATGGTCGAAGGATTTTCCGCGGGCGGGGTCGATTACCTGACCAAGCCCGTGCACGTCGAGGAAATGATCGCGCGCGTCAGCACACATCTCGCACTGCGAACGATGCACAAGCAACTGGTGGTGCAGAACCGGCAACTGCTCGCCGAGGTGTCGGTGCGCCAGCAGGCCGAGGCGGCGTTATCGCGTGCGCGCGACCAACTGGAGGGGCGCGTCGCGCTGCGCACCGCCGAACTGGCGCGGGCGAACCAGAGCCTGCTGGCGCAGATCGAGGAGCGCAGACGCGCCGAGGCGAAACTGCTGTCGAGCGAGGCGCGTTTTCGTGCGATTGTCGAGACGAGCCCGGTGCCGTTATGCATTACCTCGATGCCGGGTGGGCAGCTTCTCTATACGAACGGGCCGTTCCAGGAACTGTTCGGACTCGACCTGCTCAACGACGCCGCGAATATCGTGGACTTTTACGCCGATCCGCTGGAGCGCGACAGCCTGGTCGACCATTTGCAGCGTGAGGGGAGTTTTCATAACAGCGAGATTCAGTTCACGCGGCCGGAGGGCTCCGTATTCTGGGCGATGGCGACGGCCCGCGTGGCGACCTATAACGAGGCGCCCGCCATTTACGTCGGCCTGAACGACATCACGGAGCGCAAGCGCATCGAACAGGCGCTGCTCGAATCGCGAGAGCAGCTACGCGAGCTGTCGGCCTACATGGAAGCGATTCGCGAAGAAGAAAGAAAGCGCATCGCGATGGAGATTCACGACGAATTGGGGCAGCTCCTCACGGCGTTGAAAATGGATGTTTCGCTGCTCAAGATGCGCCTCGCCGGCGACTCGGATGCGGCAAAAAAGGCCGACGACATGCGCGAACTGGTTGAAACGACCATCTGGATGGTGCGCAATGTGGCGAGCCATCTGCGGCCCGCGGCACTCAATTTCGGCATCGTTTCCGCACTCGAATGGCTGGTTGAAGATTTCAGCCGGCGTAACAACATTCCCTGCCAGTTTCGCATCAACGGCAGCGAGCCTGTGCTTCCGGATGCTCATGCAACGGCAGTATTTCGCATTGTTCAGGCTTCGCTCACGAATGTTGCGCGCCATGCCCGCGCCACCAGAGCGGACGTCACGCTAACGCGCTCCGCGAGCGGGCTCGATCTACACGTGAGCGACGACGGTTGCGGCTTCGATCAGGACGAAGCGCGCAAAGGCGATTCTTACGGTCTGCTTGGTATGCGCGAACGCGCCCGCCTGATTGGCGCCTCGCTGCTGATCGACAGCTCACCCGGTACAGGCACCTCAGTTTCGATTCACATTCCGCTAGACGAAGAACCTCACACATGATCAAGATACTTATTGCAGACGACCACGCTATCGTGCGCGGCGGATTGAAGCAGATCATCGCGACGACCGCCGACATCGTCGTGAGCGGAGAGGCGGCACAAGGCTCCGAAGTCGTCGACAAGCTGCGCACGTGCGAGATCGACCTGTTGCTGCTCGACATGACGATGCCGGGCATCAGTGGCGTCGACCTGATCCGGCGCGTCCGCGCCGAGCAGCCGTCGTTGCCGGTGCTGGTGCTGAGCATCCACAACGAAGCCCAGGTGGTGTCGCGTGCCTTGCGAGCGGGCGCGACCGGTTATGTAACGAAGGACAGCGATCCCGAGGTCTTGCTTACCGCGATCCGCAAACTGGCGAGCGGTGGCCGCTTTATCGACCCGAAGCTGGTTGACGCGATCATCTTCGAGACGCATTCGGGCGATGCGCCGCCGCACGAAATTCTGTCCGACCGTGAATTCCAGGTGCTGCAGATGCTGGCGTCGGGCAAAAGCATCAACGACATCGCCGAGGGCCTCGCGCTTAGCGCGAAAACCATCAGTACTCACAAGATGCGTCTCATGCAAAAGCTTGGTCTCGCGAACAACGCCGAGCTGATCCGTTATGCGATCCGGCACGGGCTAGCCGCCGAATAGCCAGCGCGCATTAAATGTCTAAGGATTGTTAGGGAAATCCTGAGTGGAGAATCAGCCGATCCGGCGTCCAACATCCGCCACTCCCGATACAGGTGCATTTCCGTAGACCCTACGATGCTTTCATGGGCACCTCGGAGGGGCTATGAGTACTGCGGAAAAGTCGTTGCGCTTGCTGGTCGAGAAGTGGCTTGGCGCGGCCAGCGCCCAACCGCTCCGCGTATTGATGACACAACGTTCGCAATCCGGCCGCATCTGCCGGGTGTGCATCGAAGCGAACTGCCCGAGTGGTCCAGTCACCCTGTTTTTCTTCCGCCATGACGACGGCAACTGGCATGTCTTTCCGCCAGCGAATCGCCAGCCTGCGATGAGCGTTGGCCGGTTAGCCGCCTGATGGCATGACCAAGGGGAAGGAGAGATCATGGCTTACGACGAATATATTGGACCGCCACAGTATGTGGTCGACCTGCGCGCGTGGATCACTGCGTGGTACGAACATGCGGTCAAGGTCGGCTTTATCCGGCCGCCGTTCACACTCGACGAAACGGTTGCGGACCGGCTTGAAGGGTATTTCAAGGTCGGCCTCACACCGGTCGAAGGCGCGGATGTGATTTTCGGCGTAATGCATTGAGCTTGCCGTCAGCGGCGCGCGTCGGCGCTGCCGCTAAAGCGCTTTACCATTGAGCAGCGTGGTTGCGAGGCACAGATCGGGGTAGGCCGCGTCGACGCGAATCATGTCGGCGTGCACTTCCTCGATGATCCAGTCGCGCAGCGCAGCCACCACGGGGCGCAACGGACGGCTCGCCGGCCACACCAGACAGCAGCGCCGGTCCGTCACGATCAGTTCTTTCTCAGCCGGGATCAGCGCGCCGTCGGCCAGCCAGTGCGACAGCACGTTCAACCAGCCCAGCGCGACTCCCTGGCCCAGCAAGGCGGCCTGCACCACGATCGCATAGTCGGAAAAGCTCAGCATGGTCGCGGCCCTGCGCTGATGCTCGGCGAACGCGGCGAAACGCTCCTGCCAGCCGCGCTCGCCGTCATCCATGTTGATCACGGTGTCGTCGTGCGGACTGCCGGCGTCCAGCAACAGTTGCTCGTGATAGCGGCGATTGCATACGGGTAGCAGGACTTCCGGCATCACAAGAGCCGAGTGCTCGTCGATTTCTTCGTCGGTCCTGAAGCGCATGCCGAGGTCGACGTCGACAAGCGGGCCGCCGATGCGCCCTGAAATCAGCTGGAAACGCAGATCGACGCCCGGAAAGGCCTGATTCAGGCGGTTCATGCGCGGCATCAGCCAATGCGTGGTGAAAGCGGTCGAAACCGAGAGGGTTACCGTTTCGATGCCGGTTGCCCTTGCCTCGATTTCGCGGATTGCCGATTCGATCCCGCCAAACCCCTCCGAAATCTTCCGATACAGGATCTTGCCGTTCTCGGTCAGTTCGATGCCGCCGCGCACGCGCTCGAACAGTTGCACCCCCAGGTGGTCTTCCATACGCGCGAGCATGCGGCTCACGGCCGGCTGGCTGACATAGAGCTCTTCGGCGGCGCGCGTGAAGTTGCCGCACCGCGCCGCGGCCTCGAACACGAACAGGGCGTTGGCGCTGGGGAGTTTGCGGCGGAGATTGGGCATGACGTGATGTTATGCCTGATCCAACAATTTGGGAATTGCTGACGAAATAACAGCCACGTATATTTTTCTAACCGATGGTCCTGTGGACGGGAAACAAGTATGGACGCAAGAGCGAAAGCAGATGTGTCGATCCGTTCGGCAGCGCGGCGCTACGGTCCGGTGGTCGCGCTCGACGACGTGTCCATCGACATCGCGCCGGGCGAATTCGTTTCGCTGCTCGGGCCGTCCGGGTCGGGCAAGACCACGTTGCTCGGCATTCTGGGTGGCTTCGTGCAGCCGAGTTCTGGCTCGGTATGGGTGGGTGGCCGTGATATTACATTTGCGCCGCCTCATAAACGCGACATTGGCATCGTGTTTCAGAACTACGCGCTGTTTCCGCATATGACGGTCGGCGAAAACGTCGCTTATCCGCTGCGCGCGCGGCGCCAGCCGAAGTCGGGCTGGGCGAAAAAAGTATCGGATGCGCTCGCAATGGTCGAACTGAGCGGCTACGAAGGCCGGCGCATTGCTCAGCTATCGGGTGGCCAGCGTCAACGCGTCGCGCTCGCCCGCGCCATGGTGTTCGAGCCCCAACTGATCCTGATGGACGAGCCGCTCTCTGCGCTCGACAAGCAACTGCGCGAAACCATGCAGATCGAACTGCGCCGCCTGCACAGAAAGCTCGGTGCGACGATCGTCTATGTGACGCACGATCAGCGCGAGGCGCTGACGATGAGCGACCGCGTTGCCGTGTTGCGCAACGGGCGCCTCGTGCAGGTCGACACGCCGGAGCATCTGTACGACCGGCCGCGCGATGCCTTCGTGGCGAGCTTTATCGGCGAAGCGACGTTGTTGAGCGTGACGCGTGCTGGCGCCGATGCGGTGCTGCTCGGGGCGACCGTGCTGCGCACAGCGCATCCGTTGCCGCATGCCGAGGCTTTGCTGCTGGCGGTGCAGACGGAGAAACTGCGTATCCACGACGGCCACGATGATAACGGCGCGCAGCTCAACCAGCTGCGCTGCCGCGTGACCGAGGTGCTGTACCAGGGCGAAAGTCTGCGCGTCTTTGCGACGCTGCCGGATGGTACGGCAATCAGCTTGCGCCAGCCGGGCAGTTACCACGCCCGGCTGCAGATTCCCGCGCCCGGCATGGAGATGACCGTGGTGCTCGACCCGCAGGACACCATAGTCGTGCCGGCCTGATCCATGTACCCGGATTGCCGGGCTCTCTCATCCAGGGTTCACATAAAACTGAAGAGGAATACGAATGAAAAAGCTGACCGATTTCAAGGTGCTGACGTTCGACGTCGTCGGCACGCTGATCAACTTTGAAAAGGGCGTGCTGGAATCGATCCGGCGGCTCGGCGGCGAAGCGGCCCGCACCTTGACCGACGACCAGATCTTTGAACCGTACATCCGCGGCCGCGCGACGTATCCGGGCCGCTCTAGCCACGCCATGGCGAGCGTCTATCAGTCGTTGGCGACTGAACTGGGCCTGCCCACCGATGCGCAGACGGCCGCTGCTTTTCAGCGCGACGTGCTCGACTGGCCCGCGTTTGACGATTCGGTGGCAGCGTTGCAGCGCCTGCGCCGCCATTTCCGGCTGGTGGCGATGACCAATGCCGATCGCGTGGCATTGTCGGCGTATGCGCACACGCTCGGCGATCCGTTCGACGACAGCGTTACCGCCGACGAAACAGGCGTTGCGAAGCCGGACCCGCAGTTTTTCGCCTACAACCGCGGACGTCAGTCCGCCTTCGGCTACAAGTTCGGCGACATCCTGCACGTTGCGCAAAGCCAGTACCACGACATCGGTGTGGCTCGCGAGCTCGGGTATACGGTGTGCTGGATCGAGCGCCGTCAGGGGCTGCAAGGGTTCGGCGCGACGCCGATACCCGAGCGCGTGACCACGCCTGATTTCAGGTTCGCGACGCTCAAAGCGCTTGCCGACGCGGTCGAGGCCGAGGAGCAGGTCGCCGCATGAAGCAGCCTGCCGCCCGGCAGTCCGCTGCCTCGCTGTGGTCCGCGATGGGTGGCACGACGGCGCCCGTTAGCACCGGAGCGCCGTTGGCCCGCGATCTGGTGGCCGAGGTGGCGGTGATCGGTGCCGGCTACTCGGGTCTTTGTGCCGCGTATGCATTGCAAAAACGCGGCGTGGAGACAGTGGTGCTCGATGCCAATCCGGTCGGTTGGGGCGCTAGTGGCCGTAACGGCGGCGTGGTGTCGTCCAAATTCCGCCTCTCGTTTCCGACCATCGCGCGGTTGCATGGGCTCGACACGGCGCGCACGATGCATCGCCTCGCGCACGAAGGGGTGCGGGTGGTCGAGTCGCTGGTCGACGAATTCAAGCTTGAAGACGCGCATTTTCAGCACACTGGCAGCTTGCGTTGCGCGCATACGGAGCGCGCTTTCGCAACGATTCGTGCCGAAGCGGACTGGGTGCGACAGGCGCTCGGCGATACGTCGATGTCCGTGCAATCGCGTGCCGAAGTGGCGCGCGAGACCGGGTCAAGTGCTTTCGTTGGCGGCGTATTGAGCGCGGACGCCGGCACGGTCTTGCCGCTGCGCTACGTGCAGGGTATCGCCGCCGGCTTGACGGTTCGCAAAGTCCCGATCTACGAGTCGAGTCCGGTGATCGGCATGCAGCACGACGGCGAGGGCGTACTGTTGCGCCTGCCAGGCGGCACGGTGCGGGCCAAACAGGTGATTGTCGCGACGAACGCGTATTCCAGTCTGACGCCAGCCACCGGGGCTTATCAGCGCACGCTCGTGCCGTTTCGCAGCGCCATCATCGCAACCGAGCGTTTACCCGCCGAACTCGATGCACGTCTGATGGTGGAACAGCGCAGCTACACCGAAACGCGGCGCATGATGAAGTGGTTCCGCAAGGCGGATGGCCGGATGGTGTTCGGTGGACGCGATGCGTTCGGCAAGGAAGGACAACTGACCGGTTTTGATGCGTTGCAGCGCGCAATGGTCGCGCTGTTTCCGGATCTTGCCGGCGTGAAGGTTGAGTACCGCTGGTCGGGTTACGTCGGCATGACCTTCGATCAATTGCCGCATATCGGGCGCAGCGATGCTGTCACGACATTTTGTCTGGGGTACAACGGAGCAGGTGTGGCGATGGCCAGCCTGCTCGGTCAGCAGGCGGCGGCGCTCGTGCTCGGCGACAAGCCGGAATTGTCGCTGCTCGCAACGAACGGTCTGCAACCGGTGCCCTTTCATGCGCTGCGCTCACCGGGCGTGCGGATGGTTGCGGCGTGGTATCAGTTTCTCGATGCGATAGGTGCGTGATGCCGGCTCAGCGCGACGCCACCGCGGGGCGAACTTCTGCAGGAGACGGGTTGATGCCTTCTTTCGCGGCCGATAAGGCCGATGCGGCCAGCGCGGTCGACAGGGCCAACGCAGCAGTGCGGTATCAGCGCCGCGAGGACCGCACGATGCTGCTGCTGATCGCGCCGGCGCTGATCGTAATCGTCATATTGCTGGTGGTGCCGCTCGCGTGGCTGTCCTGGCAATCGATCTACGCTGACGGTTTTACGCTCGAAAACTACCGGCGCATTTTCACCGAGAGCGCCTACGGAGCCACGTTCGCGCTTACTTTCAAACTTAGCTTTATCGTCACGCTCGTTACGCTGCTGCTGGGCTATCCGGTGGCGTACGCGGCCGCCGCGTTGCCGCCGAAGTTGAGCGCGCTCGTACTGGGCCTCGTGATTCTGCCGTTCTGGACCAGCGTGCTGGTGCGCACCTACGCTTGGCTCGTGCTGCTGCAGCGCACGGGACTCGTCAACAAGACGCTGCTGTCGATGGGCGTGATCGACCATCCGTTGCAACTGGCTTACAACCAGTTAGGCACGATCATCGCCATGGTGCATATCCTGCTGCCGTTCATGGTCTTGCCGCTGTACTCGGCAATGCAGAAGATTCCGGAGAACCTCATGCATGCAGGAGCGAGTCTCGGCGGTTCGCCGCTGCACGTATTTCTGCGGGTGTTTCTACCTCTGTCGTTAAGCGGGGTGCTCGCGGGCGCCACTCTTGTGTTCATTCTTTGCCTCGGCTTTTACATCACGCCGGAACTGATGGGCGGCGGCAGATCGATGATGGTGTCGATGCTGGTCAGCCGTAACGTGGAGCTCTACGATAAGTGGGGGGCGGCGAGCGCCGTCAGCGTGGTGCTGCTCGTCTGCGTGTTTGCGATTTTCTACGCGGTGAGCCGCGTGATACCGCTCGAGAAGACCCTGGGGGCGAAATGAAAAGATCCGCATCCGGCAAGCTTGTTTTAGGCGCTGTGGTTGTGCTGATCCTGCTGTTTCTGATCGTGCCGGTCCTGATCGTCGTGCCGCTGTCGTTTTCCGACACGCGTTTTATGACCTTCCCGCCGCCGGCTTATTCGCTGCGCTGGTACGAAGCATTCGTCGGCAGTCCGACATGGATGGCTGCCGCGCGCACCACGTTGACAGCTTCCGTGTCCGCGGCGCTGATCGCGACGCCGCTTGGCGTCGCGGCGGCGTATGGGATCCAGAACGGCACCCACTGGAGCATGCGCTATGTGCGTCTCGTACTCATGCTGCCATTGATGGTGCCGATCATCATCGTCGCGGTTGGGGTGTTCTTCGTGTATGCGCGCACCGGCCTCGTCAACAGCATGACCGGGTTGATTCTCGCCGATACGATGCTCGGTCTGCCGTATGTGCTGATTTCCGTGAGCGCGGATCTGCGGACCTTCGATCAGACCCAGGAGATGGTTGCCCGCAGTCTCGGCATGAACCGCTTGCGCAGCTTTATGACGGTGACGCTGCCGCAAATCCGATCGAGTGTGATTTCGGCCGCGGTGTTCGTGTTCATTCAGGCGCTGGATGAGACCGTGGTGGCGCTGTTTGTTTCCGGTGGCGATAAACAGACGCTCACGCGGCGGATGTTTGTCGCGTTGCGCGATGAAATCGATCCGACGATTGCGGCGATCAGTACCTTGCTGACTGCGCTGACCTTATGTCTGATTGTGACGATTGTGGTAACTCGCAGGCCGGCTGCGCGAGCCTGATCATATCGGCGATGCGCTCGGCGATCATGATGGTCGGGATATTCGTGTTGGCGCAGGGGATCGACGGCATCAACGAGGCATCGCACACGCGCAAACCTTCGACGTTCCGCACGGAGCCGCTCGCGTCGGTCACCGCTTGAGGGTCGTTGGTCGAGCCCATCCGGCAAGTGCCGGACGGGTGCCACGTGCAGCCTGCTGAGCGCGTGACAAATCGGGTTAGTGCTGCATCGTCGGCGAGCAGGCTTTCGATCGTGACGCCCTGGGTAATCAGTCGGCGAATCAGCCAGCCACGCAGCGGCCCGGCGACATCGAGCAGTGCGCTGAGCGCGCCACGCTGCAGTGCGTTGAACTTGCCGGGCATTGCGACCTTCGCGACACGCGGCGAATAGCTCGACGGAAAGATCGTGTCGCGTATCCCTGCCATTGAATTCCATGCGAGGGTGGTAGCCCCCATGCGCATGGCGAGTTTCAGGCGCTCGAGGTCGCGCGGATCGGACAGCATGTTGAACTCGACCGACGGTTCGTCGCGCGGATCCGCTGAGACCAGTTTTAGCTGGCCACGCGAGTACGATTTGTTTACCCAGAAAAATATCGTGCCGAGCCGGTATCCGATCGAATGCCAGCCGGAGCGCGACAGGATCGCACCGTGCATGTCCCCGGCTACGGTGTCCGGCAAGCGTGAGGAGAAGCGTACGATGGCCTGCTCGTGATGCTCTTGCGGATACGACGTGCGGCCGGCGCGCGGCAGCCAGGCGGAAACGGCGATCGAAGGATGCTCCATCAGATTGCGGCCTACCCCGGGTAAATCGGCTACGAGGGGAATGCCGAGTGCGGTAAGGTCGGTGGCTGGGCCGATGCCGCTGCGTAGCAGCAGCGCGGGACTATGAATCGCTCCCGAGCAAACGATGGTTTCCTTCGCGTTGAGATCTTCTGTCGAACCATCTTCGTGCCGCAATCGCGCACCTGTCGCGCGCGAGCCTTCGAAGTGGATGCGCTCGGCGAGGAGGTGAGTGCGGATCGTTAGATTCGGCCGTTTCCGGACTGCGTCGCTCAGATAGCAGACTGAGGTCGGAATGCGTTCACCGGTCTCGCCCACTGCTATCGAGCCGACATAGGTCCCGTCTTGCCACGGGCCATTCTGATCCGCGCGCCGCGGATGGCCGAGCTGTTCGAGCGCGCCTAGCACAGCTCGCACGAACGGCGACACGCGAGCCCATTCCGTACGCTGGATGCGCACAGGACCTTGCTGGCCATGCAGTTCGCCGTCGAAATCACAGTCCGTTTCAAGCTTGCGGAAATACGGCAGGCAGGTTTGCCAGTTCCAGCCGTGCGCACCGAGCGCTTCCCATTCATCGTAGTCGGCGGGGGCGCCGCGATTGGCCATCAGCGCATTGATGGCCGAACCACCGCCTAACAGGCGCGCCTGCTCGTAGCGCCGGGATGTGTCAGTACTCGCGCCGGCCTCATTCCCGGCAGAGGTAAGCCGTGTAGACATCACCGCAGTAAGCCGTTGCCAGATATTGCTGAGGTCGAGATACGCACGGCCTGGATAGCGGCTGCGGATCGCATCCGGCATGTTCGCCTGCGAGATGTCCCGGCCGGCCTCGATGAGGCACACGGTCTTCTCCGGATCTTCCGAAAGACGCGCGGCGAGCACGCAGCCCGCCGAGCCTCCACCCAGAATCAGATAGTCGATCACGTGGCGCGTTGCGGCTACTGCATGAACTTGAGCCAGCGAGCACGAGCGGCGATACCGGCATCGGAGGCCCACCATTCTTCGGAGAGCAGGGCCTGTTTCGCCGCGTTGGCGGGCGAGCTCGGCAACTCGCTAGCGCGTTGCGCGGTGATCTTGCCGGTCTTGAAGGCAGCCGGATTGCCCGGGCCGTAGTCGATATAAAGCGGCAGATTGGCCTGCAGATCGGGCGAGAACGCCGCGTTGAGGAATTTCACCGCGGTCGCCATGTTCGGCGCGTTCTTCACGATGCACAGTTGCGTGTTCTGCAGCAGGCCATCGTTGAAGGTGAAGTCGACATCGGGGTTGTCTTTGCGCACGGCACTGGCGCGGCCATTCCAGATCATTTCCATGTCGACTTCGCCGTCATGCAGCAACTGCGCCGATTGGCCGCCCGAGGTCCACCAGACCGTGATGTCCGGCTTGATTTGCTGCAGCTTCTTGAAGGCGCGATCCACGTCGAGCGGATAGAGCTTGTCGCGCGCCACGCCGTCCGCGAGTAGCGCAGCCTCAAGCGTGCCTTGCGGATCGTTGCGCAGGGCACGCGTGCCCGGAAAGTCCTTGACGTTCCAGAAGTCGGCCCAGCTTTGCGGGACTTTCTTGAGCGACTTCTTGTTGTATGCGATCACCGTCGAGTAAAACTCGTAGGCCGCGGAGTAGGGCGTGCGGTATTTCTCCGGTATCGACGCGGCGTTCGGGATCTTCGAAAAGTCGAGCTTTTCGATCAGCCCTTCCTTGCCGCCGCGCAGGCAGTTCGACGCGGGAGTATCCACCACGTCCCAGATCGGCTTGCCGGCCGCCGCTTGCGCCTTGATGGCCGGGTACGCGTCGGGCACGCTGTCCTGATTGACGGTGATGTCGAGCAGCTTGGCGGCCGGATCGAGGATGGCCTTGGTCTGCGCTTCCTGGTAGACGCCGCCTTGCGAGACGAAGGTGATCCGGCCGCTCGCGGCCAGCACAGGTGTACTCAGCAGCGTGATGGCGAGCGACAGAACGGTGATGCAACCCGGCTTCATCATTTTCACGGCGGTTATCCCCAAGGTTGGAGGGTTCGTTAGCGAGGCCCGTGTCCGCATGTCATGCCACTTAGGGGTGCAGGCCGCTATTTGCGAAGCGTATCGGCGGCACGAGGGGCATGCGAGGCACATTGCGCCGGAAACGTCGTGGTCAAAATGTAGGGGACCATTTTCCCGCTCGCAATTCCTGAATTGTTAGAGCGGGCATAACGCTACGTCATGGCTGGAAGAGCGATGCGCAGATTCAGGGAAAGCCTTTTCTGCCTGCCCCGAAGCGATTCAATATTATGGAATACCATAATATTGAATCGCTTGCGTCGGTGATTTGGTTGGAATACCGTAATACCATCCGCAGCGCTATCGCGGTCGACTCACAGTGGACGCGCTCCGATCGCCGCGGGCGTCCACATGACACACCTGATGTTCTTCTGGGAGTAGGTCGATCATGAAATTCTCGTTGTTTGTTCACATGGAGCGGTACGAGGCGAGCACGCCGCATCGGCAGCTCTTCGATGAATTGACCGAACTGGTTCAGATGGCGGAGCGCGGCGGTTTCGAAACCGCGTGGGTGGGCGAACACCATGCGATGGAATTTACGATCGCCCCCAATCCCTTTATCAACCTTGCCTATCTGGCTGCCCGTACCGAGCGCATCCGCCTTGGTACGGGAACCGTCATCGCGCCATTCTGGCATCCGATTCGCCTCGCCGGAGAAGCCGGCATGGTCGATGTCGCGAGCAACGGCCGTCTCGACCTCGGCATTGCTCGCGGCGCTTATTCGTTCGAATACGAGCGGCTGCTGCCGGGCCTCGATGCGTTTGGCGCCGGCGCACGCATGCGCGAACTGGTGCCGGCGCTGCGCCAGCTCTTCAAGGGTAACTACGCCCACGACGGCGAGTTCTGGAAGTGGCCGTCGACTACCCCGGTGCCGCGCCCGGTTCAGCAACCCGTCCCGCCGCTGTGGCTCGCTGCGCGTGACCCGAATTCGCATGACTTCGCGGTGGCGAACGGCTGCAATGTGCAGGTGACGTCGCTGTCGGCGGGCGATGGCGAAGTCGTGAGTCTGATGGAGCGCTTCAATACGGCCTGCAACGCGCATCCGGAAGTGCCACGGCCGCAGATCATGATGCTGATGCATACGTTTGTCGGCGCAGACGCGAAGGAAGTCGATGCCGCGGTCGACGATCTGAGCCGTTTCTACTGCTACTTCAGCAAGTGGTTCAAAAACGAGCGGCCGGTCGAGCAGGGTTTTATCGAGCCCCTCACTGAGGCCGATATTGCAGGCTTCCCGCAATACGAACCCGAGCTGATTCGCAAGAACCTCGTGATCGGCGAGCCGCAGGATGTCGTCAGGCGTCTGAAGCAGTACGAAGAGATGGGCTTCGATCAATACAGCTTCTGGATCGACAGCAACATGAGCTTCGAGCGCAAGCGCAAGTCGCTCGAACTGTTTATCTCGGATGTGATGCCGGCCTTCAAGGTGCATTGAGCTGCGCGTGGAACCCGACGCAGCGAACCAGGAGCAGGTGACATGTTGAAATCGTTCCAGCAGTACATCGACGGCACCTTCGAGGATGCAACCACTACCTTCGACAGCGTGAACCCGGCGACCGGCGCCGTGTGGGCGAAGATGCCGGCGGCTAGCGCGGCGGACGTGGACCGCGCCGTGCAGGCCGCGCATCGTGCGTTGAGCGAGCCCGCCTGGGCCGCGCTGACGGCGAGCGCGCGCGGCAAGCTGCTGTACCGGCTCGCAGATCTGGTGGCCGAGAACGCGCAACAGCTTGCCGAACTCGAGACCGCCGACACCGGCAAGATTATCCGCGAGACGCGCAGCCAGATTGGTTATGTCGCCGAGTACTACCGCTATTACGCGGGCGTGGCCGACAAGATCCAGGGCGCCTATCTGCCGGTCGACAAGCCCGACATGGAAGTGTTCCTGCGCCGCGAGCCGGTGGGCGTGGTGGCGGGCATCGTGCCGTGGAATTCGCAACTGTTCCTCTCCGCGGTAAAACTGGGACCTGCGCTGGCCGCGGGTTGCACGATCGTGCTGAAAGCTTCGGAAGACGGCCCTGCGCCTTTGCTCGCGTTCGCGCGGCTCGTGCATCAGGCGGGCTTCCCTGCTGGTGTGGTGAACATCCTGACCGGCTTTGGCGCCGATTGCGGCCAGGCGTTGACAACTCATCCGCTGGTGTCACGCATCGCGTTCACTGGCGGTCCGGAAACGGCGCGCCACATCGTCCGCAATTCCGCTGAGAACCTCGCGGCGACCTCACTCGAACTGGGCGGCAAATCGCCGGTGCTGGTGTTCGATGACGCCGACCTCGAGAGTGTCAGCAACGCGGTCATCGCAGGCATCTTCGCCGCCTCCGGACAAAGCTGCGTGGCCGGTTCGCGTCTGCTGGTGCAGCGCGGCATGCGCGAGCGTCTGTTGCAACGGCTGATCGAGAAGGCACGCGCGATTCGCATCGGCGATCCGCAGGACGTCGCCACAGAAATGGGTCCGCTTGCGACCCGCAGGCAACGCGATCACATCGAGTCGGTGCTCAAGGCGAGTCTCGCGGCCGGCGCGGTGCTGTTGACCGGGGGCGAGCGCGCGGCCGGACTGGGCGAGGGCTACTACTTCCAGCCGACTATTGTCGATTGCCCTGATGCCCAGGTGCCGAGCGTGGCGCAGGAACTGTTCGGACCGGTGCTGAGCGTGATGACCTTCGATACGGAAGCGCAAGCCGTCGCGCTTGCCAACGACACGCGCTACGGTCTCGCGTCCGGCGTGTTCACACGCGACCTGACCCGCGCCCACCGTCTGACACGTGCGTTGCGCGCCGGCATTGTCTGGGTCAACACGTACCGTGCCGTGTCGCCGATCGTGCCGTTCGGCGGCTACGGACTGAGCGGTCTGGGCCGTGAGGGCGGACTCGACGCCGTACTGGAATACACACGTACCAAATCTATCTGGATCCGCACCTCGGACGAGCCGATTGCCGATCCCTTCGTTATGCGCTGAGGGCATTCATGTACTACGAAATCCGGACCTATCGCATCAAGACGGGTGCTGTGCCCGCGTATCTGAAGCTGGTGGAGGAAGAGGGCATCGCGCTGCAGAAACATCATCTGGGGGAATTGGTCGGCTACTTCTTTTCGGAAATCGGCCCACTGAACCAGATCGTGCATATCTGGGCGTATCCGAGTCTCGACGAGCGCGAGGCGCGCCGTCAACGGCTCGCTGAAGATCCCGCCTGGCAGGTGTTTGCGCCGAAGATCCAGGCGCTGCTCGAGACCATGGAAAGCAAGATCATGAAGCCCACCTCGTTCTCGCCGCTGAAATAGCCTTTATCACCCTTTTTCCTGTCTTTCTGCCGAGCCAACGTTGAGTGAAGCCGGCTTGTCGCCCTTAAGGAGCAGTCGTCATGAAGCATCTGTTTCGTTTGCGCACCCCCACATCTGGTGTGACTCGCGCAATCACCGGCCCGGTCGTCAGCCTGTTGACGCTCTCCGCACTCGTGGCGGCTGCGCCGGCTTTCGCAGCCTCGGCCCCCATTGTGTTTGCAAGCTGGGGCGGCACGACACAGGCGTCACAGGAAAAGAACTGGGCCCAGCCTTTCACCCAGGCCACTGGCATCCAGGTGCTGATGGATGGCCCGACCGACTACGGCAAGCTGAAGGCCATGGTCGATAGCGGCAATGTGCAGTGGGACGTGGTCGACGTCGAAGGCGATTTCGCCTTTGCCGCGCTGCGCGACGGCCTCGTGGACCCGATCGACTATTCGGTCGTCAACAAGGCCGATCTCGATCCGCGCTTCATGTCGCCGGGGGCTGTCGGCAGCTTCTACTATTCGTTCGTGCTGGGCTATAACAAGGCCACGTATAAGAGCGCGCCGCCGTCGACGTGGGTCGATCTGTTCGACACGAAGAAATTTCCTGGCAAGCGGACCTTCTACAAATGGTCGGCACCGGGTGTGCTGGAGGTCGCCCTGCTCGCCGACGGCGTGGCACCGGACAAGCTCTATCCGCTCGATCTCGACCGCGCGTTCAAGAAGCTCGATACGATCAAGAGCCAGATTGTCTGGTGGAGCGGCGGTGCGCAGTCGCAGCAACTGATGGCCTCCGGCGAAGCGCCGATCGGCGTGTTCTGGAACGGACGTCTGCATGCGCTGTCGCAAACCGGCGTGGATGTAGGCATCTCGTGGACCCAGAACCTGACTGCCGCCGACATGCTGGTGGTGCCGAAGGGCGCGAAGCACAAGGACGAAGCGATGAAGTACCTTGCCGCGGCGACGAGTGCGCAAGCGCAGGCGAAGTTCGCCGAAGATACCGGCTACGCGCCGATCAACACGAAGGCGGCGGCACTGATGCCGGTCTCCGTAGCGAAGACCTTGCCGGACCAGCATCAGGCCGGACAGATCAATCTGGACATGAAATACTGGGCGGATCATCGCGACGAGATTGCCAAGCGCTGGTACGCGTGGCAATCGAAGTAAGGCCTTGACGGTGCAGACCCCCGGTCAGGAGCCGCCATGTCCGATGCCATGAGTTCCGTCGCCCAACCTGCCAGCTCACCACCGAAGGCGAGAACCGGTATGCGCAATGCCCGCCTGCTACTGCCTGCGCTGTTGCTGCTAGCGGTGTTCTTCGTGCTGCCGGTGTTGTCGCTGCTTTTGCGCAGTGTGCTGGAGCCGGTCGCCGGGCTGCAGAACTACGCCCAGCTGCTTGGCTCCACGACCTATCTGCGCGTGTTCGGCAATACCTTCCTGGTGGCGTCCGTGGTCACCGTGGTGACGGTTGCGGTGGGGTTTCCGACGGCATGGCTGCTCGCCATCGCGCCACGCGTCATTAGCAAGCTGGTCTTTGCGATCCTGCTGCTGTCCATGTGGACCAATCTGCTGGCGCGGACCTTCGCCTGGATGGTGCTTTTGCAGCAGACGGGTCCGATCAACCGCATGCTGATGGCGCTCGGCGTGATTCACGAACCGCTCGTGCTGGTGAACAACCTGACGGGCGTGACGATCGGGATGACCTACATCATGTTGCCGTTCGTCGTGATGCCCTTGCATGCGACGCTGCGCAGCATCGACCCGTCCACGCTGCGAGCTGCAGCGATTTGCGGTGCAAGCCGCTGGCAGGCGTTCTGGCGCGTGCTGGTGCCGCTCGCGATGCCGGGTATCGCCTCGGGCGCACTGATGGTCTTCGTGATGGCGCTCGGTTACTTCGTGACGCCTGCGCTATTGGGAGGCCCCTCGTACATGATGCTGGCCGAGCTGATCGCGCAACTGGTGCAGGAACTGCTCAACTGGGGTCTCGCGGGTGCTGCGGCCTTCGTGCTGCTGGTCGTCACGCTGGCGCTCTACGCCGTGCAGTTGCGGTTCTCGCGCGGCGCGCAGACCGCATTCGGAGACCACTGAGATGCTTCTCGATTTCGATCGCCTGGGGCCGCTGCGCTGGTTTTTGCTAGGCGTCGGTGTGCTGGTTTCGCTGTTTCTGCTGCTGCCGGTTGTGTTCATCGTCGCGCTGTCGTTCGGCGATTCGCAATGGCTGATCTTTCCGCCGCCGGGTTGGACGCTGCAGTGGTATCGCGTACTCCTGACCGATCCGGGCTGGCTCGATTCGCTGCTGACGAGTGTCGAGCTCGCGGTGATCGTGATGGTGCTCGCGGTAGTGATGGGTCTCTTTGCGTCGTTGGCGCTGGTGCGCGGCAAGTTCCGCGGACGCGAGGTGGTCAAGGGCTTTTTCCTCACGCCGATGGTGCTGCCCGTGGTCGTGCTGGCCGTCGCGCTGTACGCGTTCTTTCTGCGCATCGGACTGAACGGTACGCTGGTCGGCTTTGTGATCGGGCATCTGATCATCGCGTTGCCGTTTGCGATCATCGCGATCAGCAATTCGCTGGAGAGCTTCGATACGTCGCTCGAAGACGCCGCGCTCATCTGCGGCGCCAGTCCGTTGCAGGTGAAACTGCGCGTGACCTTGCCCGCGATCCGGCTGGGGATTTTCGCGGCGGCGATATTCTCGTTCCTCGCCTCGTGGGACGAAGTAGTCGTGTCGATCTTCATGGCAAGCCCCACCTTGCAGACCTTGCCGGTGCGCATCTGGAGCACGCTTCGCCAGGACCTGACGCCGGTGATCGCGGCCGCGTCGTCGCTGCTGGTGGGTTTGACTGTCGTTCTGATGTTGCTTGGACTCGCATTCAAGAGGGGTAAGTCATGACCGCGCCGTTTTTGCAGATTCAGAGCCTTCGTAAAACCTATGATCAGGTGGTGGCGATCGACGAGGTCTCGCTCGATATCCGGAAAGGGGAGTTCATGACCTTTCTAGGCCCGTCGGGGTCGGGAAAGAGCACGACGCTCTATATCGTGGCAGGCTTTCAGTCGCCGACCGGCGGCCGCGTTTTGCTGGACGGCAAGCCGCTGCTTGCGGTGGCGCCGAACCGCCGCAACATCGGCATGGTGTTTCAGCGCTACACGCTCTTTCCTCATCTGACGGTGGGCGAGAATGTGGCGTTTCCGCTACGTGTGCGCCGCGCGCCGGATGCGCAGGTCAAAGCGAAGGTCGACCAGATGCTCAAGCTTGTGCAACTGGTCGACTGCCGCGACCGGATGCCGGCGCAACTGTCCGGTGGCCAGCAGCAGCGCGTTGCAATTGCCCGCGCGCTTGCCTACGATCCGCCCGTGCTGTTGATGGACGAGCCACTGTCGGCACTCGACAAGAAGCTGCGCGAGGAACTTCAGCTGGAGCTGAGACGTATTCATCAGCAGACCGGTGTCACGATCCTGTACGTCACACACGATCAGGAAGAAGCACTGCGTCTTTCGGACCGGATTGCCGTGTTCAACAAAGGGCGCCTCGAGCAGGTCGGCACCGGCGAGGAACTGTATGCCAACCCCGCTTCGCGTTTCGTGGCCAGTTTCATCGGCAATTCGAACTTTCTGCCAATCAAGGTGGCCGGCGTGCAAGGCAGCGCGCAGGCCATATTTCCGAACGGCAAGCCGGTGTCCTGCGATAGCGTGAGCCGCGGCCTCAACGTGGGCGATAGCGGCATGCTGATGCTGCGGCCCGAACAGATCACAATTCGTGCGCAGCCGGCCGGGCGAGACAGGGGCGGTCTGCCTGTCACGGTGCGCGACGTGACGTATCTGGGCGATACGATGCACTACGCGGTGGCGACGCCGTGGGAGCAGGAGGTGGCGGTGCGGACTTCGATCGGAGCACGGGAGGCGAGCCTGCAGATCGGCGCGCGTGCCTGGCTCGACTGGGATAGTGTGTCGGGAAAAGTGTTTCCCGCCTAGCCGTGGCGGCGCGCGGACGTGTATGAAGACGCGCTGCGTCTGCTGGTATGGGATACTATGGGATTCCAGAAACATGTCATGTCGCGCCGTCCGTTATAGAAGAGAGCCATGTCCGAACAAATGCGAGTTGACCGCAGCGCGCCGACGCTGCGAGAGCTGACACTGGAAAAGCTGCGTGGGGCGATTGCCGAAGGCTTCTATCGTCCCGGTGACCGGTTGATCGAACGCACGCTATGCGACCAGTTGGGTGTGAGCCGCACGGTGGTGCGCGAAGTGCTGCGTCATCTGGAGACGGAGGGCCTTGTCGAAACGGTCGCGCATCAGGGGCCGATCGTCGCACGGCTCGATCCGGGGCAGGTGGAGGAGATCTACGAAATCCGTGCGTTGCTGGAGTCCGAGGCAGCGCGTGCATGCGCCGTTCATGCGACGCCGGCCGTGATCAAGCAACTGCGCGAAATCCGCAAAGAGATCGAAGACGGCTTCGAAAAGGGCGATTTTTCACGCGTACTGCACGACACCGAGCGTTTTTACGCGGCCATGTTTGCGGGTGGTCACAAGGTCATGATGCATCAGGTGGTCAAGTCGTTGAACGCGCGGATCAACCAGTTGCGTTCGATGACGATTTCGTCTCCGGGTCGTGGTACGGAGTCGAATCGCGAGATGAACAAGCTGCTCACTGCGATCGCGCGTCACGATGGCGATGCGGCTGCCGCTGCGTCGCTCGAACATGTCAGAAGAACTGCTGCGATCGCGATGGCGAGACTGGCCGTGAACGCAGTCGAAGCGAGTGCGTCGGCGTAGGCTCAGGTTCTGTCCGGCCGGCCATTTGACTCCGTTCAAGCGCCGCTTTCGTTGCTCTCGCTGATGTAGTTCCCCTGCCCCGCGGGCGCGTTCTGCGACCGTGACAGTTTCGCGTTTCGCGCGCCATACGTATGCACGCCTCGGGCTCGCATATTTTCCACACTGAATAAGAGCAGTAGTGCTGACGTTGTCGGTCAGGCACTGACACGTCTGAACAAGTGTGTCCGCGCCACAAACCACTGCGCGTAAACACCATCCACCGTTCTGTTGTTGCGTGCAGTAATATGGAATACCATAATACGAACGAGGCGTCATCGCATGCCGGCGTGTGCGCCGTTCCCCGTGGAGAGCAGACATGAAGCTGGAAATTCGCAAGTTAGTTACGTATGTGGAAGACACGTTCATCGAAGGCGGGAAGGCTGCGCCGCGACCGCTGAAGCTGTTTGCGGCAGCGGCGGTGCTACGCAATCCGTGGGCTGGCCGCGGTTATGTGGAAGATCTGAAGCCCGAGATTCACGGGCTTGCCCCGCAGCTCGGCGAGGTGTTGACTGGAGAAATCCTGCGCATTGCCGGTTCGGGTGAAGCAGTGGAAGGCTATGGCAAGGCTGCGCTTGTCGGCACTTCCGGCGAACTGGAGCATGCTTCCGCGCTCATCCATACGCTGCGCTTCGGCAACAAGTTTCGCGAAGCAGTCGGCGCAAAGAGCTATCTCAGCTTTACGAATCTGCGTGGCGGTCCTAACTGTCCGATTGCCATTCCGTTGATGCACAAGGGTGATGAAGGCATGCGTTCGCATTACCTCACGATCCAGTTTTCGATCGTGGATGCGCCCGCGCCCGATGAACTCGTCGTCGCGCTTGGCGCATCGATCGGCGGCCGGCCGCATCATCGTATCGGCGACCGCTATCAGGACCTGAAGGACCTGGGGGCGGCATGAAGACCGATATGCTCGCCGACCGTCCGGCGCAACACGGTGTACTCTCGGGCACGTCGTATAGCGTCTGCGGGGAGGGCACTCCGCTTGTGCTGATTCACGGCGTCGGCATGAACCAGACGGTATGGGCGCCACAGGTTCAGGCGCTGCGGCAGGACGTGCGCGTCATCACCTATGACATGCTGGGCCATGGCGGCAGCAGTTTGCCAGGCGCCGCTCCGACGCTCGAAGATTACGCGGCGCAGCTTGCGGCGCTGCTCGATGGTCTTCAAACAGATGCCGCGCATATCGTCGGCCATTCGATGGGCGCATTGGTGGCGCTGGAGTTTGCGCTCAGGTATCCAGCTCGCGCGCTGAGCGTCGTGACCCTCAACGCGGTCTACGACCGCACGCCGGATCAGCGCGAAGCGGTGATGCGACGCGCAGCTGCCTTGCAGGATGGCAAGCGCAACGAAGTGTCCGCTGACGCGGCGCAACGCGATCCGAGCATCGACGCCACCATCGCGCGCTGGTTCGACGATCCCGTGCCCGCACATCTGGTGCCCGTCGCCGAGCTCGTGCGCTCGCTGCTGCGTTCGGTGAATCCGCTCGGCTACGCGCGTACCTATCAGCTCTTCGCAAGCTCCGATGCGGCTCACGTGGGACGCCTGCCGCAGCTTTCGATGCCGGCGCTCTTCATGACCGGCGAGTGCGATCCCAATTCCAGCCCCGCGATGTCTCACGCGATGGCGGCTGCGGCGCCTCGCGCACGCGCGGAAATCATCGCCGGCGAGCGTCATATGATGAATGTGACGGCGTCGGAGCTGGTGAATCGATCGCTGCTGCAATTCATTCGTCAAGCGGGCAACGCCGCTTGGCAATCCTGAGGAGGGCATCATGAGCGAACCGCATTTCGATGTGGCCGAATTCCGCCGTGCTCTGGGGGCTTTCGTGACCGGTGTCACCGTCGTGACGACCATTCAGCCGGACGGCACGCCGCGCGGCTTCACGGCCAACTCGTTTACGTCGGTGTCGCTTGACCCGCCGTTGATCCTTGTCTGTATTGCGAAGACCGCGTCGAGTCATCCGGTGTTCTCGAAGACGTCGCATTTTGCGGTCAGTGTGCTGGCGCAGGATCAGCGCCCGGTATCCGGTGTGTTTGCTTCGAAGAGCACGGACAAGTTCGGCCAGGTGGCCTGGCACGCCCGTCACACCGGAGCGCCGGTTATGGATGGTGCCGCAGCCAGCTTCGATTGCGAAACGCATGAGGTGGTCGACGCGGGCGACCATATCATCCTGATCGGGCGGGTCGTCGACTTTACACACACGAGTTCGACGCCGCTTGGCTATTGCCGCGGCGCCTATGTGGATTTCAGCCTGTCACAGGATGCGCTCGCTGCGACGGGGCAGCGGGCACGCGTCGGTGCGATTCTCGAGCATCAGCGTGGGCTGGCCTTGATCGAAACCGCGCATGGTATGCAATTGCCTACCGGCACGCGTCTCGAGCCGCAAACGGATCCGGCGAGCCTGCGTGGCGTGCTGGCGAAACATGGCCTTGATGCGCACCTCGACTTTTTGTTTGCTGTGTTCGAAACAGAGGCGGGACGGGAGGGAGAGGTACAGATCTTCTATCGTGGCCGTGTGGTGAACGACGTGCCTGCCGATGGCGCAGTGCGGTTCGTGCCGTTGAACGAGATTCCGTGGAGCGAGTTGCGGGACGCAGCGGTGGTCTCGATGCTGCGACGGTACGTGAAAGAGCGTACGGAAGATGCGTTTGGGATTTATGTGGGCGATTCGAGCGCGGGAATGGTGCGGTCACTGGCGCTTTAGTGGCCGCCCACTGTGATTTCGTTTGCAGTGGGCAGCGAACAGACGAGGGGCGAAGGCGCCAGGGCTTCAGCGAGCCATATCGCGCAGAGCAGCCTCAGTCAGCAACCGCATTTCCACTGCGGCTGCAGCAGCGCCATCCCATGCAGGCCCTTGTAGGCAGCAACGGCGGGCGGCGTCCAGCCGTCGAGCATCTGCGGCGCGAGGCGGTAGATTTCGATTCCGAGCGGGCGGCACACTTCCAGCGGATCGCGCGCGTCCGGTCCCCACATCGGTAACGACAGATCGCCGCCCGGGCAAGTCGACAGCGCGCACAGCAGGTCGATTTCCGCAAAGAACTCGAGGTAATCCCCCTTCTTGGCCGGGCATGCCTTCATGAAGTATTTGTCTTCGAGATTCAGTCCGGTGCATTGGAACACGTTGAGCACGTCGTGCACGTCGTATTCGGTCAGGCCATACGGAGCGATGGCGCGCGTCAGGTTCGAGTGGCAGTGGAAATGAAAGTCCTCGCCGGTCAGCATCCGGTTCACATACGGATCGCAACGTGTGCCGAGCAGGTCGTGAACGCGCCCGCCATGCTCGTCGACGCCGTAGTCGGCGAGGCTATCGTCGGTGATTGTCACCATGGGACGCAGAAACGGCAGTGTCGACCACAGACGGTCGAAGGTGCTGACGTGCGCTTGCTGCAACTGGCGCGTGCGCGATGCCCACATGCGTTCGCGCGGATTGTGCAGGTTCCACATGTTCAGGTCGGCGACTTGCGGACCTTCGATCGTGACAATCCGGAACACGTGGCCGGCCGGCACGCTCCACGCCTGACCCGAACGGATCGGCACAACGATCGATTCGACCAGCGTACGCGTGTCGTGTTCGGAGGCAATGCGTTGATAGAAGGCCTTGTCGGGGTCGAGCGCGGAACCCTTGGTGGACTGATAGGCGGCGGGGTAATTCAACATGCTGGTGACTCCTTCATAAGACAGGCGCACAGGCTGCGCTTGCTACGCGCTGCAGCCGGTTTGCGCAGTGGTGGTGAATCAGTGACTGAGGTGTGAATGAGGGGAAGTGACTCAAAGGTAATCGAGCAACGCGTGCTCGGACTGCTTCAGGTAGTCGGCAAGCGCGGCGCTGGCTTCTGCGGTGCGGCCGTTGGCGATCAGCTCGAGAATCTGCTGATCCTTCGCGATCCAGGGTCGCTGGAAGCGCCGCTCGTCGGGCGCGGAAGCGAACACGAGACGCAGCTGCGCCAGAATCGTCGTGAAGAACGTGTCGAACAGCGGGCT
>NZ_JAMFSB010000405.1 GCF_026225065.1 Paraburkholderia sp. | reverse complement strand
TGGGCAATGCCGCCGGTCAGTTGCCCAAGCGCTTCCATCTTTTGCGCCTGCACGAGCACCGCCTGGACCTTTGCACGCTCGTGGATCTCCTTCATCAGCTGATCGTTCGCCGACGCGAGTTCCTGCGTCCGTTCCGCGATACGGCTTTCCAGCGTGTCGTTCAAACGCTCGACTACGAGCTGGCTCGCGAGGATCTTCTCGTTGACTTCGTGACGGTCGGTGACATCCAGCGACACGCCGATGATCCGTGTCGTTGTCGACCCCGGACTGCTGCCCGGCGCGCGCATGGGATGGCCGCGCGACTGCACCCAGTGGACCGTGCCGTCCGGCCAGATCACGCGATATTCGACCGTCAGGTTGGTGTTGTTATCGATGCAACTATCCAGCGCGCGTTGACGCATCTCGCGATCATCGGGATGCACAAGCTGGATGATCTGCGCGTAGTCCAGCGTCGGCCCCTTGTGCCCATAGATCTTGCGGAACGCTTCGGTGGAGCGCAGCGCGCCCGTCTCGACATCGAGTTCCCACGATCCCAACTGGCCTGCCGCAAGCGCCAGATGCAGCCGTTCCTGCGCCTCCACGCGCTCGGCAAGCTGACGCCGCGCTTCGTATTGCCGCAAGCGCGCCCGCAATGCCGACGACACCGCGCGCCGCAACGTTTCCGCATTGAGCGGGCGCTCCAGCACGACGACATTACCCAGCAGCTCAAGCCGGTCGAGCGCGTCTTTCGGGCGTCGTTCAGTGCGTTTGGTGGCAAGCAGGATGAGCGGAAAGTCGGACCACGTCGGTTGCTGGTCGAGCCACTGGAAGACCTGCGGCATGTCGCTGTCGGACAGTGCTTCTTCCGCGATCAGCGCCGTTCCCGCATTGCTGCGCAGCTCGGTGTCCAGCATCGCGCCGTTCACGCAGGCGACGCAGTTGCGGCCATCCTTGCTCAGCACCTCTGCGACCACGTCCGCGTCGCGGCCGCGTGGGGCGAGGATCAGGACACGATTTTCCACGGCTTAGCGGCCCCTCGCGTCGGGGCTGCCCAGCATGGTTGAGTCGCCGCGATACGACGGCAGGCCGGCGAGCACGCTATCGAAATCGCGCAGAGCTTCACTTAGCTCCACGCCGCCTTGCGTGAGCCTGAACTGGCGGATCGTGCGCTCATGCGCGCTGCCACGGCTCTTGACAGTGGCGAGCGCCGTCAACACTTCGCCCCGATGTTCGAAGTAACGGAACAGGACCATCACGTCGCTGAGATAGCTGATGTCGATATCCGTCTGCACCTCGCCCACAATGCCGTGCTGCCCGAGCACGAGCATCGTCACAACGCCGCGCTGGTTGAGGTAGCCGAGCAACTCGTGCATTTGCAGCAGCAGGAAGCGCTCGCCGGGCATCGCCTGCAAATACGCATTCAGGCTGTCGATGGCGACATACCTCACGCCTTCATCCTCCACCGCCTCGCGCACGTCGCTGGTGAACTGGCCGGGCGACATCTCGGCAGGATCGATCTGGCGCAACGTCAGCAAACCATTGTCGAGATAGGTCGAGAGATCCATGCCGAGCGACTTCAAACGCATCAATAGCGTGCCTAGCGTTTCATCAAAGAGATAGTAGATGCAACGCTCGCCGCGCTTGAGTGCCGCCATGAGGCAACACACCACGGTCGTGGTCTTGCCTACGCCCGATGGTCAGATCAGCAGCGCATTCGTGCCGGGAATCAGGCCGCCGCCGAGCATCGCGTTAAGGCCCTCC
>NZ_JAMFSB010000404.1 GCF_026225065.1 Paraburkholderia sp. | reverse complement strand
TGGTGCAGTTCCGTCATGAGGTGGGTGAAGCGAGCCGGCGGCTGGAACAGGCGGAAGCAGCGCATAAGGCCGCCAGCGCTTAGGAACGCGCGACGCTTACACCGGCGCCACGCCCACATAGTTCTCCGCCATCGCGGTGGCCGCTGCCCGCGAGGTGGTGACATGCTCCAGCTCGGCCACCTGAAGTTGCTGTTCGAACGGCGAGGCATCGTCGAGCCGGTGCATCATGCGCGTCATCCAGTACGAGAAATGCTCCGCACGCCAGATGCGCTTGAGCGCGGTGGCGCTGTAGTTGTCCAGCAGATCCAGGCGGTTTTCCTCGTAAAAGGCCCGTAAAGCTGCGGTCAACACACGTACATCGGCGAGCGCCAGGTTCATACCCTTGGCGCCGGTCGGCGGCACAATATGGGCCGTATCGCCGGCCAGAAAAAGCCTACCGTGCTGCATGGTGGTCGAAACAAAGCTGCGCATGGCAACGATGTTCTTCTGGAAGATCTTGCCATCCACCACCTGCTGGCCGTCGGCGGAATCGACCCGGGCATGCATTTCGGCCCAGATGCGATCGTCTGACCAGTTTTCGACGGAGTCCTTAGGGTCGCACTGAAAATACATCCGCTGCACGTTCGCCGAGCGGGTGCTGACCAGCGCAAAGCCACGTTCGTGGCGCGCATAGATCAATTCATCGGAGGACGGCGGCCCTTCGCACAGGATGCCGAACCATCCAAATGGATAGACTCGTTCATAATCCTTGCGCAGAGTCGCAGGGATCGACGCGCGCGACACTCCTTGCGAACCATCACAGCCGATCACGAAGTCACACTGAAGCTCGCACGCCTCGCCTTGATGGCGAAAGCGGATTGAAGGCGTAGCTGTTTCGATGCCGTGAATCGACGTATCCGACACGCTAAACAACAAGGTGCCGCCCGCCTCCACCCGCGCGGCCACGAGGTCCTTGATGACCTCGTGCTGGGCATAGACGGTGATCGAGTGACCCGTTAGTCCGGTCAGGTCGATCCGGCGGCGCTTACCCTCGTAAGCGAGCTCAAAGCCATGATGCAGCGCGCCCTCCGCTTTCATGCGCGCGCCGACGCCGGCCTCGCAGAGCAGGTCCATGGTGCCCTGTTCGAGCACGCCGGCGCGGATGGTGGATTCGATCTGCGCGCGCGTCCGCGATTCGAGCACGACGGACTCGATGCCACGCAGATGAAGCAGATGAGAAAGAAGCAGGCCTGCCGGCCCGGCACCGATGATACCGACTTGAGTGCGCATAGTTGTCTCCTGTCGATGAGAGTTAGCGCTTTAGCGCTTACTCTCATCCCATGCAGTTTGATCGCGGTCGATCAGAGTTAGCGCTTCAGCGCTTACTCTGATCCCATGCAACGCAGTTGCGCTGCGGCAATTGATTTGTGGATCAAGTGTGCCGACCATGGGCCGTATCGCGCAACGCGATATGACGGATAACAACTATGCTATTTTGAGATAGAGCTGCGACTTCAGGTCAACATCGGCGTCAAATCCGGATCGCCTTTAGCCATGGCCCGCTGATAACCTGGCCGTGCGCCCATGCGCTGCAAATACGCGAGTATGTTGGGATAAGGCGCGAGATCGAGCGGATGGAACAGGCGCATCGTGGTCAGCGAGAAAACGCTCATGATGTCGGCCGCAGTGAATTCACTCCCCGCCAGATAGTCGTTCTGCGCAAGACGTGTCTCGACCAGCGCCAGCACTTTATCCAGTCGCTCGTGCGACGACGTTTGAACCGGATGGTCCGGTGCCAGCCCGCAGCGCCCCACGGTCATCGTTCGAAGCATGACCGGCTGAAGATTGCCGTTGGCAAAGTGAAACCAGTAGAGGTACGAAGCAAAGTCCGGATGGTCCGGCCCGTGCTGCAAACGTCCGCGACCATATAGGGCAAGAATGAACTCGACGATAGCGGCCGATTCCCCCAGCAACATGCCATCGACTTCGATGAGAGGCGCCGCGCCAAGCGGATGCAGCGCCTTAAGCTCCGGCGGCGACAGGCGGGTGACGGAATCGCGTGTGTATTTCTTGAGCTCGTACGGAATGCCGAGTTCTTCGCAAAGCCAAACGATCCGTTCGGATTGCGAATGGCCCAGGTGATGGATCTTCAGCATGAGACTTTCCTTGTGAAAAGCGTGGGGATAATCAGGCGGGGTTCACTTACCGAAATCACGCACCAGATCGCGCGCCAGCTCGCCGCCGCTGCCCGCCCAGAAATCGCGATCGGCTAGCCGCACGCGCTCAGCGACACACAGCAGGTGGTCGCCCGCCGCCGCGCGAGCCTGATCCGGATCGCCAGCGGCAATCGCCGCGACGATCTTTTGATGTTCCTCCCGCACCTGATTCATGAAATCCTGGCGGCGCGCTTCGTTCGCGCGCGTGACCTTCACCGCAAGCCGGATCTGCTGCGCGAACATTTCGACCAGCCGCATCCAATACGGATTGCCAGTCGCTTCGGCGATGAGCAAATGAAACTGCACGTCCTCTTCGACCCCGTCGCCGCCCGCGCGCATCGCATCTTCGACGCGCCGCAACGCATGCTCGATTTCCGCGAGTTGCCCTGGCGTGCGCCGTACGGCCGCGAGCGCCGCGATTTCCGCTTCGAGACCATGGCGAACCTCGGTCAGATTCAATAGCGACTGCACCGACTGCTCGGTCAGCGGGTCGCCCTGCGCCGCATGCGGGAACGGCGTCTGGCAAACGAACGCGCCGCTGCCTTTGCGGGTGGTCAACAGTCCGTCGGCCTTCAACAGCGCGATCGCTTCGCGAATCACCGTGCGGCTTACGCCGAAGTGCTGCGCCATCGCCTGCTCCGAGGGCAGACGCGTACCGGGCGCCAGACCGTCGCTGCGGATTTTCGCGAGCAGCTTTTCGGCGATGCGCTCGCCCAGCGTTCCGGCATCGAACGTGCCGCTGCTTTCGTCTGTGGCGGCCGTAGCGCGAGGGGTTGGCGGACTCATCAAGCCCATCCTTTCGAAGTCTTTAACCATTGCGTCATTCTACGCAATTCCAATTTGCGTTGACAGCCTTCGAACAGATCAATACTATTTACATACAAATTTTAGACATGTAGTTTATTAAATCTAAAAGCCGTAACGCAGCGTCGGCTGGTGTGGCGAAGCACCCGCCGCGCCGGTTCGCGTTCCACAGCGTGGGGAGACAGGGCTCGCGGTCCGCACAGGTCCGTGGTGCCGGCAATACGAGGAGAGAAGCGATGAGCTTCGTGGTCAACAACGTCCAGGTGCTGTTTGCCGGACTTGCGCTGGGCTCGATCTATGCGTTGGTCGCGCTCGGCTTCGTGCTGATCGTCAGAGCCACCAACGTCGTCAATTTCGCGCAGGGCGACTTTGCGATGCTCGGCGGCTTCGCGATGGTCGCCTTTCTCGGCAGTGGCCTGCCCTATTGGCTCGCGTTCGTGCTCGCACTCGTCGTGCTCGGCATCTTCGGCGTGATCTTCGCGCTCGGCGTCTATTACCCGCTGCGGCACCGCTCGTTCCTGCCGGTGATCATCAGCACACTCGGTGCGTCGATCTTCATGCAGAACGCCGCACTGTACATTTTCGGCCCGCAGCCACGTGCGATGAACCGGCTGTTCAGCAAGCCCGCCATCGAGATCGGGGGCGTGTTCATGGACACGCAATACCTCGCCATCCTCGGTTTCACCGCGATTGCGGTGACATTCCAGTACTTCCTGTTCGAACGCACGATGCTCGGCAAGAAGCTGCAGGCGACCTCGCAGGACAAGGACATGGCGCGGCTCGTCGGTATTCCGGTGGCCGCGATGATCGCGTTCACGTTCTTCTATAGCGCGGTGCTCGGCGGCCTCGCCGGCGCGCTGGTGTCGCCAATCCTGTTCGTGTCGATCGGCATGGGTTCGATCATCGCGCTTAAGGCGTTCGCGGCGGCCATCATCGGCGGCTTCGGCGACATCACCGGTGCGATCATCGGCGGCCTGCTGCTCGGCGTAGTCGAGAGCTTCGGCGCGCAGTACATTTCGGTCTCCTACAAGGACGCGTTCGCGTTCCTGCTGCTGTTCCTGTTCCTGATGCTGCGTCCGCAAGGCATCTTCGGCGAAAAGATTTCGGAGAAGGCATGAACCACGTCCCCGCCTCCAACGGACCGGCGCCGGGCGCACGCGCCGCACGCTTTTCGTTCGGTACTGTCGCGCTGATCGCCGTGGCCATTGCCGTCGCACTGGTCCCGTTCGTGTTCCCGCTCACGCCGTATGTGCTGAACATCTTCATGCAGGCGGCGACCTACGCGATCGCCGTGCTCGGCATGACGGTCGTGCTTGGCTACGCCGGGCAGATCAATCTCGCACAGGCCACCTTCTTCGGTCTTGGAGCGTATGCGGTCGGTCTTGGCACCGTGGTGCTCGGGCTGAACTTCTGGATCACGCTGCTGCTCGGCATCGGCCTTGCAACGATCGCCGGCTTCGTGCTCGGCCTCACGACGTTGCGCCTGGGTGGCCACTACCTCGCCATGATCACGATCAGTTTCCAGCAGATCTTCGATCTCGTGATGGTCAACTGGGCGAGCGTCACGCAAGGGCCGGACGGCGTCGCGGGCATCCAGCGGCCATCGATCTTCGGTTTCCCGTTTGCGGACGATCGCGTCTATCTCGT
>NZ_JAMFSB010000403.1 GCF_026225065.1 Paraburkholderia sp. | reverse complement strand
CCATGATCACCACGACGATGACCACGATCATCACGACGATGATCACCACGACGATGATCACCACCATCATCACGACGATGACTGGTACGTCGATCCGGTGGCGGTCGGCGTGGCAGTGGGTGTGACGACGGCGATCGTGGTCGGAACGACCGTCGCGGCTCTGCCGCCGAGTTGCAACAGCGTGATGGTCGCAGGCGTGTTGTATCAGCAATGCGGGCCGAACTGGTACCAGCCGCAATACGTGGGCCCAACGGTGCAATACGTGGTGGTCACAGCGCCCCGATAAACGGTAGGCTCGCGGGCCGGCAGCTGGACGGACCGACGCGCTGAAGCGGCGCGAACCCAAGCGTACGAGGCCGGCTCGGCACGCGAAATAACGAGCCTGAAAGGGCAAACGGGTACAGCGAAGCGGCGCGCCGGCTAGGTCCTGGCCGCGCGCTGCGGCGGTGCCTGCCCGCGTTCGCCGTTTTACAAGGACTGCAGATGGAAATAGACTTCGAGGCGCGGATTGCCCAGTTGCTTCTGCGAGCAGCGCGGCACAGGAAACTCGTTCCGTATGGCGCATTTCACGCGATCTTTCCTCCGAACTTATCGCTAAACCGTCGCTATGCCGCGTTGGAACACACGGCCGCGTCCCTCTGTGATTTGCAGCTTGCCGATTACGCGTCGCTTCTCTGTACTGATTCGGGTTTGCCGGGCCCCGACTTCTATGCCCGCTTCAGGCGCCTGCACGCCGAGCGCTATTACGCGGTGCTCGGTGCAGACCGAAACCGCAAGCTCAGACTCGTGGAAAAGCAGCGTTTTGCTCGTGAAGCGCGCGAGCAGGTGTACGGGCACGCTCGGGCCGCCAGAGAGGAATTATCCGCAGAGGCGCAAGGGGCGCTCGAGGTTGCTGCTGCGCGCACCTCGGCACGCCCGGTCCGCAACGCGGCGTTGGGTGTTGCGCTCGTCACAAGCGGATTGTTCGGCGCGCCCGCGGCCGATGCACAGGAGTTCTCGCTGTTCGGCGGTGGTTCCCGCGCCGGCAGTACGGATACCTACTCGTGGGCCTTCAATTACCAGGAGGGTCTCGGACAATACTTTGCAGCCAGCTTTAGCTGGCTGAACGAAGGCCATATTCCCGATCATCATCGTGACGGCCAGCTGGTTCAGCTCTGGGGCCGCATTCCCGTCGGCAATCCTAAGTTCGTCCTGCAGGCGGGTATCGGCCCGTATCGCTACTTCGACACGACCACGGCCGATCAGGGCGGCAGCTATTCCGACACCCACGGCTGGGGTGTGGTTTATAGCGTGCGTGCCGCGTATTACGCTTCGAGCCGCTGGATTACCCAGTTGCAGCTTAATCGCGTGCATGTGCTGCGCGGCCCGGATGCCACCAGCGTGATGTTCGGCGTAGGGTATCAACTCGATGCACCGGATACGCCAGGCCCGCGCGACCGGGCAGCCAGCAGCAACACCAACGTGACCAACAACGAAGTGGCTGTGTATCTGGGCAAGACCATCGTCAACTCGACAAGCTCGCCGTCTGCGCTGGGCGGCGCCATCGAGTACCGGCGCGGTCTTGCCAAATATCTCGATGTGACGCTCGGCTATCTGCACGAAGGCAGCAGCAAACTGGCGCGCCGCGACGGCATTACCAGTCAGCTATGGGCAACCCGCGCGTTCTTCAACGACAAGGTGACACTCGGCGTGGGCGCTGGCGCGTACTACGCGATCAACGAGAACGAGAACAGCGAATCACCTGGACCGGGGTCCGGGAAATTCTCCGGCCTCGTCACGATTGCAGGTTCATATCGTTTTACCAACAGCTGGGATGCGCGGCTTGAGTGGAACCGGGTGGTGACCCGTTATGACCGCGATACTGATGTGATATTTGCTGGCGCGGGCTATCGGTTCTGACGGCAGGTTGGAACACGAACTGAACCGGCAACGAGAGCGACGCAGGTTGCGCAGGTGTATTGCTGAAGGAGGTGCTCCATGGCCCATACAGGTTCCGTCATCGTCGTGTTGTGTCTCGCTGCGGGTGGCCTGTGTGCGGCCAGCGCTTACGCGGATGACAATGCAGTCACTGACCGGATTCAGTCCGCTGGCCGCGGAGCTCACCTCGGGCATGACCTGTGCGGCTTCACGGCTGCGCAAATCGCGAACTATAAGGCGAATCTGAAGCGCTCGCTTTCCGATCCGCCCAGCTTCGACACAGAATGGGACTATGGATGGCAGCGGGCCACGCCCACCTTGCTCCAGTATCAATCGCTGAAGGTGGGCGACCCGCAGGACTACGAATCGCGCGTGCGCCTCGTCTGCGCAACGCTGCGCAGAACCGGAAAACGGCCCCTAAAGACGCCTGACAATAGTGGCCAGACGAAGCCCTAGGTGTCCCGCAAAGCGATACAGCGCCCAAAGCTGCGACGCGGCGAATGCCTTACTTCACCTGTTCGACCTGACCACGAATCTCGCCGCCCGGATTCTTCGCGGTATGCACGTTGAAGTACCAGTTGCCGGCCAGCAGTTCGGTTTCCTGCGCAGCGGTTAGCGTAGCGTCGCCTTCAATCGGGCTGGCCAGTTTGTCCATCGGGATCGGAACGGCCACCGGCGCATTCTTGCCGGCAGGTGCCGGACCGTGGAAATGCGCCATGCTGGCCGGCCCGGTGAGGTCCGCGTAGGTGGCCTTGTAATGCAGCACTTTCGACGCAGTGTCGTAGGTTGCGGTCAATTCACCGTGTCCGTCGCTGGTCTTGGGCGGCACTTCGGTGGAGGCGAGCAGGTGGGCTTGCAGGTTGAGCGTGTCGGCAACGGCGAGCGCAGGTGCTGCGAGACTCAGAGAGAACACCAGTGCGGTAAGCGTTCGATTCATTTTCATGGACGTCTCTTGAAATGGACAGGATGTAACCTCCGACGCCGCGTGGCCTTGCGGCCATGCGGTGCGTCACCGGTTACTCCATTGAACGCTAGCTGTTTTCGACTTATTCCCTGCTGGGACGATTTTTTTTACCAGGCTCAGTTAGCTGCCAGCATCGAGACACCCGCATCGCCGAACAGCGTCTGCACGTCGTTATCGGAGATACGTTTGGCCAATGCGGACAAATTGGTCCCCTCGGGCTTGCCGATCAGTGCATAGCTCAAATCGGCGTGCCGCCAGGTCACGACGTTCATGCTCTCGACGCGTCGTTCTGCGATCGTGGAGTCAGGCCGCGCTTCCTTCATGACGCATAGTGCGATCGGCGCGCCTTGCTGCGGCAGATAGACGATCTGCACCAAGGGTTTGTCTTTAAAGCGCAGTCGTTGCACGCGCTTGAAGGTCAACCCCGCCTGACTCAGATCCGGAATCCGCACGTTCAGACCGTCCTGATGCTGGATTTCGTCGACGGTTTGCGCCGTGAGTTCGGTATTGACCGGCACCTGTACCACGGTCTCGCGCGAATAGAGCTGCTGATATCCCGCCGCCGCCGCGACCCAGCCCGGTTCTTCCGGATTGGCCGCCGCGAGCGTCGCAGTGGGATTGGTGTTCGGGTTAGTGCCGAAACCCGGCAGGAAGCGCGTTCCAATGCCGTAGCAGACCACCCCTGCAACAAAGGCGACCGCGAGCCATTGCGGCGCAATACGCAGTCGCGAACGGACGGGAGCCGAAGGCGGGGTGAAGGCGTCGCGCGCGACGGCGGCGTCGTTGGCGCCCGGTGTGGCGGTGCGTTGTGCATGGGCGCGCGCCATCGCGGCAACGGCTTCGGTCAGGCTGTCCGGCACCGGGGGCAGCTTTTGCTGGGCGAACGCTTGCGCATACGGCAACTGCGACGCGCGTAACTGCGCGACGAGTTCGGCGGTATCAGGCGACACAGCGATCTCCTTTTCGATCTCCTGGCATTCGTCCGCAGACAGTTCGCCGTCCACGTATGCCATCAACAAAACAGAGTCCATTTTCATGAGACCGGGTCCTTACTCGCGATTACCACTTTTGTTTTTTGATTGTCCCGAACCCCGAACAGCGTGCCGATGGTCTGGCGCGCGCGCGACAAGCGGCTCATGACGGTGCCGATCGGGACCTCGAGCACCTCCGCCGCTTCACTATAACTAAGCCCTTCGACGGCGACCAGCAGCATGACGACGCGCTGCGCCTCCGGCAACTGTCCAACCGCACTGACGATCTGGTTATTGATTGCATTTTCCTCCGGTGTGCGCGCCGCCGGATCGGCGACGGTTTCAAGCATATCGTCGTCCCACTCCGTGCTCGAGCGGTTGCGCCGGGTGCGGGCGCGCAACTCGTCGATCCAGGTGGAGTGCACGATCGAGAACATCCAGCTGAGGGCGGAAGTGCCGGGCTGTAACTGGTGCGCGCGTTCGAGCCCGCGCAGGCAGGCACGCTGCACCAGGTCTTCGGCATCGTGCCGGTCGCCTGAAATGCGCAGCGCGAACGACCACAGGCGCGGCAGCAGCTCCGGTAGCTGGCTGGGTAAATCTGAGCCGGTCATTGACAGGTTCCTTGCTAGGTGTTCGGTGTCTTTGGACGGATGGCTGGATTTTAGCGACAACCGGTGTTCTTCGCTCACATTGGCTGCGCAAGGCGAGCAAGGCGGGTCCGACCCGGGGACACGCGGATTTCCCGTTGCGACACGAAGCGGTTAAAGTTGAACTACTGCGGTCGAAGTACTGCGCTGCAACGCAGACGAGGTACGGCCGGCGCCCGGCAGGGCGACCGTCTGCCGGGAAAGGCGCGGCGGGCAAGCCGCGAACGCGCGCTCTACTCACGACGAAGGGGGACGAGTGAGGTATCGGAAGCTTTCCCTGCGTCGACGCTGGCGCAAAGCATTTCGCAAGTATGGAGCGCTGGTCGCGCAGAGTGTGGGCGGCCATCCGTTTCTCGCGGGTATCGCCGGCACGGTGGTAGCGACGGCCATGGCGAGCCTGACCTTTCTGACACTCTACGATGGCCGGGCCGACGCGCTGCGCCACGCCCACGAAACCTCGGAGAACCTGGTCTCGCTGATTTCCAGCGACCTCGCGCGCAATGTGGAGATCTACGACCTGTCGCTGCAGTCGATGGTCGACAACGCGCAGAACCCGGCCACCTGGCACCTGTCCCCTGCGCTGCGGCAAGCTGTGCTGTTCGATCGGGCGACCACCGCCGCTTACCTCGGCGGTGCCTATGTATTGGGCATAGATGGCCTTCCGCGCGCTTCCCAGAACAGCGACCGCAATCCAGTGGTGCCGCTCAGCGACCGTGACTATTTTGTCGTTCAACAGCGCAATCCGTCGGTGGGCCTGTTCGTATCGCATCCGTATCGCTCCCGGTGGCGCGGCGGCAATCCATCGATCGGGCTGACCCGGCGCATCAATGCACCGGACGGCAGTTTCGCGGGCGTTGCTATGCTCGCTATCCGGCTTGAATATTTTCAGCACTTGCTCGACAGGATCAACACCGGCACGTTCGGGTCGGTTTTTATCGTCCTCGACGATGGAACCCTGCTGGCCCGTAAGCCGTTTGTCGAAAGCGATGTCGGCACCAGCATCGCAAAGTCACCCACTTTCACAACCATGGCAGCGCGCGCGGAGGGGTCGTATATCGCGAGTTCGGCAGTTGACGGCGTACGGCGCATGTTCACCTATGCGCGTGTGCACAACACGCCGTTGATCGCCGTGGTGGCGCCGTCGCTTGACGACGTGCTTGCCGAATGGCGGCGGCGCAGCCTGATTGCCGGCGGCCTGACGCTTGCTCTGGGCGCGGTGTTTGTGGTGCTGTCGTGGTTGCTTGCATTTACCTTGCAGGACAAGGTCGCGGCGCAGGCGGAACTGATCAGGCTCGCAGCGACGGACCCGCTGACCGGTCTCAGCAACCGTCGCGTGCTGGACCGCCGGCTCGACGAAGAATGGTTGCGCGCGCGGCGTCATGGCAGCCCGATGTCGGTGCTGTTTGTCGACATCGATCATTTCAAGCAGTTTAACGATACCTACGGCCATGCCGCTGGCGACGAAGTGCTGACCGCGGTGGCCGAATGCATCGCGTCGGCGGTGCGGCGTCCGGTGGATCTGGTGGCACGCTATGGCGGCGAGGAGTTTGCCGTGGTGTTGCCGGATACCCCGGCGGAAGGGGCGACGAGTGTCGCGGAGAAGATCCGCAAAAAGGTCCAGGGCATGAGCCTGTTCTATGGGCAGAGCGGCCACAGCAGCGTGACGGTCAGCGTGGGCTGCGCCACCTGCGTGCCGGCTCAGGGGGCGAACGCTTCCGGATTGATGGCTGCGGCTGATGCGCAACTGTATGCGGCGAAGTCGGCAGGGCGGAATCGGGTGAGTGCGGAGGTTTGACCTTCGTGCACTCCCGATCCACTTTTGTTATCGCATCTTCCAATACTCGAATTGTTCCGGTATCAGCCACGCCGTATATTGGCTGACACCAACACAACCACACTGTGACCCGGGTACTACTGGGTGTCATAGGAGCGAGACAAGCGATGAACCGAATCGATCTGGAGGGGCGTACCGTCGTCATTACTGGCGGGGCGCGTGGAATTGGGTATGCAGTGGCGCAGCGCGCGCTAAAGTCAGGCGCTTCGGTGGCGCTGTGGGACGTCGACGCGGAGCGTCTCGAGCGCAGCCGGGGCGAACTGGCCGAACTCGGCAAGGTCTCGACGGCGATCGTCGAGTTGACCGACGAGGCTTCGGTGAACAAGGCGGTCAGCGAAACGCTTGCCGCCCACGGCACGATCGACGTGCTGATCAACTGTGCGGGCATCACCGGCGGTAATGGCACCACGTGGGAGCTGGAACCGGATGTCTGGCGCCGCGTGATCGACGTGAACCTGATCGGCCCGTATCTGACCTGCCGCGCTGTGGTACCGCAGATGCTCAAGCAGGGCTACGGCCGCATCGTCAATATCGCCTCGGTGGCCGGCAAGGACGGCAATCCGAACGCGTCGCACTACAGCGCCTCGAAGGCCGGCCTGATTGGCCTCACCAAATCGCTCGGCAAAGAACTGGCTACCAAAAACATCCTGGTCAACGCCGTCACGCCTGCGGCTGCCAAGACGGAAATCTTCGATTCGATGTCGCAGCAGCATATCGACTACATGCTCTCGAAGATCCCCATGAACCGCTTCCTGTTGCCCGAAGAGGCTGCCTCGCTGATCCTGTGGCTGTCGTCGGAAGACTGCGCGTTCAGCACCGGTGCGGTGTTCGATCTGTCGGGTGGGCGCGCGACTTACTGATGTTTAAGCAGTAAGTACGAGTGCTGCTTGCGCGTTGGCGTACGCGGCACAGTGGACGCGCACCGCAGCGCGTCCTGTAGGCGAGGCCGGCAGCATGCCGCCGACCAGCCGAGCCCGCGTAGACGGGGGCAGTGACACCGTTCGTTGGAGAGTGCCGCAGTCAATCTGCCACGTCCCATGAGCGGATCAGGAGTAGGAGACAACATGAATCCGAATTCGCCCGCATCCCTCGAGGCGATCAACAGCAAGGTCATGCGGCGTTTGTTGCCGTTTCTTTTGCTGATGTACGTGCTGGCTTTCCTCGATCGCGCCAATATCGGCTTCGCGCAAAAAGCGTTGCAGCACGATACGGGCTTGTCGAACGCTGCATTTGCGTTTGGCGCAGGGGTGTTCTTTATCGGCTATGCATTGTTCGAAGTGCCAAGCAATCTCCTGCTGCATCGGGTGGGCGCGCGTCTGTGGATGTGCCGCATCATGGTGACGTGGGGACTGGTGTCGGCTTCGATGTGTCTCGCGCACACGCCCACGGCGTTCTACACGATTCGTTTTCTGCTCGGCGTCGCGGAGGCCGGTTTCTTCCCGGGCGTCATCTATTACCTCACACACTGGTTTCCGCAATCGTCGCGGGCGCGTGCCGTCGGGGTGTTCTATTTCGGCGCGCCGCTCGCGTTTATCTTCGGCAGTCCGCTCTCGGGCCTGTTGCTCGAGTTGCATGGCACCGCGGGCCTGGCGGGCTGGCAATGGCTGTTTCTGATCGAAGGCGCGATGGCCGCGACTGTCGGCGTATGGGCGTTCTGGTATCTCGACAATCAACCCGAAGACGCGCGTTGGCTCGATAGCGCGCAACGTGCGACCTTGCGCGCCGCACTCGACGAAAACGCTCGCGATGCCTCCACGCACGGGCCTCGCAATCTCCTTGCCGCGCTGCTCGACCGGCGCGTGCTGGGGCTGTCGGGGATCTATCTGCTGATCCAGATGAGCGTCTACGGCGTGATCTTCTATCTGCCGCAACAGGTGGCCGCGCTTTTGGGCACGACGGTGGGCTTGCGCGTGGGCCTGGTTGCGGCGCTGCCGTGGCTGTGTGCGCTAGTCGTGACGTGGCTCGTGCCTCGCCGCGCTGACCGAACCGGCGGGCATCGCGCCTGGGCCGTTGCGCTGCTGGTGCTTGCCGGGCTCGGCATCGGTGCGTCGGGATTGACGCATAGCCCCTCGTTTGCGCTGCTTGCGTTGTGTTGCGCCGCCAGTGGTTTTATCGCCGCGCAGCCGCTGTTCTGGACTTTCCCCACGCGCTATCTGACCGGCGCGGCGGCGGCAGGCGGCATCGCTCTGATCAACTCGCTCGGCGGCCTGGGCGGCTTTATCGCGCCGTCGCTGCGCACCGCCGCGGAACACAACTTCGCTTCGACCTCGGCCGGCTTGCTGGTGCTCGGCGCGGCGAGTCTACTGGCGGCCCTGCTGATCGGCACGCTGTTTCGCCGGGACGGTGCGCAGACACCCCAACCGCTTACCCCATTGACACATCACTGACGCATCACCGAGACACCGCGCCCGCCAGGCATCGACGGCCGCGCTTACTGCACTACAAACGGAGCCTCTCTTATGGCCATGCCTACTATCAAGCACGTGCGTGCCTTTATCGTCCGTGGCGGCGGCGCGGATTATCACGACCAGCCGGACGGCCACTGGATCGACGATCACATCTCGACGCCGATGGCGCGTTATCCCGAGTATCGCCAGAGCCGCCAGTCGTTCGGCATCAACGTGCTGGGCACGCTGGTGGTCGAGATCGAAGCGAGCGACGGCACCGTCGGCTTTGCTGTGACGACAGGTGGCGAGATCGGCGCGTTTATCGTCGAGAAGCATCTGGCGCGTTTTCTCGAAGGCCAGCTTGTCACCGACATCGAGAAAATGTGGGATCAGATGTATTTCTCCACGCTCTACTATGGTCGTAAGGGCGTGGTGCTGAATACGATTTCGGGCGTCGATCTGGCCTTGTGGGATCTGCTCGCCAAAGTCCGCAAGGAACCGGTGTATCAACTGTTGGGCGGCCCGGTGCGCGATGAACTGGTGTTCTATGCAACCGGCGCGCGGCCCGATCTCGCGAAGGAGATGGGCTTTATCGGCGGCAAGCTGCCGTTGCAACACGGCCCGGCCGAGGGCGCGGAAGGACTCAAAAAGAATCTCGCGAAACTCGCTGACATGCGCTCGAAAGTCGGCGACGACTTCTGGCTGATGTTCGATTGCTGGATGAGTCTCGATGTGCCGTACGCCACCAAGCTTGCGCATGCGGCGCACGAGTACGGTCTGAAATGGCTCGAAGAATGCCTGCCGCCGGATGACTACTGGGGTTACGCCGAACTGCGCCGCAACGTTCCGCGCGGCATGATGATCTCGACGGGCGAACACGAGGCGACGCGCTGGGGCTTTCGCATGCTGCTGGAAATGGAATGCTGCGATCTGATCCAGCCGGACGTTGGCTGGTGTGGTGGCATCACCGAGCTCATCAAGATTTCCGCGCTCGCCGATGCGCATAACGTGATGGTGGTGCCGCACGGGTCGTCGGTGTACAGCTATCACTTCGTGGTGACTCGTCACAACTCGCCGTTCGCCGAGTTTCTGATGATGGCGCCGAAGGCCGATGAGGTGGTGCCGATGTTTACACCGCTGCTGCTCGACGAACCGGTGCCTGTGAATGGACGGATGAAGGTGCCGGATACACCGGGGTTTGGCGTGCGGCTCAATCCGGAATGCGCGTTGGTGCGGCCGTACCCGCGTTGAAATGCGCAAGGTGCACTCGGCACGTTGAACAGTGCGTCGAAACGTGCGTCAAAATCCGCACGGCGCAATCCGATCGATCAAGGAGAAAGAAGTGCTGCTCAAGGACAAGGTAGTGATCGTCACAGGCGGATCGCGCGGCATTGGCCGGGCCATCGCGGTGGCATGCGCACGCGAAGGCGCCGATGTGGCAATCAACTACTGGGGCGATAACGACGCGTCGT